>CAZQVZ010000168.1:0-11751 GCA_964596895.1 uncultured Myxococcaceae bacterium
CTGCAGGGTGTCCTCGTAGTTGTGCCCGCGGCTCACCGGCACCAGCACGTGCAGGCCGCGCTTGCCCGAGGTCTTGGGCACGCTCGCGAGCCCCAGCTTCTCCAGGAGCCCGCGCAGCGCCAGCGCCACGGTGATGACGTCCTCGAACGGCCCCTTGCCGGGGTCGAGATCGAACACCACCCAGTCCGGCTCGGTCAGATGCGGCACCCGGCTGTGCCACATGTGCAGCTCCAGCGCGGACCGGTTCGCCAACCATAGAAGCGTCTCTTCGCGATCCACCACCGGATGGACGAGCGTGCGCTTGTGGGACGGCACCTCCGCCTTCGTCGCCCAGTCCGGCAGGTCGGCGACGTTCTGGCGGTAGAAGCCGTCGTGGGAGATGCCCTTCGGCCACTGCTTGAGCGCCAGCGGCCGCGCAGCCAGCGCCGGCACCATCACCTCCGCCATGTCGCGGTAGTAGGCGAACACGTCCGCCTTGGTGACCTTCGCGTCCGGGTAGACCACGCGCGTGCCGCTGGTGAGCTTCACCTCCAGGGCCTCAGGCAGCGCCGCCTTCTGCGCGGGCAGCCGCGCTTCTCTCGCCGCCAGCTTCTGCGCCGGCGCCCGCCGTGCGCCCTTCGCCGGCTTCGGCTTCGCCGCGGTGGGGACCTCGCGGCGCGCCTCCTCCGGCTTCTTGTCCGCCCGAAGCCCGAGGAATGACGGATGCCGCAGCTTCCCGTCGCGCGTCCATTCGGTGAAGCGCACCTGCGCGACCAGCTCCGGCTTCACCCACCGCGCGGCCTTGAGCCTCGGCGCGTCCTTCGCTGGTGCCTTCTCCACGCGCGCCCGCTCCAACCGCCCCCACAGCTCCTTGCGCACCTTCGCGGAGTAGCCGGTGCCCACCTTGCCGGCGTACCGGAAGCCGTCGTTGTCGTGCACGCCCACCAGGAGCGCGCCAATCTCCTTCTTGCCGTTGGTGATGGGCGTGTAGCCAATGACGGCCACCTCCTGCGCCTGCGACACCTTCAGCTTCAGCCAGCAGCGCGAGCGCTTGCCTTCGTAGGGGGACCCGCACGCCTTGGCGATGACGCCCTCCAGCCCGCGCGCCTGGGCCTGCGCCAACACCTCCTCCGCATCGCCACGCACCCGCTCCGCCGGCTCCAGCGGCGGCGGCACGTTGGCCAGGACTGACTCCAGCAGCTCGCGTCGCTCCTCCAGGGGCCGCTTGCGCAGGTCCTGCCCGTCGAGCCACAGCAGGTCGAAGGCCACGAAGCGGTGGTCCGCGCCCGGCGTCATCAGGGACTCGAAGCGGGAGACCCCCTTCGCGTCGAAGGCCACCACCTCGCCGTCGAGCACCACCTCGGGGACCACCAGCCGCGACAGCGCGCGCGCCAACTCCCCGAAGCGCTCGGTGAGGTCGAGCCCGTTGCGGGTGTGGAACACCACCTGCCCGTTGGAGACGGCGGCGATGCCCCGGTAGCCGTCGTACTTCACCTCATAGATGTACCTGTCCAGCTTCGGGGCGAGCGCCTTGTCCGCGAGGGTGGCCAGCATCGGCGGCCACACCTTCTTCATCAGGGTCAAAGGGTCCGGGTGGCGCGCGCGCAGGTCCTTCTTCCGCACCGGTCCGCGGGTCACGCGCCTGCCCGAGACGACGGACTCCGGGCGCTCCTCCACCACCTCGTAGCCTTCCTTCTCGAGCCCGTCCTTCGCCTTGAACAGAAGCCAGCCGGCGCGGGTGCCGCGGCCGGAGGTCCTCACCAGATGCCAGCGGCCCTCGAGCTTCTCACCCCGCAACTCCAGATGCAGGTGCCCCTTCTTCCGCTGCGCGGAAGCCTGTCCCGGCGGCACGGTGTCCCCGGTCCCAGATGAGCGAATCGCCGGCGCCATACTCGCCGTCGGGGATGCGCCCCTCGAAGTGGCCGTACTCGAGCGGGTGGTCTTCGGTCTGCACCGCGAAGCGCCTGGCCGTGGGGTCGTAGCTGGGGCCCCTGGGGACGGACCAGCTCGCGAGCGCGCCGTCCATCTCCAGCCGCAGGTCGTAGTGCAGCCTCGTGGCGTCGTGTTTGTGGACCATGAAGGTCGGTGCGTCGCGGGGCTCTCGAACTGCGCCCTTCGCGGTGCCTGGTGCGGGCTCCGGCGTGACCTCGAAGTTGCGTCTGGCGCGGTACTCGTCGAGCTGGCTGACCTTTCCGCGCGCCAAGGCGTTCTCCCCGCTTCACCCAGGCCCCGGCACCTGAAAGCCCCGGCACCCGAAAGCCCCTCGATCCCCGGCCTTGAAGCCCCAACTGTGCTCTCGGACACCGGCGGCTCACCGCCGTCCCCGCCGTTCCTGAGGCTGAACGTAGACACCCGCAGGAGGGCGAACAGGCCTGGGCCGCTCGCCAGGCTGCCCTGTAGACGGGCCGGTGCGAAGGGCACGTGAAGTGCGCACCTCATGGGGCAGGAGGGGGCCTACGGATGGTCGAGCTGCTCGGCTGGTTCAGCTCGGTGGTGCTGGTGCTCACCATCGGCAAGCAGGTGCACAAGCAGTGGAAGGCAGGGACGAGTGAAGGTGTGAGCAAGTGGCTCTTCGTCGGTCAGCTCACCGCGTCCGCGGGCTTCACCGCCTACAGCCTGATGATCCGCAACTGGGTGTTCGTGGTCACCAACGGCCTGATGCTGTGCAACGCCTTGCTCGGCTTCGGAATCGTCCTCAAGCACCGAAGACGCACCGCGTGACGCTAGAGTGCCGGGCCAATGGCTCTGGTGGCGCTCCTGCTCTCGGCGGTGCTCGGCGCGCAGGACGCGCGGGTGCAACGCGGCATCGACCTGTTCGTCGCGGGTGAGTTCGCGCGCGCGCGCGACACGCTGGTGACGCTGGTGGACGCGCCGGATCTGCCGAAGGCGGAGCGGGCCGTGGCGCGTGGCTACCTCGCGGCGGCGTACCACGCGCTGGGCGACGCCGCGTCCGCGCGCGCGCAGCTGCTCGCGTTGGCGCGGGAGAGCCCGGAGGCGAGGTTGGCTCCGGCGCTCTTCGGACCGGACCTCGTGTCCCTCGCCGAGCAGGCGCGTACAGACGTCGCGCAGGAGCCGCGCCCCCCGGAGCCCATCCGCCCGCTGCGTCTTCCGGGCTCCCCGCTCCACTCGGAGCCGGAGCCGGAGCCGGCGCTGCCGCCGCCGCCGCTCGTCTCGTCAGATGGGGCGGAGCGCGTCTCTATCGGCGTGGCGCTGGTGCCCTTCGGCGTGGGCCAGTTTGCGCAGGGCGAGGACGCGAAGGGGACCCTGTTCCTCACCGGTGAAGTGCTCGCCCTGGGCACCAGCGCGGTGGCCCTGGCCATGTTCGAGAGCAACAAGACGTCCGGCGGCTTTCTTCAGGGCGGCACCTTCCGGGATCCGCGGCGGGCGCAGACCCTGCAGACCCTGCACCTCGTGGCCGGCTACACCGGACTTGCATTGATGGTGGGCGGCGTGGTGGATGCGCTGGTCACGCGCGCGGAACGCGGTGGGGCGGCGGGGTTGGCCGGCGAGTCGCGCGCCATCGGGCTGGACGGCGAGGGCCTCTGGGTCCGCTTCTGAGGTGAAGACATGCTCCTTCGTGTAACGGCTGCGCTCGCAGGCGCACTCCTGGTCTCCGGCTGCCTGCAACCCATCGAGCCCGTCTGCCACGACGGGGGCGTGCACAGCCACCCCGACGCCGGCGTGGACCCGGGTGGTGATGCGGGGGATGGCAGCGATGCGGGGGCGGACGGCGGCGGGGAGGACGTCCACTACCGCGCGGACGCAGGCATCTTCTCCTGGGGCACCATGGGCAACTGGTCCGACGAAGAGATCCAGGCCATCCATGGCGTTCCCGGCGGCGACCCGTGGGTGGTCACCTTCAAGGGACGTTTGCTGCGCTGGACGGGCAGCGGCTGGGAGACGGCGTGGTCAGACACCGCGACCAGCCCGCGCATTCTCCGCGGCCTGTACGTCTCGCCTTCCGGGAAGGTGTACGCGGGCGGCTCGGGCGTGCTCCTTCACTGCACCGGCGCTGATTGCACCGAGCAATCGCACTTCACCGCCACCCCGACCCAACCAGGCCTGGGCGGCGGCATCGTCTACGGGCTGTGCGGTCGGGGAGAGGACCTCATCTACGCCGTGGGTGAGAGCGCGGCGGACGGGAAGGTGTTCCGCTTCGACGTGGCCGACAACGCGTGGAAGGTCCTCGTGGCGGATACCGGCACCGCCTACGTCCACGGCTGCTTCGTCGCCGAGGACGGCACGGTGTTCGCCGCCACCAACAGCGGCCGCATCATTCGAATTGAGACCAACGGCATCGCCTTCATCGAGCTGGCCAACTCCACCGCGGAGCTCATCGCCGCCAACGTCAACTTCCGCGCGGTGCATGGTGCAGGGACCCACCTCTTCGCGACCGGCAGCGGCCGAAAGATCGCCCAGCGCGACGCCAGCACGAAGACCTGGAGCTTCGTCCACGCCCCCGTGGGAGCGAATGAGCTCCACCACGCGATGGGGGGCGGCGCCGTGGATGAGGTCTTCGCGGGGGGCGACTCGCTGAGCAACGGGAAGCTGACGCGGTTCGATGGTGAGACCTGGGCGCAGCTGCCCGACCTGGAGGGAGGGCTGACGTTCCACTTGAACGTCCTCGGCATTTGGGCCGCAGGCCCGGACGACCTCTACCTTGCCGGCCATCGAACCTACGACGGCGTCGTCGTCCGCGGCGTGCGGTAACCCTCCGGTACGGGCTCGCTCCTGCGCGCGGAGAGCAGCCGGGCAGGTCCGCAGGGAGGGTCGTCGCCGTTCGCGGACATGCACATCTCATGGGACGAAACGCTTGAAGGAGCGACCCATGAGCAAGACGAAGCTGGCGAAGCTGCACAGCCTGGCGCAGTTGGACGTGGACGCCATCGGCACCTACGACGCGGCGCTGCAGCGGGTGGACGTGCCGTTGCTGAAGGAGCGACTCGCTGAGTTCCGTGAAGACCACGTCCGGCACGTCCACGCGCTCAACGACCTCATCAGCAAGCTGGGCGGCAAGCCGGTGAGCATGAAGCCAGACCTGAAGGGCGCCGTGCTCAAGGGCTTCACCGCCGTCACCAGCATGATGGGCAACGAGGCCGCGCTCATCGCCATGGTGGGCAACGAAGAGCTGACCACGCGCACCTACCAGGCGGCCCTCAAGCTGGAGTGGACGCCGGAGGAGCGCATCGTCATCGACAGTCACTACGCCGACGAGCAGCGCCACCTCTCCTGGATAAAGGACGCGGCGAAGTCCCGGCGCTGGGCCCACGGCGAGGCGTCGCATCCGTAGCCTGGCGTGGTAGACCCGACGCGTGTCGCTCCCCGGCCCGCGTCAGGCGTTCGTACCCGAGTGGATGTGGTGGGAGGGCGAAGTCCGTGAAGGGCTCGCCCTGCTCGTCGCCCCGGATGGCCGGGTCGAGCGGGTGCTGCCCGCGGCGTCTTTGCACGGCGCGGCGGGCGGCGGCGAAGTCGCCGTCACCGAATTGCCGCGACAAGCGCTGATGCCGGGCCTGGTGAACGGGCACTCGCACGCCTTTCAGCGGCTCATCCGCGGCCGCACCGAGTTCCTCACCCGGGGCCGCGAGCGCGACGACTTCTGGTCCTGGCGCGAGGCCATGTACGCCGCGGCCGGCGCGCTCTCGCCCGAAGACGTGTACGTCGCCTCGCGACAGGCCTTCGTGGAGATGGCGCTCGCCGGGATGACCACGGTGGGCGAGTTCCACTACCTGCACCACGGCCCGGACGGAACGCCGTACACGGACCGGCTCGAACTGGCGCGGCAGGTCATCCGCGCGGCGCGAGACGTGGGGCTGCGCATCTGTCTGCTCCGAGTGGGCTACGCGCGCGCGGGCTTCGAGGTGCCGGAGAACCCACGGCAGCGGCGCTTCATCGACCCCGACGTGGACCTCTTCATGCGGGACGTCCAGGACCTGCGCTCGGCCTTCGCCAGCGACGGGGCGGTCACGGTCGGCCACGCGCCCCACAGCGTCCGGGCGGTGCCGCGGGCGTGGCTGGATGCGGTGGCGAAGGTGAGGGACGGCGCGGTCCACATGCACGTCGCCGAGCAGCCCGCGGAGATCGACGCCTGCGTGCGCGAACACGGGCAGCGCCCCGTCGCCTTCCTGGAGGGGCTTGGGCTTCTGGGCCCGCGCTTCACCGCGGTCCATGGTGTCCACCTCGAAGACGACGAGGTGCGGATGTTGGGCCGGGCCGAGGCCACGGTCTGTGCGTGCCCGTCCACCGAACGCAACCTGGGAGACGGCGTGGTGCCCGCGGATCTGCTCTTCGAGGCCGGCGCATCCTTGTCCCTGGGGTCGGACAGCCAGACGCAGATTGACCTGTTGGACGAAGCGCGGCAGCTCGAGTCGCACCTGAGGTTGGTGAGGCTGCGGCGAGCGGTGCTGGATCCCCGAGGAGGGGACGCGGACGGGCTCGGCGCGCGGCTTCTTGCCGCGGCGACGAACGCGGGCGCGCGCAGCCTGGGCGTTCCTGGCGGGGAGCTCCAGCCGTCTTCGCCGGCGGACTTCTTCACCGTGGCGCTCGACCATCCCTCTTTGGCGGGCGCGGACAGGGACCACCTGTTGTCGCAGCTCGTCTTCGGCGCGTCGGCCGCCGCCATCCGCGAGGTGGTGGTGGACGGGCGCGTCATCGTTCACGAAGGCTGGCATCGGCTGGCCGAGGAGAGCAGCCGGCAGTTCACCGCGCTGGCGAGGAGGATCTTCGGATGAGCAACGACGCCGGGTTGAAGCAGGAGCTCGAGACGGTGCTGCGGGAGTTGGTGGCGGTGGATTCGTCCTCGCAGCGGACCAACGTCCCCATCATCGACCTGTTGGAGGCGAGGCTGCGCGCGCAGGGCTTCGCCTGCGAGCGGCACGCCTACACCGACGGCGCCGGGGTGCAGAAGGTGAACCTGCTCGGCACGCGCGGAGAAGGCCGGCCGGAGCTGGCGCTGGTGGGGCATTCGGACTGCGTGCCGTTCGACCCCGCGTGGACGAAGGCGCTCACCCTCACCGAAGAGGACGGCAAGCTCTATGGCCGCGGCGCGTGCGACACCAAGGGCTTCATCGCCGCGGCGCTGGTGGCGCTCTCACGGGTGCCGGCGGCTGAGCTGCACAAGCCGGTGATGGCGCTCTTCACCGCGGATGAAGAGCTGGGCTGCGTGGGCGCGAAGAAGCTGGTGGACGCCGGGGTGGGGCGCGCGCGCTACGCCATCGTCGGGGAGCCCACGTCCTTGCGGCCGGTGCGGGCGAACAAGGGCTACTGCCTCGCGGAGGTGGAGGTGCACGGCCGCGAAGGCCACAGCGCGTATCCGGACGTGGGCGCCAACGCCATCTTCCACGCCGCGCGCTTCTTGCGAAGGCTGGAGGACGCCGCGCTGCACGTGCTGCGCACGGACCAGGACCCCGCCTTCGAGCCGCCGTACACCACGGTGAACGTGGGCACCATCAACGGCGGGAAGGCGAAGAACGTCATCCCCGGGTTGTGCCGCTTCGTCGTCGAATGGCGCCCGGTGCCGAGCCAGCCGGTGGAGCAGGTGGCGGAGCTGTTGAACGACCTCGCCGCGGAGCTGCGCGAGGAGGACGAGGATGTGGAGATCCGGGTGAACGTGCTGCGGGCGGACCGCGGCGTGGACACCTCGGCGGACTCCCCGGTGGTGCGCTTCCTCCAGGAGCAGAGCGGGCACGCGCCTGAAACCGTGCCCTTTGGCACCGAGGCCCCCCAGCTCACCGCGCTCGGCGCAGAGGCGGTCGTGTTCGGCCCCGGCGACATTCGCGTCGCCCACCGCACCGGAGAGTTCGTTCCCGTGTCCGACCTGATCCGCTGCGAACAGGTGCTGGAGGCCGCGCTCCGCCACTTCTGCGGAGGCGACAGGTGACCCCCCTCTCCCCCCGGGAGAGGGTTGGGGTGAGAGCCGGGCTGGTGCTCCTGCTCCTCGCCGCCACCGCCTGCGGCAGCAAAGAAGAATCAGACCCACTCCTCTTCCCCGAAGGCTTCCGCTGGGGCACCGCCACCGCCGGCTTCCAGGTGGACATGGGCTGCCCGACTCTGCCCGCGTCCGAGTGCGAGGACCCGAACTCCGACTGGTACGCGTGGGTCACCGACCCGTCCCTGCAGGGCGACAAGAACACGCACCTCTCCGGCGACCCCTTGTCCATGTCCCCCGGCCACTGGGAGCTGTACGACGAGGACTACCGGCTCGCGCGGGAGGTGCTGCACAACGACAGCCTTCGGGTCAGCATCGAGTGGAGCCGCATCTTCCCCACCTCCACCGTCGGCATCGAAGGGTACGACGCGCTGAAGGCCGTGGCGCACGCCGGCAACGTCGCCCACTACCGCCGCATGTTCGAGGCGATGGCGGCGCGCGGCCTGAAGCCTCTGGTGACCTTGAACCACTACACCCTCCCCGCGTGGATCCACGACGCGGTGGGCTGCCACCAGAACCTCGACACCTGCGAGCGGAAAGGCTGGGTGGACCGCGAGAACACGGTGCGCGAGGCCGCCAAGTACGCCGGCTTCGTCGCGCGCGAGTTTGGCGCGCACGTGGACTCCTGGGTCACCCTCAACGAACCGATGGCGGTGGTGCTGCCCGGCTACATCTTCCCGTCTGCGGAGCGGACCAACCCGCCGGGCGTGATGTTCAAGAGCGAGGCGGCGCGGACGGTGATGCGCGCGCTCATCGAAGCGCACGCGCGGATGTACGACGCGGTGAAGGCGAACGACGACGTGGCGGAGGTCGGCATCGTCTACGCGATGGTGCCAGTGCGGCCGAAGGACGAGACGAAGGCCATGGACCGCGCCGCCGCGAAGAACGTCTACTACCTCTACAACGAGGCGTTCCTGAACGCGGTCATCAAGGGCGACTTCGACGAGGCGCTGGACCGCAAGGCCGTGCACCGGGAAGACCTCGCCGGGCGCATGGATTTCCTCGGCATCAACTACTACACGCGCGCCACCGTGGAGGGGACCGAGGGCCCGTCCTTCCCGGACCTCTCGCCGCTCACCCACTTCAACCCGCTGGCGGTGGAGCCCTGGGAGAACTACCCGCGCGGGCTCTACGAGATGGCCCTGGTCGCGAAGGCGTACGGCCTGCCGGCGATGGTGACGGAGAACGGGACCGCCAACATCCTGGATGCGAACGGCGGGCTCGACTACCTCGTGCCGCACCTCACCTGGCTTCAGCGGGCCATTCGCGACGGCGCTGACGTGCGCGGCTACTTCTACTGGTCGCTCATGGACAACTACGAGTGGAACCACGGGATGAACATGAGGTTCGGGCTCATCGAAGTGGATCCGAACGACCCGCAGAAGAAGCGCGTACCCCGGCCAGCGGCGGAGGTGTACGGGCGCATCGCCCAGGCCAACCGCGTGGCCGATGACCTGATGGCGCAGTGGCCCGCGCCGGAGGCGCCGTAGCGACGTGAGCCCAAAGCTCGCGGACCCGCTCTACCTCGCCTTCAAGGCGGCGGTGGCGGCGCTGCTCTCAGTGCTCGCGGTGGACACGCTCGGGGTGGAGGACCGGCTGTCGGCGCCCTTCGTGGCCGTGGTGTGTGTCTCTCCCTCCATCTACGGCGGCGTCCGGCGCGGCTTCGAACAGCTCGCGGCCAGCGTGCTCGGCGGCGGCATCGCCGTGCTCTCGTCCTTCTGGCTGCCGATGCAGGCGACCCTGGTCTTCGCCACCTTCCTCACCGTGTGGGTCGCGTTCCGGGTGAGGCTGGGCACGGCGTACATCGTGGGCGCGTTCACCGTGTTCTACGTCTTGCTCATCCCGGCGGAGAGCACGCACATCACGCTCGAGCACCGGCTGGCGTCGGTGTTCATCGGGACCGTCGCCGCGCTCTTGATGAACGTCATCGTGTCGCTGTCGCGCCTTCACGCCGTGCTGCGCCGCCGCCTCCGCATCGCCCGCGAAGCCCTCGCGCAAGAGTGGGATCGCGCCGCCTCGGTGCTCGAAGACGATCTCCCTTCTCCCGCTGGGAGAAGGGCCGGGGATGAGGGCCCGCCGTTCGACGCGCTCTTCCCACTCCTCGGCGCCCTGCAGGCCGAACTGACCGACGCCCGCGCCGAAGGCCGCTTCCGCAGCGCGAAGTTCCGCGCCGAGGTGGACGAGGCCCTCGAGACGGCCCGCCGAATGATGCGGGTCGCGCACTACGGGAAGGACTTGATGCTCGTCGCCGAGGACGCATCGAAGCCGAAGGCAGCCGCCGCTGCGCGTGCCCTGGGCGTCGCCATCCGCGAGGACCGCCCCTTCACGTTCGACGAACGCGTCGAGCCCGAGTGCGGCAAGAGCCTCGCCCGCGCCGCCCGCTGCTGGACGCCCGGCCGCTGAAGCACACTTCCGGTGCTTGCTTGGCTGCTCAGGTTCGGACGGCGAATCGCAGACTGGACAGCCCGCTCGGGAGCAGGTGATGAAGCGCTGGAAGCTCGAAGACGCCAAGAACCAGTTCAGCGAGGTCGTCCGGCGCGCGCTCGAGCACCGGCCGCGGCACGTCACGCGCAACGGCAAGGGCGCCGTGGTGGTCATTAGCGCGGAGGACTACGCGCGCCTGGTTGCGCCGCAGGACCTCGTCTCCTTTCTGCGGGACTCGCCGCACCAGGGCGAGGTAACGGTCGGTCAGTTCAAACCAGCGGGCAGCGGACCATCCTCAGCGCCTGGCAGTCTCACCGGGACCCTCTCGCGGTGGGAGAACGAGCGCTAGGCGTCCAGCGCAGCGCAGGTGCCCAGGTCCCTCAGCACCTTCTTCGCCTCGGAGATGTACGCCGAGCCCTTCGACTGCTCGGGGATCCTGGCCACCAGCTTCATGTCCGGCGTGAGCCGATAGACGCCCTTCGACCGCTGCACCAGCGCGATGACCTTGTTGGGCTCCAGCCTGGCCTCCGCGCCCAGCGTCACCACCAGCCGTCCGGGGCCGGAGTCCAAAGCGCGCAGCCACAGCTGCCGCATCTCGATCTTGAGGAGCATCAGCTCGGAGAGGTTGTCCACCTCGTCCGGCGCGTCTCCATAACGGTCCACCAGCTCCGCGCGGAGGTCCTGCAACTCGTCCTCGCGCGAGGCCAGTGAGAAGCGCTTGTAGAACATGAGCCGCTGGTGCACGTCCGGCACGTAGTCGTCCGGGATGAGCGCGGGCAATGGCAGCGTCACCTCCGGCTCGAGGTCCTGGCGCAGAGGTTCTCCGCGCATCTCCGCCACCGCCTCTTCCAGAAGCTGCGTATAGAGGTCGAACCCGATGGCGGCGATGGCGCCAGACTGGTCCGGTCCCAGGAGATTGCCGGCGCCGCGGATCTCCAGGTCGTGCGACGCAATCTGGAACCCCGCGCCCAACTCGGTGAACGCCTGCAGCACCTCCAGCCGCCTTTGCGCGTCCTTCGTCACCGTGCGCCCGGCGGGGAGCAGGAGGTACGCGTACGCGCGCTCGCGCGAACGGCCCACGCGTCCGCGGATCTGGTAGAGCTGCGCCAGCCCGAACTGGTCCGCGCGGTCCACGATCATCGTGTTCGCGGACGGGATGTCGATGCCGCTCTCGATGATGGAGGTGGACAGGAGCACCTGGAACTTCTTCTGGACGAAGCCCGCCATCACCTTCTCGAGCTGCCCTTCGCCCATCTGCCCATGCGCCACGCCCAGGGTGACCTCCGGCACGGTCTCCTTCAGGAACTTCTCGATGGTGTGGATGGACTCCACGCGGTTGTGGACGAAGAAGACCTGCCCGCCGCGCTGCACCTCGCGCAGGACTGCCTCGCGAATCACCGCCGGATCGAACTTCTGGACGAAGG
>CAZQVZ010000169.1:0-11748 GCA_964596895.1 uncultured Myxococcaceae bacterium
CGAAGCTCGTGGGCGGCGTGGCGGTGATCCACGTGGGCGCGGCCACCGAGACCGAAATGAAGGAGAAGAAGGCGCGCGTGGAGGACGCCCTGCACGCGACCCGCGCCGCGGTGGAGGAGGGCATCGTCCCCGGTGGCGGCGTGGCGTTCATCCGCTGCCTGGAGGCGCTGGAGAAGCTCAAGGCGAAGGGTGAGCAGTCCTTCGGGGTGGACATCATCCGCCGCTCGCTCGAGGAGCCGGCGCGGAAGATCGCCAGCAACGCCGGCTGGGAGGGCGCGGTGGTCATCAACAAGATCCGCGAGGGCAAGGGCGCGTACGGCTTCAACGCGCGCACCGAGGTCTTCGAGGACCTGGTGAAGGCCGGCGTCATCGACCCGACCAAGGTGTCCCGCACGGCGCTGCAGAACGCCGCGTCCGTGGCGTCGCTGCTGCTCACCACCGAGGCCCTGATCGCCGAGAAGCCCAGGAAGAAGGGCAAGGGCGGCAACGGCGGCGGCATGCCGGAGTACGGCGGCGAGGACATGGACTACTAGTCCGCGTCCCATCCCACCGGCTGAAGCAGCATGGAAGTGAAGGCCCCGGTTCACGCTTCGGCGTGGCCGGGGCCTTCGGTGTATCGCGCGAGAGTGGGGCGCATGAGCACCCGCACCGACACGGCAGCCAGGTTCATCCCCGCGTCCCCGAAGCGGCTGTTCGAGGCGTTCGCGGATCCAGCGTCCCTCGTGCGCTGGCTTGCGCCTTCGGGCATGCGTGGGCGCGTGGAAGTCTTCGAGCCGCGCGCTGGAGGGCGTTACCGCCTGGCGCTGACGTACGTGGACGCGCCGGACGTGAAGGGCAAGAGCTCCGCTGACACCGACGTGGTCGAAGGGACGTTCGACGTCTGGGAGCCGGATCTCCGGATCGTGCAGCGCGTGAACTTCGAGTCCGACGATCCCGCGTTCGCAGGCGAGATGACCCTGCGCTGGGAGTTCCAACCGGCGGAGGGCGGCGCCCGGGTGACGCTGGTGGCGGCGGGGGTGCCAGGGGGAATCACCGCAGCCGATCACCAGGCGGGGATGAACTCCACGCTCGAGAACCTCGCTGCGTTCGTCTCAGCTCACGGCAACCGCGCCACGTAGCCCTGCCCGGAGCGGTCTTCGGAGGTGAAGTAGAGGACGCCCTCGTGGAGCAGCAGGTCGCCGGGGCCGGTGCCGGTGGGGCCGACCTCGCGCGTTGCCCCGCAGACGTCCCGGGCCACGAAGAACGAAGCAGCCGCGTCCTGTGCCCCGTCCTTCACGTACAGCGCGCTGCCGACGGGCAGCAGCCGCGCCGGGGAGGTGAGCCCGTCCATCAGGGGCTGGGGCTCGCCGCCCGAAAACGGCAGCGCGCGGACCGCGCCCGAGGCCTCCGTCCAGAAGAGCGCCACGTCCGTCACCGCCAGCGCCAGCCCGTCCCCCGGGGTGGCCTGAACGCGGGTGGCCTGTGCGCTCCCATCCACCGGCACCCGCCACAGCCCACGGTCCTCCGGCCCACCTTCGATGACGAAGAAGTACAGGTCCGTCCCGCGCAGCGCCCCGCCGCGCACGGCTGCGCCCGGAGGGACCTCGTGCAGCACCTGCGCGTTTCCGCCATCCCGGCCAACCCGGACGATGCGCCGGAACCCCGTCACGTAGAGCAGCGCGTCCGGCAGCGGAAGCAGCTCGCTGGCGCCGAGCGCCGCGCCGTTGAGCGCGTCCTGCACCCGCGTGCGCGCTCCGCCGGGCAGGTCGATGCGCCACAGCCCGAGCCCATCCACCACGAAGACCGCGTCGCTCTGGGCCAGCACCGCGTCCGGGGCGCGCAGGTCCGTGGCCACCTCCTCCACCGCCCCGCCAGACACCGGCATGCGCAACAGGCGCCCGTCCGGCTGGCTCACCGCGCCGGTCACGGTCACGTAGAGCCATTGCCCATCGGTGGCGAGCCGCCGCGGCCCCACCCGGTGGGAGATGAGCGTCCGCCCTTCACCCAGGAAGGGCAGGGCGCAGGGGTCCAGGCCGCCGTCCCCGCTGTACACGCCGCCGTCGTCGCCGTGCGGCCCCCCGGGGCCCCCGTCGGCGTGGGTGTCCGGCGCCACGTCGCTCCCGCCGCACGCGGCCTGGCCGAGCGCCAGGGCGAGCGCGCCCATCAGCGCCGGAAGCGCCGGCCTGCGCGCGGTCCGGCGCGAGGAGAAGGTCAGCCACCCGGAGCGCGCGCGCATCACCCTCACCCCAGCTTCAGCGCGCGGGCCAGTTCGCGGCTGAGCGCTCTCGCGTCCGAGAGCAGCCGCGGGAGGCACGCCGAGCAGCCCGCGCGCAGGGCCTCCAGCGTGGTCTCCATGTTCAGGTGTTCCACGAGCACGACGACCGGCGCGCCGTGGGCGAACCTGCGCGCCATGTCCACCGCGGCCTTGCCGGGCGCGGCGCCGAAGTCCCAGCTCACCACCACGCCCCACGGCGCGGTGGCACCGCCGGGCACAGGCTCGGAGAGCAGCTGCGGCTCGAGCCCGAGCTGGGTGAGCGCGTCCTTCAGCACCCGCGCGGCCTCCGGGGAGTCCTCGTACACGTCCACCCGCCGGGTGGTGGCGCGCGCCTCCTGATCCCTGGGGCGCGCCAGCTGCGCGCGGATCTTCTCCCGGACCTCGCGGATGTCGTCGAAGGGCTTGAGCAGGTAGTCCACCACGCCCAGCTCCATCGCCTGCTGGGCGGTGACCAGCGAGGGGTAGCCGGTCATCATCATCACCCGCGAACCCGGATCCATCCGGCGCGCCTGCTGCGCCAGCTCCAGGCCGGAGAGGCCGGGCAGGTTCTTGTCGGTGATGATGAGGTCGAAGGCGGTCCCGCCGCGCAGGTGCGAGAGCGCCTCCTCCGCGTCGTCCGCCTCCACCACCTCCGCCTCGCGGGAGAGCAGGTCCCGGAAGATGCTGCGGATGATGGCCTCGTCGTCCACCACCAGGACCCGCTTCTTCTGCGGCGCGGGCGCGGCGGCGTCCAGGGGAACGGGGAAGCGGACGCGGAACACCGTGGCGGGCGGCGGCTGGTCCGGCAGCACCGTGGGCGAGGCCAGATCCAGCGTGGCCCCATGCTCCTGGGCGATGCGGCGCGACACCGCCAGGCCCAGCCCGCTGCCGCGTTGGCGGGTGGTGGCGTAGGGCTCGAAGAGGTGCTCGCGCATTTCGGCGGAGATGCCCGGCCCCCAGTCCGCCACGTAGAGCACCGGGGCGCCGCCTTCGCGGGTCACCACCAGCTTCACCTTGCCGCGGCCGCCCAAAGCGTCCTTCGCGTTGTTGAGCAGGTTCAGGACGAGCTGCTCCAGAAGCCGCGGGCTGCCCTGCAGCTCCACGCCGGCCACCGCGTCCACGTCCACGTCCACCCCGGAGCGGGCCCATTCGGCGTTGCGCCGGAAGTGGCCCACGGCCTCCTGCGCGCGCGCGGCCAGGTCCACCTTCTCCTTCGGCGCCGGGCGGTTGGAGGCGAGCCGGGTGAAGTCGGAGATGATCTGCTCCATCCGCTCCACCTGCGCGAGCACGAGCGGCACCGTGCTCCGGTGCGGCCCGTCGTCGTCCGACATCATCTGGGCGTAGCCCTTGATGCCCAGAAGCGGCTGCCGGAGCTCGTGGAGGACCTCCGCCGCGAGCTGCAGGGGGTTGTGTGCGGGGCCCTTCGAGAGCGCCTGTGCGGCGGCGCGGGCAGCGGGAAGGTCCCCGGCCTCCACCGCGCGAAGCAGCGCCTCCAGCGGGTTGCCTTTCTCCATCCATCTGGAGCATGGCCAACCTCGGGTCCGGGAGCAAACGCCCTGCCGGGGAGTTTGAAGTTGACCGGTGCGGCCCTGCGCCAACATCCTCTGCGCTTCACCGCGGCGCCAGCAGACCGGCGCTGCCCAGGGAGGAAGATTCCATGCCTCAGACGCCGCCGTTCCACTCGCTCACGCCGGACCGGAAGCTCTCGGACACCGAGCTGGCGCGGTCCATCCGGCTGAACATCGAGGCGGAGTTCGACGCCATCAACCTCTACGCCGCGCACATCGACGCCACCGACAACGAGGAGGCCAAGGCGATCCTGCGGCACGTGATGGACGAAGAGAAGGAGCACGCGGCCCTGTTCTGGCAGCTCATCAAGCGGCTGGACCCGGCCCAGGCCGGCCACGACGAGGAGTCCGCCGAGAAGTACCGGCTCATCGTCTCCGGCGCCTCCCACGAAGAGGTGGAGGCGGTGGGTGAGGGCAACGGGGCCGGCGAACACGGAGGCGAGATACCTCCGCTCAAGACGCTCACCGTCGGCACGCTGCGCTGACCTGCGGCTTCAGGCACGGCACGGCCACGACAAGGCGACGACAGGGACCACGACCACACATGCACAACGCGATTCGCAGTTCGATGATCACGGCCGCCGCGGCGCTTCTTCTGCTGTCGGCCTGCGGCGAAGGTGAGAACGGGAACGAAGACGGCGGTTCTGATCACGCGCTCGCATGCGGGGAGGACCACGCGCAGGTGACGGCCGAGCAGGTCTACACGGAGGTCTTCGGCAACGAGAGCGGCGCGAACTGCGTGAGCTGTCACAACCCCGGCGTCACCGACAACAGGTTCCGTCCTGAGCCCAGCGCTGACGGCCTGCGCGCAGCGGTGGGACAGGACAGCGACTACGCAGGCGACGTGAAGGTGATCGACCCGAACCGGGCCGAAAACAGCACCTTGATCTTGAAGATCAACGGAGGCAGCCCCCGGCACCGCGGCCCGAAGGGTGAGGCGGTGGGACCGGTGATGCCTCCTGGCATCATGCTGCCCGAAGCGCAGCTGAAGCTCTTCCAGGATTGGATCTGCACCGGCGCGAAGTAGCGCCGCCCCCAGAAGGTCAGCGCTCGGAGGGCTCGCTTTCGGTGAGCCCCACCGACCCGCCGGTGGTCTGGCTGTGCCGCGCCGCGGGCGTGGCCTCCAGCCCGCTGGCGGCGATGTAGACCACGTTCCGGGTGGTCTTCTTGCCGCGGTACATGGCGCGGTCCGCGAAGTCGATGAGCGCGGTCTTGGTCTGCGCGTGCTCGGGGAAGCTCGCCACGCCGATGCAGGTGGTGAGCTGCAGCCCGTAGCCCTCCCGCGCGAGGAACTGGTGCGTCTCCACGGTGCGGCGGATGCGCTCGGCCACCTTCAACGCCCCGCCGGAGTCGGTGGCCCGCAGGAGCACCACGTATTCGTCCCCGCCGTAGCGGACCACCACGTCGTTGTCGCGCACGCAGCCCTTGATGATCCGCCCCATCTCCACCAGCAGCTTCGACCCCACCAGGTGTCCGTGGTTGTCGTTGACCGCCTTGAAGTGGTCCAGATCCAGGAACAGCAGGCTGAAGGACCCGGTCTTCTGGTGCGCGGACTTCAGCTCCCGGTCCAGCGCCAGGTCCAGGTAGCGCACGTTGAACAGGTGGGTGAGGTCATCCAGGTAGGCGAGATCCTCCACCTCCGCGAAGCGCCCCAGGTTCCGCAGCGCCAGCCCCAGGTGCCGCGCCAGAAACTGCGCCGAGCCCAGTGCCTCATCCCCCACCGGAGACCGGAACAGCAGCACCGCCAGCCCGTGGGTGCTCTCGCCCTCCCGGGCCGGCACCACCCAGGCCTGCGAGAAGCCGCCTGTGTCCCGGAGCCTGCGCACCTCCGCGGCAGACCCTTCGAGCTGCGGCGAGATGACGTCGTGCAGGGCGGCCCTCTCCTCCGCGCCCAGCCCGGAAGTGGCCTCCAGGGTGTGCGGTTCACCGGACGGGCGCAGGTAGAGCATCACCGCCGCGGCGCCGGTGACGTGGGTGAAGGCGCCCACCGCGGTGGCCCCCAGCCGGTCGCGGTCCAGGGTGGTGGCCACCCGCTGGGCGGTCTCCAGCAAGGCCACGTGCTCACGCAGCTTTTCGTTTTCGCGCAGAAGCTGCCGGGTGGTGAGGGCGCGGGAGACCGCGTGCTGCAGGGCCTCGGGTGAGACCGGCTTCACCAGGTATTCAGCGGCGCCGCTCTTGATGGCGCGGACGGCGGGGTCCACCTTGTCCAGCGCGGTGATCACCACGACCTCGGTGGCGGGGTAGGTGCTCTTCACCAGCTCGAGGATCTGCATCCCGTCCCCGTCCGCCAAAAGCAGGTCCGTCACCACGCCGTCGTAGCGGTCCAGGGAGAGGGACTCACGCGCCTCCCCCACGCTGCCCACGGCGGTGACCTCATGCCCGGCGCCGGTGAGGTAGTCGCCGTAGAGCGCGCGGGCGACCTTCTCATCATCGACCAGCAGGATGCGCGGCATCTGGAGCGCGGGCTTAGCAGCAAGCACCCGGCGCTGCTACGGTGCCGCGCGTGAGCGCATTCGAAAGCGGACGGCGTCTGTGCCTCCTCTTCGATTCGGGCCCGTGCCGCTACGCCGTCGCCGCCACCCAGGTGACCGAGGTCGCGCCGCCGGACGCAGACGGCCGCGCGCTGCGTGGCTCCCTCGAGCTCCGGGATCTCTCCATGCTGGTGGGAGGAATGGAGGAAGAGCGCCCGGGGATGGCGGTGGTGCTGGACGTGAGCCCCACCCTGGCGGTGCGCGTCCGCAATGTCCGCGAGGTCGTAGACGTGGCGCGGGATCCGCACTTCGGCCTGCCGCCGGCGCTGGCCCGGGCCATGGCCTTCGGCACCCGCGGCGCGCTGCTCCACGCAGGCCAATTGTTCCTCGAGCTGGACCCCGACGCGCTCCCGCAGCAGCCCACCTCGCGCCCCGGGCCGCCGCCGTCGCCGGTATACCTGTGCGAAGAGGTCCCGGACCGCGCGCTGGTCTTCGAGTCCCAGGGCATCTTCTGGGGGCTGCCCCTGCCTTTCGTGCTGCAGGTGGTCCCGCGCGGGGAGGGGTTCTTGCCGCTGCCGGCCCCCTCCGGCGCCATCGCCGGGCTCTTTCCGCACGGGCAGGCCCTGTGGCCGGTGGTCTCCGCGCCCGCGCTCATTGGCGGGCGGGCGGCGCCGGAGCCCCTGCTGGTGATGGCGGAGTTGGCGGGGGAGGCGCAGGCGCTGTGCGCGTCCCGGGTGCTCGGCGTGCATGATGGATTCCACCGGACGGAGGGGCGCGGCGAATACACCGCGAAGGGGCTGCCACGGCCGGTGTTGTTCCTCGACTACCAGCGCATGTTTACTTGATGGACCGGGGTGCGGCCCCTAAGCTCGCGCCGGATTTTTCCAAGGGTTTCGCGCCCTTCTCACGAGGCAAACGTGCCCAAGAACGTACTGGTCGCCGACGACTCCATCACCATGCGCAAGGTGATCGGGATGATCTTCGCGACGGAGGACTTCAAGCTCACCGCCGTGGACAACGGCATCGACGCGCTGCAGAAGGCGCGCGAACTCCGGCCGGACCTGGTGCTGGCGGACGTGATGATGCCGGGCAAGAGCGGCTACGAGGTCTGCGAGCAGCTCAAGAGCGACCCGTCCACCCAGGGCATCCCGGTGCTCCTGCTCGCGGGCACTTTCGAGGCCTTCGACGAGGCCCGCGCCCGCGCCGCCGGCGCCACCGACCACCGGATGAAGCCTATCGACAGCCAGGCGCTGCTCGACAAGGCGCACGCCCTGATGGGCACCGTGGGTCCCAGGCCCATCACCACCATCCCCACCTGGCGGCCTGCCTCCCAGCCCGCGCCGGCTGCGCCTGCGCCTGCGCCGGCCGCCGCCGCGCCCCGGCCGCCTGCGCCGCAGCCTGGCCAGATGCCGCGTCCGCCAGGGCCGGGGATGCCTGCGCCGGGGATGGCGCGTCCGCCGGGGCCCGGGTTTGGTCCGCCGGGGCAGGGCATGCCGCGTCCGCCGGGGCCGGGTGGGTACGGTCCGCCAGGTGGGCCGCCGCCGGGCATGGCGCGTCCGCCGGGGCCGGGCGGCGGTGGTTACGGTCCGCCGGGGGCGCCGCCTCCGGGGATGGCGCGTCCGCCGGGTGCGCCTGGGGGCTATGGCCCGCCGCCGGGCATGGGACGTCCGCCGGGGCCTGGTGGCTACGGTCCGCCAGGACAGGGGATGCCGCCGCCGGGGATGGCCCGTCCGCCCATGCACGGGGCGCCGGGTTATGGACCGCCGCCGGGCGCGCCGCGTCCGGGGATGCCGGGGCCGGGCGCAGGCTTCGCGCCGCCGCCGGGTGGTTTCCCGCGTCCGCCGGGCGCCGCGCCCCTGCCGGGTGCGCCGCGGCCTCTGGGCGGGCCGCCTCCGCCGCACGGCTATCCGCCGCCGGGCGCCGCGCAGCCGCCGCGCGGACGGGATCCGTTCGGGCTCGGGGGCGCATCACCCGTGCCTTCCCACGCGCCGCCGCAGCACCGCGCGCCCGTGCCGGAGCCGGAGCTCGTCATCGACGACGCGATGCCGGAGCCCCGGGGCGCCGAAGAGATCTCCCTGGACGTGGGCGCAGGCCGCGCGCGGCCGCAGCCGCAGGCGGCCAGGCCTGCTCACGCTGACGGGGGCGAGGCGCAGCTTCGTGAAGCCCTGGGCCGCGCGTCACGGGAGGTCATCGAGAAGATCGCCTGGGAGGTCGTTCCCCAGCTCGCGGAGACCATCATCCGCCAGGAGCTGGAGCGGCTGATCAAGGACCGCGAGGGCCGGTAGGGCCACATGAGCGAAACAGAGACGTCGAAGGCCTTCGACCCCAATGAGGTCGAGGCGCGTTGGTATCCGTTCTGGGTGGAGAAGGGCTACTTCCGGGCGGATCCGTCCAGCCCGAAGCCGCCCTTCTGCATCGTCCTGCCGCCGCCGAACGTGACCGGGTCCTTGCACCTGGGGCACGCGCTCACGGCGACCATCCAGGACATCCTCACCCGCTGGAAGCGGATGAGCGGCTACGAGTGCCTCTGGCTGCCTGGCACCGACCACGCCGGCATCGCCACCCAGATGGTGGTGGAGCGAGAGCTCAAGAAGACCGAAGGCAGAAGCCGCCACGACCTCGGGCGCGAGGCGTTCTTGAAGCGCGTCTGGGTGTGGAAGGAGAAGTACGTCGCGCGGATCGGCGAGCAGCACAAGGTGCTCGGCGCGTCCCTGGACTGGAGCCGCGAGCGCTTCACCATGGACGAGGGCCTCTCGAAGGCGGTGCGCGAGGTCTTCGTGCGCCTGCACGAGGAAGGGCTCATCTACCGCGCGCAGAAGCTCATCAACTGGTGCCCGTCCTGCCGCACCGCGCTCTCGGATCTCGAGGTGGAGCACGAGGAGCGCGACGGCTCGATGTGGCACATCCGCTACCCGGTGAAGGGGACGGACCGGCACCTGACGGTGGCGACCACGCGGCCGGAGACGATGCTGGGCGACACCGCGGTGGCGGTGCACCCGGAGGACGAGCGCTACAAGGACCTCATCGGCAAGACGGTGGCGCTGCCCTTGACGGACCGCGAGATCCCGATCATCGCGGACGCGGAGCTGGTGAACCCCGAGTTCGGCACCGGCGTGGTGAAGGTCACCCCCGCGCACGACTTCAACGACTACCAGACGGGCCTGCGGCACAAGCTGCCGATGGTGACGGTCTTCGACGAAGCCGCGAAGGTGAACGAGAACGGCTACGCCTTCGCCGGCCAGGACCGCTTCGAGGCGCGCAAGAACGTGCTCGCCGCGTTGACGGAGCTGGGGCTGCTGGAGAAGGAGGAGCCGCACAAGCTCTCCATCGGCGAATGCCAGCGCAGCCGCACCGTGGTGGAGCCTCGCCTGTCACCGCAGTGGTTCGTGAAGATCGAACCGCTGGCGAAGCCGGCCATCGAGGCGGTGGAGAACGGCGAGACGCGCTTCCTCCCCGAGACGTGGACGCAGGTCTACTTCCACTGGATGCGCAACATCCACGACTGGTGCATCAGCCGCCAGCTCTGGTGGGGCCATCAGATCCCCGCGTGGTACTGCACCGCCTGCTCGCCGGACACGCGCGACATGGAGAAGGCGAAGCCCCACGTGCAGCGCCAGGCGCCGGAGAGGTGCGACGCGTGTGGCGGCGGTGAGTTCGTCCAGGACCCGGACGTGCTCGACACCTGGTTCTCCTCGGCGTTGTGGCCCTTCAGCACCCTGGGCTGGCCGGAGGAGACGGCGGAGCTTCGGAAGTTCTACCCCACGTCCGTGATGGAGACGGGCCACGACATCATCTTCTTCTGGGTCGCCCGGATGATGATGATGGGCCTGCACTTCATGGGCGAGGTGCCCTTCAAGACGGTCTACCTGCACGCAATGGTGCGGGACGAGAAGGGCGAGAAGATGTCCAAGGTGAAGGGGAACGTGATCGATCCCCTGGACGTCGTCCGCGGCGCGCCGAAGGAGAACCTGCCGAAGAGCGTGGCCAACAAGTTCCCGGACGGGATGCCCGCGTTCGGGGCGGACGCGCTGCGCTTCACGCTCGCGGCGCTGACCCAGCAGGGCCGGGACATCAAGCTCTCGCTGGACCGGGTGGGCGGCTACAAGGCGTTCGTCAACAAGCTGTGGAACGCGTCGCGCTTCGCGATGATGAACCTCGGCGACTTCCGCGCGGACGACACGCCGATCCGGGATCGGGCGCTCTCGCTGGCGGACCGGTGGATCCTCTCCCGGCTCGACCGCGCGGTGGAGGGGACGGAGCTGGCGCTGACCGAGTTCCGCTTCAGCGACGCGGCCGGCGGGCTCTACCAGTTCGTCTGGTACGAGCTGTGCGACTGGTACATCGAGCTCTCCAAGATCGCGATCAACGGGACCGATGAGCGGGCGCGCGAGGCCTGCCGGGCGACGCTGGTGTACTGCCTCGACAACGTGCTGCGGCTTCTGCACCCGTTCATGCCGTTCATCACCGAGGAGCTCTGGCAGAAGCTGCCGATGACGCGGGACGCGGACTCGATCATGGTGGCCCAGTTCCCGGTGGCCCGGGTGGCGCTGCGCGACGAGGAGGCCGAGCGCGAGATGGCACCCATCGTCGCGGTGATCGAGGCCATCCGCAGCATCCGCGGCGAGAGCAACCTGCCGCCGCGCGAGAAGCTCGAGGCGCACGTGCAGAGCTCGGACGCGGCGCTGCGGACGACGGTGGAGAGGTGGAAGCACTACCTCATGCCGCTCGCGGGGCTGTCCGGGGTGACGGTGGAGGCGCCGGGAAGGAAGCCGCCGCAGTCCGCCGCCTTCGTGGGGCAGGGCCTGGAGGTCTACGTCCCGCTCGCCGGCGTGATCGACTTCGAGGAGGAGCGAAAGCGGCTCCACAAGGAGCTCGCGGCGGTGGACAAGGATCTGGCGCTCTTGACGAAGAAGCTGGACAACCCCAGTTTCGTGGAGCGCGCCCCGGCCGAGGTGGTGGCGAAGGATCGCGCCCGCGTGGAGGAGCTGCGCGAGCGCCGGGCGAAGCTGGAGGACAACCTGTCGAGGCTGAGCGAGGACGCAGAGCCCCCCGCGCCTTCCGCGCCCACCGAGGGCGTGGCCGAGGCGGTGAAGGCAGACCTCGAGGCGCTCGCGGGCACGCCGCCGGCCAACGACGCGCCCGATGTGGACCCCGCGGCCTATCCGCCCGCGGATGCAGTGAAGGGCCTGACCCCGAAGGACCAGTACGAGCTGGGAGTTTCCTACATGAACCTGGGAATGGTGGAGCACGCGATGCAGGCATTCGATGAGGCGGAGCGGAACGCAGGTGAGCTGGAAGGCGAAGGAACTCCGGGCGGTGAGCCGTCCTCCGGCGTGACCCCGAGCGCCTCGGTGGTGGGGATGCCCGCCGAGCTGGTGCCCGGCACGTCCGCCCGTGGCCGCGCGACGAAGCGCGCCCCGGCGAAGAAGGGCGCGGCGAAGAAGGCGGCTCCGAAGAAGGGCGCGGCGAAGAAGAC
>CAZQVZ010000170.1:0-11681 GCA_964596895.1 uncultured Myxococcaceae bacterium
CCAGAAGACGTCCGTCACCGGCTCGGTGCCTGCGTCCGCCAGCGTCGACGGCGGGAAGACGAGCTGACAGACCTGGGGCAGGTCCGGGCCTTTGGCCACGCAGTCGTACAAGTTGCTGCCGCAGTCCTCGCGGGTCCCGCACGGGCTGCCGGCGACTTCATCCGTCACCACCACGCAGGCGGCGACGGTGGCGAGGGTCACCGAGGCTGAAAGGAGGGCGGCGCTGGTCCGGGTGAGCATCTTCTGGGCGCCTAGAACCGGAAGGTGAGGTTGGCCTTGTCGGCCGCCTCTTCGGGGAGCAATTCCATCACCAGCCCGTAGGCGAGCGTCACCCCGGCCATGGCGTACAGCATGTTGGCGGTGGCCGCGGAGGTGCGCGCGGTGGCGAGGTTGCGCTGGTAGTCCCGCGCAGAGGTCAGATCCCCGTTCGCCGTGCGCGCGTAGCCGTCCGCCCAGTAGCTCACGCCCAGCCCGCCGAGCAGGAGGAGCCCGGCGCCGGCGTACGCGTACCGGTGCGAAGGGATGCGCGTGTGGACGGGCGCGTCCGACTGCTCGCCTGCCCGCTCTTCGTTCCAGTCCTGGGCGAGCGCCGCGCCCGGCAAGGCCAGGGTCCCCGCGAGCAGCACCGTGCATAGCCGCTTCATCTGCACCTCCCGAAGCCCGGGACTATAGGAGAGCGGCGCGCGGGCACCCAGCGCTTTGACAGACGCGTTTGACAGGGGTGGCAGGCCCCGGTATCGCCCCGCGCGTGAAGCTGCGGATCAACGGCGAGGCGCGCGAGGTGCCAGACGGCCTGACCGTCTCCACGCTCCTGTCCCACCTCGGCATCGCCGCCGGGCAGGTGGCGGTGGAGGTGAACGCGCAGGTGGTCCGCAAGGCGCTCCACCCGGAGCACCGCCTCGTCGAAGGGGACGAGGTGGAGATCGTCACGTTCGTGGGCGGCGGGTAGCAGGCCCCCCTTTCTTTGGAGATGCACCAATGACCGACAAGCCCTTCACGCTCGCAGGCCACACCTTCTCGTCCCGGCTCATCGTCGGCACCGGCAAGTACCCGAGCTTCGAGGTGATGAAGAGGTGCCATGAGGTCTCGGGCGCCGAGATGGTCACCGTGGCGGTTCGCCGGCTGGACCTCTCCGCAAAGGGCGAGGCGTCGATGCTCCATTGGATCGACTCCCAGCGCATGAAGCTGCTGCCCAACACGGCCGGCTGCTACACGGCGGAGGACGCCATCCGCACCTGCCGGCTCGCCGAAGAGCTGGGGATGAGCAAGTGGGTGAAGCTCGAGGTGCTGGGCGACGAGAAGACGCTCTACCCGGACGTCGAGGAGACGGTGAAGGCGGCGCGGGTGCTGGTGAAGGAGGGCTTCACGGTCCTGCCCTACACCTCGGATGACGTGATCGTGGCGCGGAAGCTCGAGGACGCAGGGTGCGTGGCGGTGATGCCGCTCGCCGCACCGATCGGCTCGGGGCTCGGGGTCCGAAACCCACACAACATCCGGCTGATCCTGGAGACGGTGAAGGTGCCGGTGATCGTCGACGCGGGCGTGGGCACCGCGTCTGACGCGGCGATTGCCATGGAGCTCGGCTGCGACGCGATCCTGATGAACACCGCCATCGCCGGCGCGAAGGATCCGGTGCGGATGGCGGTGGCCATGAGGAAGGCCGTGGAGGCCGGCCGGGATGCGTTCCTCGCCGGGCGGATCCCGAGGAAGGCGTACGCGTCTGCTTCGAGCCCCATCGACGGGCTGGTCGGCGAGTAGCGGCCGGGCCGAGGCCGCGGAGGGATTCGTGAAGATGTCCGTGACGCTGCCGCGCCTCATCGTCATCACCGACTGGAGCCGAGGCGACGCGGCGCTGCTGCGCGCCCTGCAGGCCGTCTGCGCCCTGGGGCCCCAGGTGGCCGTACAGCACCGCCACCCCGAGGCGCCCACCCGGCAGTTCCTCTCAGAGGCCCGGGAGCTTTCGGACCTGTGCCGCGCGCACGGCGTCCCGCTCTTCGTGAATGGCCGCCTGGACGTGGCGCTGAGGGTGGACGCGCACCTGCACCTGCCGGCGCACGGCTTCGAGGTCTCGGAGGTCCGGCCACACCTTCCGACAGGTCGCCTGGTGAGCGTGGCCGTCCACGACGCGCACGAGGCCGGGCGCGCAGCCGGCGCAGACCTGGCCCTTTTGAGCCCCGTCTTCGGCGCAGGGTCCAAGCCCGGGGACGCGCGCGCGCCGCAAGGTGTGGCCGGGTTCGAAGCGCTCGCGCGCAGGACTGGCTGCCCGGTGTACGCGCTGGGCGGCATCACGCCCGCGTCCGCGCCGGCGCTGCGCGGCAAGGTCGCCGGGCTCGCGGCGGTGACGGGTGTCCTGGACGCCGCGGATCCCCACGCGGCGGCGCAGACGCTGCTGGATATAGTGCGCGGCCGTGGACCTTAGGCCTCTAGCCCTCGGCGAACTGGTGGACCGCTCCGCGCACGCGTGGCGGAGCCACTTCGGCGCCTTCTTCCGGCTGTATCTGGTGGCGCAGCTCGTCGTCTTCATTGGCGCCAAGGGGCTGGAGGTGGCCATGTCCCGGTGGGCGCCCATGCTCCGCGGCGGTGAGGAGCTCGTCCGGGCGGCGTCTGCCGGCGGCACGCCCGAGTTCTGGAGCCAGTACGTCACAGGCTTCGGGATGGCGATGGCGATGGTGCTCCTGAGCGTGTGGATCTCGCTCGTGGCCAGCGTGGCCGCCTGCCACTACTTCATCCGCCGGCACCTCGGCGAAGCGGTCACCCTGAAGGACGCCGTGGCCCGGGCGCGCGCGAGGCTTGGGACCATCACCGGGGGCTTCGTGCTCTCCACGCTCTGGATCATCGGCGTCTCCGTGGTGAGCATGCTGCCGGGGCTGCTGGTGGCCTTCGCGGTGATCTTTCTCTCGGGCGGGAACACCTTCGCGGCCCTCGTGGGCGCCTTCATCGGGGTGGGGCTCGCGCTTTTGGGCTTCATCGCCGCGCTGCTGCTCTTCGCGATGCGCTTTTTGTTCCTCTCCACCGTCATCGCCATGGAGGACGTGGGCGCCACCGCCGCCATCCGCCGCTGCGGCGCGCTCATCTCCGGACGGGTGGGCCCGGGCTTCCTCAACCTGGTGAAGGTGCGGGCGATGATCCTCCTCACCATCGTCTTCGCCATCGTCACGGTGGTGACGGTGCTGGGGTCCATCCCCACGCTGGTGGTGCAGGCGGTCTACGCCAACCCGCTGGACATGCGCGCCAGCCAGGACGCGGTTCCTCAGGTCCTGCTCATCCCCGCCCAGCTCATCACCGTGGTCTCGCAGGCCGCTTTCGCGCCGCTGTACACGGTCTTCGCCGCGCTCTTCTATGTGGACATGCGCGTGCGCCGTGAAGGGCTGGACCTGGAGCTGAAGCTGTCACGATGAGCGCCGCGGCCGCACTGCTCGCGCTCTTGACGGTGGCGCAGCCTGGCGTGCCCTGTGACGACGTCGCCTCCTTGAAGGCGCGCTGGGAGGGGAAGGCCCAGGCGGTCATTCGCGACGCCCCTTCGGTGTCGGAGGCGCTGCTGCAGGGGGCGGAGGACGGAGCGCACGCGCCCTGGCGGATGCAGACCGCGTGCGCCGTGCAGTCGCGCTGGTCGCAGGTGTCGCCGCAGGTCCAGGGCGTGGGCGTGGGCGTGGACCGGGCGTTGCTCGAGGAGATCTACGCCCGCCCCGCGTTCGCCCACGCGCGCAGCCGCAAGGACGGCGCGTTCGACCGGTTCGTCCGCCGCGCGCTGGCGTTCTTCGAAGAGCTCTTCGGGACGCGCGGGGCCACCGCGTTCGTCGAAGGGACGCGGGTGATGGTGCTGGCCCTGGCCCTGGCCGCGCTGGCGGGTGGGGTGCTGCGCGTCGTGTCCCTACGGCGAGGCGGGCGGCGAGGCGGGCGGCGCGGCGCCGGAGGGCTTCTGACCGAAGCGGGCGCGCCGCTGGAGCTGGCGGATCCGGCGGTGCACCTGGGGCACGCACGGGCGGCGCTCTCCCATGACGGCCGAGAGGCCATTCGCCAGGCGCTGCTGGCGCTGCTCTCCTCATTGGAGCAGCGGCGGTGGGCGCGTCCGGACCGGGTGAAGACCAACCGGGAGCTGGCCTCGGAGCTGCCGAAGCGCGGGGCGCCTGTGCAGATCACCCGGGAGGTGGAGCGGATCGTCGGCTGGTACGACCGGACCTTCTATTCGCTGGCCCCGGTGGCACAGGAGGAGGCGCGAAGGTTCGTAGAGGAGGTCGCTGCCCTGGATGCCCGCGTGGCGGGAGGCGCGGCGTGAGGCTCGGAGGCTGGGCGCTCTATGGCGGGCTGCTCGCGGTGGCGGCGGCGCTGGCGGCAGCGGCAGGCCACAGCGGCAGGCCCGAATCCCCCATCCCGTCGGTGCACAACCCGGGGCCGCGCGGCGCGCAGGTGGCCTTCACCTATCTGCGCGAAGCGGGCTTCGACGTCCGCGCGCACGACGCGCCGCCGGCGCAGTGGCCCCCTGACATGGCCACGCTGGTGATGGCCGCGCCGGAGGGCCGCGCGGTCTCCGAGGAAGACGCACAGCGGCTTCGCACCTGGCTCGAAGGCGGCGGCCGGCTGGTGATCCTCCTCGGTGAGCGCACGCGCCAGCCGCACCTGCAGCTGGGCTTCCGCGCCACGAAGGACCCGAAGACGGTGGCGGTGGATTCGACGGAGCTGACCGATCCGCTCGGCGCCAACGCGCGGGTGCTGGCGCCTCTGGGGCCCCTGGCGGGCCTGACGAGGCTGCGGGTGGGCGCATCCTTCGGGCTGACTTCGGAGGATTCGCAGGCGCTGCCGGTGGCGGCCGTCTCCTCCGGGCCGGTGGCGCTGGTGCGCAGCGTGGGCCGGGGGGAGGTGTGGGCCTTCGCGGGCGCAGACGTGCTCGAGAACCAGCGGCTGGAGCTGGGGGACAACCTCGCGTTCTGGCACCAGCTCGCGCTCGCCGGGCCCCTGGTCTTCGACGGGTGGCACCACCGGCCGGAGGAGGCGGCGGCCACGCCGGCCGCGCTGTGGGGGCTGGGGCTGCAGCTGTTGGCGGTGTTCGCGCTGTTCGCGGTGTCGCGCGGGCAGAGGCTCGGCCCGCCCAGGCCGGAGCAGGCGCAGGTGCACAGGTCCATGACCGAATACCTGTCGTCGTTCGCCTGGCTCACGCGGCGCGCCCGGGTGGAGCCGGAGCTGGCGAAGGACCTCCACGCCCGCTTCCGGGTGCTGCTGCAGGACCGGCAGGGCATCCGAGTCTCCCTGTCCGACGACGAGGCCTCGCGCGAATTGGAGGTGCGCTGCGAAGTGCCGGCGGCGAGGACGCAGGAGGTGCTGGCGCGGCTGCAGGCGCTGGGCGCTCGAGCGCGGGTGAGCCCCCGGGAGTTCGCGCGCGCCTCGAGAGAGTTGGCGGCGCTGGAGCGCGTGGTCACCGGCCGCGGCTGATGCGCCCCGGGGCGGACGGTGCCCTCACCCTGCCCTCTCCCTGCTGCGCGTCAGCTCTGGGGCGCCCTCACCCCACGCCCGAGGCGCGGCGCGGGCGCGGTCTTCTGCTGCGCCTCCTTGCGCCTCGTGGCCATGCCCACGTGGCGGCGGATCTCATCCACCCGCGCGTCCCAGCTCTCGTGGAAGATCCGCTTCGCGCGCTCCATGGACGGACCTGCGCCCTGCTTCAACGCCTCATCCACCCCGCGGACGAAGTCCTCCGGCGTGGCGGCGATGCGGCACAGCCCCACCTTCTCCACCTCGGGGATGGGCGAGGACACCACCGGCAAGCCCGCCGCGAGGTACTCGCGCACCTTCAGCGGGTTGGAGTTCAGCGTGAGCTCGTTCACCCGGAACGGGTTCACCGCCACGTCGAACGCCTTGCAGTAGCCCGGCAGCTCCGCATACGCCTTGCGGCCGAGGAACTTCACGTTCGGCAGCGCCGCCAGCTTCGACGCGTCCACGTCCGGCGCCACCTTCCCCAGCAGCACCACGGTGCCTTCGGGGTGCGCGCGGGCGCACGCCTCCAGCGCCTCCAGGTCCACCCAGTCCGCGATGAGGCCGAAGAAGCCGATGACCGGCTTCGGCAGGGGCGCGATGTCCTCGGGCACGACGGTGGCCGGGTCACACGCCTTCACGAAGTGGCCGTAGTCCACGCCGTGGCGCACCAGCACCGTCTGCGGGTTCACCTTGACCTTGCTCTCGCGCAGCCGCTCCGCCGAGGTGATGACGAGGTCCGCCTTGCGCAGCAGCACCTCCTCCAGGTTGGCGATGTGCCGCCCGTTGGTGTCGCTGAAGGCGGAGAACTCGTCCACGCACTGGTAGATGACCAGGGACTCTCCCAGCGTCCCCGACACCGGCGCGGACGCCGGCAGGTAGGACCAGGAGATGACGTCCTTGAAGCCCAGCCGCCGCATCGCCATGCGGATCTGCGCGCGCAGCAGCGTCCGGTTGGCGCGCCGCGCGACTTCGCTGCCGTAGAGCGGAATGGCCAGCGGCGAGAGCACGAAGAGGTTCTTCTCCACCTCGGTGATGCCTTCGGTGAAGGAGCGCAACTTCTTCCAGATGCGGGCCGCGTCGTGCGCGTTCACCCTGGGCTGCCGGTTGCCGATGCTGTTCACCCACAGGATGCGGTTGTTCCTCGCGAGGATCCGCATGATGTGCGTCTTCGACAGCGGGTCACCGTCCCAGTCATTGGAGAACACCACCAGGTCCCGCCCCACGAGCGCCCGCTCGAGCTCCAGCTCCTCACTCCGCCGCATTCGTCTTCCCCCTCCCGGCCCCGCTCAGACGGCGACCGTGTCCACGTCGTCGCTCCGCGCGCCCGACTGCTCGCGGAGATACGTCTCCATCGGGTTCGGATCCCGCCGCAGCTCGCGCGCAGGAACGCCCGCCACCACCGCGCCCGGCGCCACGTCTCGCGTGACCACCGCGTTGGCGCCAATCACCGCGAAGTCCCCCACCTTGATGTCGCCGAGGACCTTCGCGCCGGCGCCGATGCGCACGTAGTCACCAATCACCGGCACGCCGGGCCGCCCGCCCCGCCCGCCGATGGTCACGCCCTGCGAGATCAGGCAGTGCCGGCCGATCTTCGCGTCCTCGTGGAGCACCACCCCCAGCCCGCCGTAGCCCAGCTGGGTGCCGTCGCCAATCTGCGCGCCCTCCGGGAGGTACGCGTGCGAGACCAGCCGGATGAATCGACGCAAGAGGGACGGGACGACCGGAATGCCCAACCCCTTCGCCCGCCTCGCCCATCCGTGCAGCTTCAGAGCATTCATCAAGCGCCCGTCCCCCTTACGCCGGTGCTCAACCTGTTCACGCCGGCCGCCTTCGCAAGGCGGACAGCAGGGCCAGTGGACGAACGCCCACGGCCGTGAGCAGTGCGAGGTATCCGCCCGCGAACAACACCCCGCCCACCGCCAGCGGCACTGCTCGCCAGATGAAGTCGTCCGGCAGCGCGGACACCGACAGCGGCAGAAGCTCGCGCAGGGAGGCCACCAGGAGCCCTGCCCCGAGCGCAGCGGCCGACGCCCGCCCCAGCTCCCTGAAGGGCAGCACCCGCCACACGCGCATGAGGTACGGCCCTTCGGTGTCGCCGAGCGCCTTCGGCACCCGGGCCAGCAACGTCGCCTTCCCCACCAGCTCCGCCACGGCCCAGGAGACGATGCCGCCCATCATCCCGAAGTGCTTCACGCCCACCCAGACCAGGGGGACGGTCACCGCGGCCTTCACGAAGTAGGAGAAGAAGAGGTAGCGGGTCTCGTTGCGCGCGCGCAGAAGCCCGTCCACCGGGAAGCAGGACACGGCGATGGAGAGCACGCAGACCCGGAAGATGGGCACCGCCCCCAGGAAGCGTTCGCCGAACAGCGCGGAGATGAACTCCGGCGCCGCCACGAAGAGGAACGCGCTCATCGGCAGGAAGGCGTAGGCCAATTTCGCGGACGCCTCCTTGAAGGCGTGCACCGCCTCCCGAAGGCGGTTCTGCCGCTCCAGCTCCCCCACCCGGACCATCAGCACTTCGCTGGTGGGTGAGTAGAGGAGATCCACCAGCGGGAGCTGGAAGCAGCCCACCGCGTAGATGGCGAAGAGCTCCGGCGGCACCGTGGCGCCCACCGCGTACTGGTGCGCGTACTGCTGCGGGATGCTGAGCAGCATGGCCGCGCCGAAGGGGGCCGCGTACGCGAACTGCCGCCACGTCAGGCCCCTCTGGAAGAGCGGCCCGCGGGTGGTGGTGGCGCTCACCGCCCAGGTGGTCACCAGGCGAATCGCCGCGAAGCCGGCCATGGCGTTCATCGCGCCGGACAGGCCGTAGCCGAGAAACACCGGGAGGATCATCGCCGCAGCGCGCAGCGCGTCCGACCCCAGGTAGATGACCGCTGCCGCCTTCGTCCGGCCCTGGCAGGTGAGCGTGACCTCCAGCGGCATCGCCCCCACGACGCAGGCCACGTAGATGGCCAGGGGCACCAGGTACCGGACGAGCTCCGGGTTGCCCAACAGCGCCGCGCCGTGGTGGCCCGCCCCGAAGATGACGCCGCCGCCGGCGATGCCCGCGATGAGCAGCATGCCCAGCGTCTGCATCACCCAGGGCCGCGTCTGGTCGGTCCTGGGGATGAAGAAGTAGAGGCTCTGCGCCACGCCGAAGGGCAGGACGTAATAGAGCGTCTGGGCGATCAGGAAGAGCTGCTTGTAGGTGCCGTACTCCTCGAGCGCCATGGCCCGCGCGAGCACCAGCGGGATGCAGAAGGTGATCGCCGCGCCGGCCATGCGCGCCAGCACCAGGGGGCCTGCCTTGCGGAGGAAGGACCCCTCACGTTTCTGTGCTGTTGGGGCCAACTAGTGCCCCCCGAAGAGGCTCTGCTCGGGTTCGGTGAACGGAACTGGCGGCCGCAGGTCGCCGCGCTGAGGCTTCTTGCCGGGCACCACGGTGCCGCCGCCCAACGAGGTGAACACGTCATCCATCTGGCAGCCGGTGAGGCACGACGAGTACCTCCCGTCGAACCCGATGGAGAAGTTCTCCCACAGCACCTTGCGCTTGAGCGTGAACGGATCCCCGCCGACGCGGTTGGGCAGGTCCTCGGTGGTGACCGCAGACCGGAACCCCGCCTGGACCATCATCCGGACAAGCTCATCCGAGTACCACCCGTTGCAGTAGGCGAAGTGCACGCAGGGGCGGCCGAGCATCTCCTCGATCTGCGCCTTGCACTCACGCACCTCCCACTCCGCGTGATCCTTCGCCTCCAGCGGCAGCACCGTGTGCGAGACCGTGTGCGCGCCGATGTCGATGCCCGCGTCCGCCATCTCGCGGACCTCGTCCCAGGTCATCACCTCTCCCTGTTCGGGGATGAGCTCCGGGCCGCCGCCCATCTGCTCGGTCAGGGTCTCGATGAGCCGGTGCGCGATGCCGCCGGGCTGATCGCCGAGGAAGGCGTCCACCGCGGCCGAAGGCGAGAGCACTCCCAGAAGGAGCGGCTCGATGACGCCGGCCGCAGACGGCGGGAGCGCGTCGTACACCGGGCGGAAGCCGCGCTGCTGCACCTGCCAGAAGAGGTGGAAGAGCCGGTCGTGGTTGAAGCGCCGGTCGGTGCCGACGTACGCGCTCGGGATGTAGACCACCGCCGGGATGCCCAGCTCCTGCAGCACCGGGAACGCGTAGCGGTAGACGTCCCGGTAGCCGTCATCGAAGGTGACCACGCACACGTCGCGCTTGGGCCGCACCCGGCCGGCGATGACGTCCAGCGCGTCGTCCAGCCGGTAGAAGTCGTAGCCGGACTCGCGCAGGTCCAGAAGCTGCCGCCGGAAGGTCTCCCTGGAGATGAGCAGGCCGGGGATGGAGCTCTGCACCGCGCCGGTGAAGTCTTCGACCACGCGGTGGTAGCTCAGGATCAGCACCCGGCGCCCGCCCGCGCGCATCCGCCGCACCCCGGCAATGGCCCTGCGCATCCCCGTGTAGTGCAGCATGTTGGCCGCCGCCGCCTTTGCCGCTCGCCGCAGCATCGTCTTCCCCTTCCCCATCGCCCCGCTCCTTTTCGACCCGTCCGTCCCTGCCCCGCTGCACTCCGGGTGCCAGTTTCTGCCGCACCCGCTCGCCTCCAGATCCCCCTCTCCCTCTGGGAGAGGGCCGGGGTGAGGGCGCGCTGAGTGCCACAGTAGGAACCCTCCTACCCATCCTGAGAACTGGCCGCCTGGCCGTCAGAACACGTGAGGGCCGGAGCGCACTTCAGCCCCGGGACCTTCGACCCCGCGGGGCGCTGAAGCCGTCCGCAGCACGTTGCGCACGGGCCGCGTGGCGTCTGGGGAGAAGAAGCCTCTGCGCCACTCCTCGAAGACCCACAAGGCGTAGAGCTCTTCGGTGCGGTTGGCGACGCCGCGGCGGTGCTCGTCGAGCAGCCGGTGGAGGAACGGGGTCCCCAGCAGGCCGCGCACGGTGGCGCCGCTGGCCAGGAGGCGTTCGCGACACGCGTCGTACAGGGACGTCCGAAGCCAGTTTCCCAGGGGCACCGGGAAGCCGCGCTTGGGCCGGTCGAGGATGGCCCTGGGGATGCGCCCCTTCAGCGCGCGCCGCAGGAGCCACTTGCCCACGTTGCGGCGCAGCTTCAGGGAGGGCGGCAGGCTCCACGCGTGCTCGAGCATCACGTGGTCGAGGAACGGGACCCGCAGCTCCACCGCCGCGGCCATGGTCATCTTGTCCGCCTTGGCCAGGAGGTCATCCGGCAGCCAGACCCGGGTGTCGTTGTAGAGCAGCCGGTGCAGCTCCGGCGCGCCCACGGTCCGCTCCCACAGGGGCGCGAAGCGCGCGGAGAGATCCTCCAGCGCGCGCGAGCCGAAGACGTTGCGCAGGAGCTCGTCGCCGAAGCCGCGCCCCACGCCGAGGTAGTGCCCGGACAGGGGCCGCTGCAGCAGGCCCAGGTAGCGCCGAGCGCGCACGTCCTTCGTCAGCGCCAGGCCGGCCGAAGCGGCCCCCCGCGCGAGGGGACCCAAAGCCGTGCGGGCGCGCTCCACGGCGAGCATCCGGGGATAGGTGCCGTAGCCTGCGTACAGCTCGTCCGCGCCTTCGCCGGAGAGGACCACCGTCACCTCTTCGCGCGCCCGCCGCGCCAGGAGCATCAACGGGATGCAGGCGCCGTCCGAGTTGGGCTCGTCGAGGTGCCAGACCAGGGAGGGCAGCTCGTCGCGCAGGTCCACCGCGCTCACCCGGACCTCGCGGTGCTCGGTGCCGAGCGCCTTCGCAGCGGTGCGCGCCCAGGAGAGCTCGCTCTCCGCCTCCCCGTCGTAGCCGACGGCGAAGCTCTTGAGCCCCTTCGCCCCCGCGCGCTGCATGGCCCAGCCCACCGCCGTGGAGTCGATGCCGCCGGAGAGGAGGATGCCCACCGGCACCTCCCCCATCAGGTGGCTGCGGACCGTGTCGCGCAGGAGCTGCTCGAGCCGGTCGGTCTCCTCCTCCACGTCCACCGGGGTCTTCCGCCGTTCGTGCGCGTCCACCGGGAGATCCCAGTAGCGGCGCACCGCCATCCGCCCCCCTTCGAAGGTGAAGGCGCAGCCCGGCTCCAGCCGCTCGATTCCCCGGAACAGGGTCCTGGGCGCCGGCACGTACCGCAGCGCGAGGTACGCGGGCAGCTCGGTCTCGTCGAAGGCGCGCGGCACGTCTTCGAACGCGAAGAGCGCCTTCACCTCGGAGGCGAAGAGCAGGTCCTCACCGGCGCGGGTCCAGTACAAAG
>CAZQVZ010000171.1:0-11679 GCA_964596895.1 uncultured Myxococcaceae bacterium
GAGGGCGGCGCTCGCAAGGCCGGCTGCCCTAGAACCGGGCGAAGAGCCTTCCGCCAAAGGTGAGCACGTCCGCGGGCCGCACGTTCTTGCCGCGCAAGAGCCGCTGGTCGCGCGTGCTGGCGTACAGCTGCAGGGGGAGCCCCACGCGGAGCAGGCTCACGTTGGCGGTGGCGCGCAGGATGTTCTTGTAGCCGGGCCGCCAGTACTTCTCCTTGTCCCAGTCCCACAGCGGGCTCTCGCTGCGCCAGTCGCTCTGGAAGGTGCGGATGTGCGAGTACGAGAGCACCAGTGACACCAGGGGCGGCAGGGTCCCGTCCGCCTTCGGCGTCGACTTGTGGATGAGCCCGCGCGCGGTGGGGCCGTCCCACACGGCCGCCTCCAGCGTGAAGTTGGAGCCCACCCAGTCACCTGGATCCAGCACGTAGGAGTCGCCCACGTAGGGGGCGTAGTTCATGAGCAGCGGGTTCACCTCCCCGCGCGGGGTCTCCAGGCGCCGGGGCCGGAAGAACGAATAGAAGACGTCGCCGGTGAGGTGCAGGCGGTCCACGCCGGCGCCGTCCGTCCACAGGCTGCGGGAGGCGGCCGCGTGCAGCTCCACGTCGCCGTAGGAGTGCAGATCCCAGGTGGTGGTGCCCACGCCGATGACCTCCTCACGCGCCGGCGGCCGTCCCGTAGGCAAGGCCACCTGCAGCCCCACCGTGGCCAGAAGGCCCGTCTTCTCCAGGAAGGCCCAGCGCGGCACCCGGTAGCGCGCGCCCAGGACCATGTCCGACGGCGCGTAGCGGTTGCCCTCCCACTGGTCCGGCGGCCTGGGCTGGCCCATGGAGCCGGCCCACGCCCAGAAGTCCTCTTCGGTGTACGCGCGGCCCAGCTGCGGCTGGTAGTCCCCGCTCTCCCACCCGAGGTGGGTGGTCACCTGCGTCTTCAGCACCACCGGCATGATCAGCGCCAGGGTCAGGTCTTCGGTGGCCCCGTACATGAGCTGGGTGACCGCGAGCTGGAACCGCACGTCGGGGCGCGCGGTGAGCAGGCCCTGCAGGCCGCCCCCCGGCTCGTAGCGCTCCTGAGAGGGGAGCAGGCTCTCCCTGCGGCCTTCGTTGGAGTACTGCCCGTCCAGGGAGGTGTCGAGGTAGCCCACGTCCAGGACGAAGACGCCCCTGGGCAACAGCTGCGTCTCCGCGGCGCCGGCCCCCAGCGGCCACGCGGCAGTGAGGGTGACGGCCAGGCGCTTCACGGTGCACCTCCCAACTCGAAGGTCTGGAACGCCGCCAGCGGCGCGGGCACCTGCCCCATGGCGACGTGGTAGCGGCGCGCGGAGGGCTCGTAGACGACGGCGTTCATGCTGTCTCGCACGTCCATCAGGTCCGGGCTTTGGAGCAGCGCCTTCGCGCCGTCAGCGTCCAGCGGCCCTCGGGCGGAGAGCGCTTCACCCAGCCGGGTCCATGCCTGCACCGAGCGGTAGAACTGGCTGCTCCAGTACCGCTGCGGGGCGATGCGCTGCCCCAGCACCGACAATTCGTACATGTCGTTCGTGTTCTTCCGGAAGTGCGCGCCGATGCGCAGATCATCCGGACCGACGCTGGCGTACGGCCGGCCGTGGGCGTCGAGGTTGGCCGGGTCCGACGTCTCCGGGCCGAAGTCCACGAAGGGGCCGTCCTTCGACACGTCTGCGTCCACCTCCACCGCCCTCAGGCCTCCGTCTTCGTCCGCGAACAGGCAGCTCCAGCCGGCGCCGTGGACGGTGCCCGCCACTTCGTCCCGGCCTTCGAGCGCGGTCTTCCGCCGCTCCAGCACCCGCCGCAGGGTGATGCCAATGGGCCGCCCGCGCATGAGCAGGCGCATGTTCTCGATGCCCTCTCCCAGCTGCTCGATGAAGCGACCGACGATGGCGTTGTCCAGGGAGTCCCCCGGGTTGCAGGCGGCAGAGAGCCCTTCGCCGTTCATGCCGGAGAACCCCCAGACGATGCCCGCCCAGCCCACGACCACGAAGGGCGCGCCGCCGCCCGCGGGCCGGTGCTCGAAGACCGCGCCGTGTTTGTGGGCGGTGTTGGCGTCCAACAGCGCGAAGTTGTGCGCGAGCAGCGGCCCTCCGGTGGCGGACGCTGCGCCGCGGACGGCGAAGGCGAGGCTGGGGGGCTGGGTGCGGCCCTTGTCCGCCTCCACGTTGGGGACCTCGTGGCGCGCGCGGGGATCGCCGCTCAACACGAAGGTGAGCCGCTCTTCGCGCATGAAGTTGGCGTGCAGGGGCACCGTGCTGGACACGGCCCGGTCGCCTGCGCCCACCACCAGGGTCAACGCGCCGCCTGCGCCCGCGTCCGCCGGCACCGCGAACGCCACCGACACCGCGCCCGGAGGCTCTTGCAGTTGAGAGATCTCCACCTCGTCCGAGTCTGCGCCGAAGACGCGCCCGCCCGCGGTCAGCCTCAGCGTGGCCGGGTCCACGCCGTCCGGATCTTCGAGCACGAAGCGCACCTTCGCCCCGGGGGGGACGGAGGAGAGCAGCGCGGTGGGCGACGGCTCGAAGGGGGAGATGAGCCCTTCGCCGGGCTCGTCCACGACGCCGTCCTCGTCGTTGTCCCGGCCGTCGGACTCGAGCCCCTCCACCTGCACGCTGAGGATCCGCGGCGCCCTGGCGAGGTGGATGGCGGCGGCCACCGCCCGGACCGTGAGCACCGTGTCCGGGAACGTGTTGAGGATGAGGACCTCGTCGTAGGTGAGGCCCGAGCCGTCGGCGATGCCGCGCAATTCGTCCCGGTACTGCTGCGGGATCTGCCGCTCCAACTCCTTCGCCGAGTCCAGGAGGACTTCGCGGGAGAACTTCCCGTCCCCGTAGCGCGGCTTGCGGTACTCCGGCAGGAACTCGGCGATGCCGGCGTGCTCGCGGTTGAGGTACGGCAGGAGCGTGTTGGTGAGCATGGTCGTGTAGAAGGACCGGACCTTGCTGCGCAGCTGGGTGCCGTGCGCCAGGCCCCGCGCGTAGTCGTCCCCTTCGAGGACCAGGTGCTCCCGCGTGGGGGGCGGTTCGGCCTCGCAGGCAAGCAGGGCGAGGCTGGCTGCCGCCGCGAAGGGGGTGAGCCGAAGGTGCCCCGAGGCAAAGCGGGAGGGTCCGTGGGGAGCGGGCGCCGTCATGTGCCGCTGTGCGGTAGCACCCGCGCGCTTTGGCGAGCAAGACGCGGTGCAAAAAAAAGTTGGCGCGCAATGGACCCGGACCGCCCGTGCCCGGCCACCTTGACAGGACCAGGCCAATGGCCCGATCTGCCCGGCCCATGACCCGACCCATGCTCGAGCCGAAGGGCCTGCCCCGTGACGAGGTGATCTCCCGCATGCGCCAGATGCGCGCCGAAGACGGCCGCTGGAAGGAGGGGCGCACCTGGAGCCTCGTGTACTTCGCCAACGAGGAGGTCAGCCGCCTCAACGCGGAGGCCTACACCGAGTTCATGGCTGAGAACGGCCTGTCGCCCGTGGCCTTCCCCAGCCTCCGCCGCTTCGAAAACGAGGTGGTGGGGACCGCGCTCTCGCTCTTCAACGCGGGCCCGGACGGCGCAGGGTCCATGACCTCCGGCGGCACCGAGAGCATCATGATGGCGGTGAAGACCGCGCGGGACTGGGCGCGGAAGGAGCGGGGCATCGAGGCGCCGGAGATGATCATCCCGCGCTCCATCCACCCCGCCTTCATGAAGGCCGCGCACTACTTCTGCGTGAAGCCGGTGCTGGTGGACCTGGGGCCCGACTTCCGGGTGGACCTCGAGAAGGTGAAGGCGGCCATCACCCCCAACACCGCGCTCATCGTCGGCTCCGCGCCGGCGTACCCACATGGCGTGGTGGATCCCATCCCCCAACTGGCGGCGCTGGCGCAGCAGGCCGGCGTCCTCTGTCACGTGGACGCGTGCCTCGGCGGGTTCCACCTGCCGTTCGCGGCGAAGCTGGGGGTGGAGGTGCCGCCGTTCGACTTCCGCGTGCCCGGCGTGACGTCGCTGTCCGCTGACCTGCACAAGTATGGGTTCGCGGCCAAGGGCGCGTCGGTGGTGCTCTACCGGGACCGGGACCTGCGGCGGCACCAGTACTTCGCGTGGGCGGACTGGCCGGGCGGGCTGTTCGCCTCGCCCACCATGACCGGGACCCGGCCCGGGGGCGCCATCGCCGCGGCGTGGGCGGTGCTCAAGCACCTGGGCGAAGAGGGCTATGGGCAAATCGCGCGGACCACGCTCGACGCGGCGGACGCGCTCAAGGAGGGCATCGCGAAGACGCCGGGGCTGCGCGTCCTGGGGGATCCGAAGTTCGCCATCTTCGCGTTCGCTTCGGACGAGGTAGACGTCTACCAATTGGGAGATGCCATGGAGGCGCGCGGCTGGAAGCTGGACCGGCAGCAGATGCCACCGGCGCTGCACCTGATGGTGACGCCCGCGCACGCGAAGATCGTCGCGCCCTTCCTCGAGGATCTGCGCGCCTGCGCCGCGGCGTTGAAGCGCGGGGAGCCGGCGCCGGAGGGCTCGGCGGCCATGTACGGGATGGCCGGAGCGGTCCCGGACCGAAGCGCCCTGGACTCCTTCCTGGTGGACTTCCTGGACGGGCTCTACGACCCGCACGGATGACGCCCGCCGTCCTCTTGCAGGCCGCCTTCATCGTCCTTGCGCCCGCGGGCATGCTCTGGCTCGCGCAGGCGGCGAGGCCCGCGAGGTGGCTGGGGCCGGTGGTGCTCTGCTACGCGAGCGGCATCCTCGCGCGGAACCTCTCCTTCGGCGCCCTCTCGCAGGAGGTGAGCAACGCCGCCGCCGAGGCCGCGGTGCCCCTGGCCATCCCGCTCCTGCTCCTGCCCACCGACCTGCGCCGCTTCGTGGGCCAGGCGCGCGCGGCCATCCCCTCGTTCGCGTTCGCGTGTGCGGGCTCGGTCCTGGGGGGCCTGTTCGTGGGGACAACGCTCGCAGGACACCTGCCGGGCGTGGAGCGGGTGAGCGGGATGCTGGTGGGCACGTACATCGGCGGGACGGTGAACATGAACGCCATTGGCCTGGCGCTGAACGTCCCGCGGGATCAGCTCGTAGGGCTCAACGCCGCGGACATGGTCACCGGCGGGCTGTGGCTCTTCTTCCTGCTCACCTTCGCCGCGCCGCTCTTGCGCCGGATCCTGCCGCGCCGGGCGCCCGGGGACCTGGCGCCTGCCGTCCCGGAAGAGGCCTCGGAGCTGGCGCCGGCGCAGGAGCCGCCCCTGTGGCCGGGCCTCGTGCCTTCGCTCGCCGCGCTGGGGGTGGCGGTGGCCATCGTCGCGCTCGCGGTGGGCGGGACCTTCGCGGTCTTTGGAGGGCTGGAGCCGGTGCCGGTGCTGCTGGGGCTCACGGTGCTGGGGCTCTGCGCCTCGTTGTGGCGGCCCTTGCGTGCCCTGGGCGCTGCGCCGCGCGTGGGCGAATACGCGATGCTGGTGTTCTGTGTGGCCATTGGCTCGCTGGTGGACGTGGGGAACCTGCTCGCGGGCAGCCCCGCCCTCATCGGCGTGACCGCGGGCGTCGTCCTGCTCGCGGTGGCCATCCACGTGGGGCTGGCGCGGCTGTTCCGGGTGGACGCGGACACCCTGCTCATCACCTCCACCGCCGCCATCTACGGCCCGGCCTTCGTGCCTGCGGTGGCGCGCGCCATTGGCAACCGGGACCTGGTGGCCGCAGGCGTCACCGCGGGGCTGTTGGGCTTTGCGCTCGGGACCTGGTTCGGGCTCGGCGCGGTGTGGCTGCTCACTGGCGGGTGAGCAGCTCCCCGGACGGATCGAGCAGCTGCAGGGCGGTGAGGGCGAACAGCGAGATGAGGGTGATGCTCACCACGTTCAGCACGAGCCCTGCGCGCGCCATCTGCCGGATGTCCACGTAGCCGGACCCGAAGACGATGGCGTTGGGCGGGGTGGCCACCGGCAGCATGAACGCGCAGGTGGCGGCGAGCGCGGCCGGCACCAGCAGCTCCAGCGGCGCCACCCCCACCGCGGCCGCCACTCCGCCGAGCACCGGCAGGAACGTCGCGGTGACGGCGGTGTTGGAGGTGAGCTCGGTGAGGAAGACCACCACCGCGATCACCACCACCACCAGCACCCAGTGCGGCACCTGCCCGAGCAGGAGCAGCTTCTGGCCCAGCCAGGTGTCCACGCCGTTCTTCTGGATGGCCGCCGCGAGCGCCAGGCCGCCGCCGAAGAGCAGGAGCACTCCCCACGGCAGCCGCTCCGCCGTCGCCCAGTCCATGACGCTCTCCCCGCGGCGCAGATCCACCGGCAGGGCGAAGAGGACCAGCGCCCCGGCCATGGCGATGCCGGCGTCGGAGACGTGCCGCAGGAAGGGGAGGGAGCCACCCAGCCAGGAGGTGAGCGGTTCGCGGGTGATCCACAGGACCGCGGTGGCGCAGAAGACGATGAGCACCAGGGTCTCGCCGCGGTTCATCCGTCCCAGCCCCGCGAGCTGCGCGCGCACCAGCTCCCTGCCGCCGGGGACCGTGCCCACGTCCTTGCGGATGAAGAGCCTCGCGAGCACGAACCAGGTGGCGAAGGTCAGCACCAGCGCCAGGGGCACGCAGGCCAGCATCCAGGTCCCGAACCCGAGCTCGATGCCGTAGGTGCGCTGCACGAACCCGCGCAAGAGCAGGTTGGGCGGCGTGCCGATGAGCGTGCCCAATGAGCCGGTGCTCGCCGAATAGGCGATGCCGAGCATCAACGCGGGGCCGAAGCCCGCCCACTTCTGCGCGGCCTCTTCGCCCCCTTCGTCCCGGACGCGCCCGTCCACCAGCTTCAGGATGGAGACGCCAATGGGCAGCATCATCGCCGTGGTCGCGGTGTTGCTGATCCACATGCTGAGGAAGCCGGTGGCGGCCATGAACCCGCCCAGAAGGCGCGCGGGCTTCGTGCCGGCGAAGGCGAGGACCCGAAGCGCGATGCGCCGGTGCAGCCCCCACTTCTCCATCCCCAGGGCGAGGATGAACCCGCCCATGAACAGGAAGATGACGTCGCTGGCGTACGCGGCGGTGGTCTCCTTGATGCCGGCCACGCCCAGAAGCGGGAAGAGCACCACCGGCAGGAGCGAGGTGGCCGGCAGGGGCAGGGCTTCGGTCATCCAGAGGATGGCCATCAGCACCGCGAGCGCGCAGGTCCAGCGGCCGGCCGCGGTGAGCCCGCCGTCACCTTCGGGGAGCAGGAGGAAGAGCCCCACCGCGACGAGCGGCGCGCCGAGCCGTCCGGCCCACTGCAACGTCGGCGCGCGCACAGACCGCGTGCGCTCTGACTCGGTGCGGGTGGACACGCGGGCATCCTAGCCGCAGCTTCGGAGCATGGCTGCAAAGCGCGCGTCGACGTCCGCAGGTTCGAAGAAGAAGGCCCCCGCAGCGAAGCTCCCCGTTCCCCGGAAGGGCGGGGGCGTGTCGAAGACGGTGAAGGTCGCCGGCAAGCGCATCGGCGGGGCGCAGGCCGCCAACCAGGCGCGCCAGCAGAAGCGCCGCGACTCCCGCTAGGCTAGGCGATCCCCGTCGCGCGGACGCCGAGCAGGCCCCGCCGGCGCAGTTCGTTGCCCGCGGCGGAGATCATCGCCGCCAGCGGCACCGCCACGAACGCGCCCACGAGCCCGAAGGCCACCCCGAAGGCGGTGATCACCACGAGGATCACCACGGGGTGCAGCGGCACCGCGCGGCCGAGCACCACCGGCTCGAGCACGTTGCCCTCGAACTGCTGGACGAGGAGCACCACGCCCAGGGTGAGCAGCGCGGCCTGCACGCCGTTGGCCCCGAGCGCCACCAGCACCGCCAGCATCCCGGCGATGGTCGCGCCGATGATGGGCAGGAACGCCGCGAAGAAGGTGATGACCATCAGGGGCAGGACCAACGGCACGCCGATGAGCCACAGCCCCAGCCCAATCCCCAGCGCGTCGAACAGGGCGATGATCGCCGTGCCGCCCACGAAGCGGCGCAGGGTCCACCACGCCCGCTCCAGCACCGCGCGCGCGTCCTCGCGGCGGGTGGAGGTGGTCCGCTCCAGCAGCCACAGGGCGAGCCGGTCCCCGTCGCGCAGGAAGAAGAAGAGCAGGACCAGGGTGAGCAAGAAGCCCGTCACCACTTCGCCCACCGCCAGCGCGCCGGCGGCGAGGAACCTGCCCACCGCGCTGCCCTGCTCCTTGACGTACTGCTCTGCCTGGCCCACCAGGGCCGCGCCGTCCTTCCCCGGGACGGGCGTGTTCTGCACCACCTGATCCAGCAGCGTGCGGCCTTGTTCGATGAGCTCCTCGCCGCGCGTGGACAGCTCCTTCGACACCGCCGGCCCGAGCAGCGCGGCGATGCCGGTCAGGGCGCCGAGGAAGAGCAGCATGATGAGGAGCGAGGCGAGGCTCGCCGGGACCTTGTGGCGCACCAGCCACCGTCGCGGCAGCCAGAGCACGCTCGCCAGCACCGCGGCGACGAACACGCTCAGCGCGACCACCGCGACCTGGGAGAGCGCGAAGACCAGCGCGGTCAGCCCCGCCACCACCACCAGCATCCGCCAGCTCATCGCGGACGCCAGCTGCAGCCAGCTCGGCACCTTGTGTGGCTCGCCTCGCACGTGTCCCCCTCCAGCCCCAAGGGTGGGGCGGCCATTCGCAGGGCACAACGCCCGCCGCGCTCTCCGCCGGGCCCCTGGCTGCCTGGCTGCCTACGCGCGCGCGCTCACCGCCCGGGAGATGCCCACCGCGCCTGCGCCCAGCGCCAAGGCCACGGCCGCCCGCCGCAGCCACTGTCTGGTCCGGCCCTTCGCCGCGCCGTGGACGCCGGTGCCCTCGACCACCGGGGCGTCGAGGTTGCCGCGCGTCGTGGGCGCCTCTCCCTTGCGGAAGTGGCCGGTCTCCATCTGGTTGCGCATCAAGCGGTCGAACACGCGCGGGAAGAGGTGGCGCAGGGCGCCCATGAACACCGCGGAGGTCCCCACGTAGGACTCCGGCCGCGGCCGCACGAGCATCCGGAGGATCACCTTCGCCACCTTCTCTGGGGGGTAGACCGGCGCGGGCACCTGGAGCTTCTTGCCGGTGAAGTTCGCCGAATGGTCGAACAGCGGCGTGTCGATGCCGGCGGGCATCACCGTGCAGACGGAGATTCCCGCGTCCAGCAGCTCCTGCCGCACCGCCGAGGAGAACCCGCGGACCGCGTGCTTGCTGGCGGTATACGCGGACTCGTACGCGGCGCTGATGGAGGAGAGCTGCGAGCCGACGTTGACGATGACCCCGCCCCGCCCGTGCCGCCGCAGCTGCGCCACCGCGGCGCGCGTCCCGTAGACGGTGCCGAGGTAGTTCACCTCCATCAGGCGGCGGTACACGTCCGTGGGCGTCTGCTCCATTTTCCCCACCGCGTAGACCCCGGCGTCGTTCACCCAGGCATCGATGCTGCCGAAGCGCTCCGCCGCGGCCTCGGCGACGGCGGCCACCTCCTCTTCGATGGAGACGTCCGCGGGGATGACCAGGACCTCCGCCCCGAGCGCGGCGCAGCGCGCCTCCAGGGTGTGCAGGGGATCCTCCCGCCGGGCCACCAGCACCAGATGCGCCCCCTTCCGCGCGAGCTGCAGCGCGGTCTCCCGCCCGATGCCGCTGGAGGCACCAATCACCACCACCACCTTGCCTGCGAGTCCTCTCGCCATCGCTCCTCCCTGGCGGACAAGGTGCGCATCGCGCAGGGAGCGGGGTGGCCGGGACTCCTGCTCGCTCCGGGGCTTGTTCCCGGCCTGGGTTGCAAGCGGCCGCCCTTGCGCCGCGTCGGGCGGCGTGCTGAACATGGGTTCAGCATGGAGCGGGACGCGTTGATGGAGGCGGTGGTGCGGTTGGGCCGGGCGTTCAAGGCGCGGGGCATGGGCGCTCACGCGCGCGCGCTCCGCGTGTACTACCTCGCGGTGAGGCACGGGCTGGTGAACGGAGAGCGCGCCACGGTGAAGGTGGAGTGGAACGCGGACGCGGTGAAGGAGTGGCTGCGCGTTCTGCGCGTGCCGCCCTGGGACCGCAGCTACCCGGTGCGTCCGCGCGGCTCGGCCTGCTCGAAGTGCCCGCGAGCGGACGGGCACCCGGTGGAGACCACCACCCTGCTCACGTTCGAAGGCGGCGCGAAGATGGGCTGCCGCCGCTGCAATGACGCGTGGCTGGAGCTGGAGGGGTGAAGCGGCGCCCTACGCCAGCACGCTCTGCGCGACCCGGTAGTACGCGTTCCGGTCCGCGGCGCCGTTGTACCCGCCGTTGATCCGGTAGGTGATGGCGCTGAAGTTCCCGGCGTCCGCGTACTGGTTCAGGTTCCGCGAGGACCAGTACCAGGCGGCGATCCGGAAGGCGACGTCCGGGTCCTTCGCGCGCTGGGGGTTGCCTTCGAGATCGATGCCCAACGCCTGGCCGGCGGCGCGGTAGTTGGCGCGCCCGGTGAGCTGGATGGGCCCGCGGCCCTTGTAGCGGACGCCGTCACCCGGCTGCGTGTTGCCGAGATCCCGGCGGCCTTCGTACGCGGATCCCGAGGCGATCTCCTCCATGTAGCGGAGCTGCCCGCTCTCGTGCGCGAGCTGCGCGAGGAACGCGGACTGCCGCGCCGGCGTGGTGATGTTCGCCTCGGCCATGGCCCGGTTCAGGTGCGGCAGGTACCGCTGCGCATCCGCGCTGGAGAGGTTCGGCATGATCCGCTGCAACTCCGCCTGGCTCACCCCGCCCGCCGTGCTCCCGGCAGGCGCGGCGCCCACCGGCGCGGGGGCATTCGCTCCGCCCAGCCGCGACCCGTAGTCCGGTGCGGTCCCGGCGTCGAACCCGTCCTGGGCGCCCGGCACCTTCAACGTCCGCCCGGCGTAGATCAGGTCGGGATTCGCGATGTCGTTCGCCCGCGCCAGCGCGTTCACGGTGGTCCCGTAACGCCGTGCCAGCCCGCTCAACGTGTCGCCCCAACGGATGTTGTGGATCATGTGGGGATTGTCTCGGGGGCTTCTCAGAAGTTGCGAAAACGCGAGCTGGGAGGGTGGGGTGGGTGAGAAGGCCTGGGATTTCAGTGGGTTGGACGTTCTGGGGCCGCCGCCGCGCACGGGGAGCAGCCTGGCTTTCGGGCACAAGGGCCTCCTCGTGCGCACCCGTTGGGACATGGCGAACGGCAATCCGAAGGACGAGAAGACCTCCGGCCTCGAAGGCGCTGCGGATGACCAGGCGGGGATCATTCGCGAGAGCGAGGCCGTCGAAGGCGGCGAGGACTTGAGCATCGGCGGAGGGCCTCCCTCCGCGGCCGGCGGCACGAGGAAATCCCCGGCACCTACCCGCGAGGACCTGCGCGACGACCCTTCCGAGTGATTGGGATTCCGGTCACGCGATGGGACACGGGCCCGTGGCCTCGTGCTCGCAGCCTTCGCCCGGGCGGTTCGGGGGCGAGGATGGACCCTTCCGGCGACGCCCTACTCCCGGGCAGCCTTTAGGCGGAGTGGTTGCTCTTCACCCACCCGCCGCTCAAGCCCCGGGCGCGGCTTGGCTCGCGGAACCCTTCTGACCCATTGCCATGATTTCCCGAGCAACTTTGAGAAAGGCCCCCGGGAAGCTCACTTTCGTGCAGCGTCGCTGAAGGAGTGCAGTGAGAGGCCGTGAATCTGGCATCCGAACCGTGGTCACCCGCGGTTGCTCGGGAAATCATGGCAATGGCTTTGACGCTCTCCAGAATTGACCCGGGGGTGCTCTCCAGAAGTGGACCACCTGC
>CAZQVZ010000172.1:0-11647 GCA_964596895.1 uncultured Myxococcaceae bacterium
TCTCCCTCCGGAGTCTCCAGGTCTTTAGGAGTTCCGGCGGCTGCGCGAGCGGGGAGGGTGCCTGACGGCCAACGAGCGGGTGCTGACGAGGGAGCATCCCGCGCGCGGCCGCGGGAATCCCTCAAGACTCCGAGACGTCTGCCGCCGAGCACCCCTCTCGCGGCTCCGAGACTTCTTCCGCGAGCACCCTCTGGCGGGGCGCTGCGTCTATGCGGGCTCAAGCTGCGGACGTTGGCAACGTGCTCGGGAGGGGGCGATGCGCCAGGTCGAAAGTTCGCAAGGTCTACTCAGTGAAAGCCCCTCCGCCGGACGACTGACCCCTTCACTGCGGAAATTTTGCGAAGTTCAGGCTCGGCGTCGGTATCGGACTGGCGACAGGGGGGACGGAGGAGTGCAGCGGGCGACCCGGAGGGGGCCGGACTGGCACGGACAAACCAGAGCCAACTCCCGAGAGCCCGAAGTCTCACCGCCGTCCCGGACCGCGCTTCACCGGACCCCAGCCGTCCCCCTGACTGAAGCCAGCCGGCAGCCCCTCTTGCGCAGGCGCCGTCTCGCGCGCACGACTTCGTTCGCCACTTCCGCCCGCCGACGGCTGCGCACTTTCATCACGGGGAGGAGCGCTCAGCGTTCAGCCGTTCTCTCCCGGAGGGACAGGGGGAACGGCGCCCTCACCCAGACCCTCTCCCAGGGGGAGAGGGGAATTCAGCCACTATCCGCGCTCCGTCTTTGCCCTGTCGAAGAAGAAGACCTGGGCGGGCCGCGCGCCGGTGATCCGCCGGCCGGGGGCCTTCTGGATGACGCCATCCTCCAGCAGTCGGTTGAAGCGGCGCCGGAAGTTCCCCGGGTCATAGGTCTGGCCCTTCACCACCTCGAAGGCCGCGCGCAGCTCCGGGATGGTGAAGGTCCTCGGCACCAGCTCGAAGGCGAGGTTCGACGACTCGATGCGCTCGCGCACGTGCCCAAGGGCCGTCTGGACGATCTCCCGGTGGTCGAACGCGAGCGCCAGCTTCGGCAGCGCCTCCACCGGGTGCCAGTCCGCGTCCGCCGCGTCGCCTCCCGCCTTCACGAATGGCGCCAGGTCACTGCGGACCAGGGCGAAGTAGGCGACGGTGATCACCCGCATCCGCGGATCCCTTCCTGCGGCCCCGAAGGTGCGGAGCTGGTCCAGGTAGACGGAGCCGTGTGGCAGCCCCGTCTCCTCGGAGAGCTCGCGGGCGGCGGCCTCGTCGAGGTCTTCGCCCTGATCCTTCGCCGTCTCGCCCACGCGGACGAAGCCGCCGGGCAGCGCCCAGGTGTCCTTGAAGGGGTGCGCCTTGCGCCGGACCAGCAGGAGCTTCAGCACCGAGTCGACGATGGTGAGCACCACCAGGTCCACCGACACCGCTGGCCGGGGGTAGTCCTCCGGCCGGTAGCGCTCGAGGAACTCCTTCTCTCCAGGTCGGTCGACGCGTTCGCGCGGCATCTGGCGCACTTCTACACGAAGAAGCCGGCCTGGGCGCCGGGGCGAATCTGCGCCTGGCTCGCGCGGATGGCCGAGCGGCTCACCATCTGGAATACCCTGCGGAGCGTGGATGGCGTGGCCTGGTCCTGCACCGTGACGCACCCGTCCGGGACGCCCATGCGCTGCGCCACCTGCCGGAAGTCTGCGTCCTTGCCCACGCCCACGAAGGCGAGCACGAACTGCTCGGAGGCGAGCAGGTCCTTCGAGAGCCGCGCGCAGTCGGTGGCGCGCCGCCGCGAGCCCACGTCTTCGCCGTCGGTGATGAGCACCACCACGCTGCGGCAGGGGGTGCCGGAGTCCCGCAGCCGCTGCGCATAGGCCACGTTCGCCGTGAGCGCGTCGCACCAGGTGTCGTAGAGGCGGGTGGTGCCGTCGCTGCGGTAGTTCTGGGCGTCCAGCCGGAGCGCGTCATCCACCGGGACGTAGGAGTGCAGGACGTCCAGTTCATGGTTGAAGGTCCACAGCGCGAGGAGGATGGAGCCCTTCTCCTTGCTGCCGGCGAAGGCGTCCACCAGCGTGTTCTGCCCTTCGCGCACCGCGTCCTCCAGCCCGCGCGCGCCGATGCTGGAGGACGCGTCGATGAGCACGGAGACAAGCGTCACGTCGGTGGCCACGATGTCCTCCAGCGCTGCCCCCGCCGCGCCGGCGATGACCACGTCCCCCAGATCTCCGCTCAGCACCGACCTCGAATGGGGGGAGAGCGTCCCCGCATCCACCGCGGCGTCCAACAGCGCGTTCACCTCTGCCTGTTCGTCGTTCTTCTTGCTCATGGGTTGGGTCCTTTCGTTCGGTCGCGGGTCAGCGGGTCAGCGGATGGCGTCGGTGGTCTTGACCACGTTCATCCCGGCGTTGCGGAAGCGCTCGACGGCCTCGTCGGCGAGGCGCGGGAAGTCGAGGTGCGGCGGCAGGGGCGAGACGGGCGGCGGGGGCACCGGGCTCATCGCGTCTTCGAGGATGTAGATGCGCTGGGCCAGGGAGGGGTCTGTCTTCTGGATGTACTCGCGGATGTCGTTGAGGGTCTCCAGCACGCAGTGGCTCTTGGCCTGACCGAAGACGTAGACGCGGTCGTTCTCCATCAGCATCCGCATGAACGGTGCGTTGAAGGCGCCCACGGTCTGCCCGGCGAGCTCCTTCACCTCCGGCGACAGCACCGAGTAGTTCTCGGTGAGCGCGTTGGTGCCCTTGGTTTCGAAGTGCGTCTGCCGCTTGCGGACGAGAGAGTGGAAGAGCGCGGCCTCCATCATCGCCGGCACCAGCGCGTGGCTGAGCCCGCCGAGGAGCGCGTGGAACGGCCAGATGGTGAGGACGTACTTCCCGGACGCTTCGAGCTTCTTGCAGTACTCGTGGCTCTCCTTCGGGTGCACCACCGGGCGCCACTTCCCGCTGCGCACCTCCTCCGCGTAGATGGGCGTCATCGGCGCCGGGTGGTTGCCCGCTTCGTCAATCCACCAGGCTGGATGGAAGATCTGGAACACGCGGTGGGTGTCCATGGAGAAGTACAGCCCGGTGAGCTGAGCCAGGTTCCGGTAGAGCCAGGTCAGCGTGCGCTGCGTGTCCTCCACCGCGCCGGGCACGAAGAGGCTCGCGCCGGGCGTGCAGAACGCCACCTGCACGTCGATGCCGAACGCCGCGATGCGCAGCTTGTCCTGCGACGACGGCGGCACCTGGTGCTGCTTCTGGAACTCGAACGCCTCCTGCGCCACCAGCGCGGCGCGTTCGAGGAACAGCGAGTCCACCTTCTTCGGATCGAAGAAGCCGGGGAGAGGGAGCGACATGACGGACCTTCCTTTCAGGTGATGAGGGACAGCTGGGTGATCGCCCCGGGGGCGACGACGATGGCGGCGCCTCCCGGCGCGGCGAGGAGACGGGCGTCCACCGAGACGAAGGGACGCGTGTCGGGGAACAAGGTCCCCTCCTGGAGGCGCGCGTTCGCGCGGTCCACGTTCAGGCTGAGCAGGCCGTCGTCGGTGAGCGTGAGCGGCCGCCCTGCCACCAGCGCCTTCCCGCGGATGCTGGCGACGACGCGGTCCGAATCCGGCGCCCCCTCCCGGCGGGCGAGGAGGCTGCCGTCTTCGCCAATCAGGGACACCGCGTGGGTGCGGACGCCGTCCTTCTCCGTCGCCACGCTGAAGAGGACCTGCTCCCCGCCGTCATCGAAGGCGCAGCCCGCGTCGATGAGCCGGCCCTGCAAAGGCGGGAGCGAGACCTCTCGAAGCCCCGGCCTGTGGCCATTCACGAGGAAGAAGAACGTGCACAGCCCCGCCCGGTAGAACCCGAACGACAGCCGCTCGCCGGTGCGCAGCCAGGTCTGGCCTCCGAGGACCTTCCCCAGCCGCGCGCCGTCGTGGGTGACGAGCCAATCGCCTTGCACGAAGAGCGCGCCGCCCGACCACGCGTCGAACGAAGCCGCCCGTCCGTTCGCACTCGCAGAAGCCCGCAGGGTGGCCCGGCCGCCGCGGAAGGCGATGACGCCATGAGAATCCCCCACCCAGGTGGTCAGCCCCGCGAGCGCGAAGCGGGCCGGCGACTGCCCCGGCCAGGGGACCTCGGTGCGGTCCTCCCGTCGAAGCACGCCGTCCTCTTCGTAGAGGAAGCGAAGGCCCCCCTGCCCCTGCATGGATGCGGCGAGGACGCGGCCGGTGGTCTGAAGCAGCAGCTGCGCCCTGCAGCGGCCGTTGTGGACGGTCGTCGAGCGCACAGGCCCCGAAGGAAGGGACGCGCAGTCCGGACAGGTGGCGCGCGCGTGTTCGGTGCCGCAGCGGCAGCGCGTCCAGGTGAGGTCCAGCGCCCGCTCTGGCAGGGGCGCCCGCCGATCCCGTTCGAAGACCTGCTCGAAGAGCCCCAGCAAAGAATCCGGCAGGACCTTCCAGTGCGCCGCCCCGCGCGGGTAGCGGACGTCGGGCCGCAGCACGCTGTGCCGGGCTTCGGCCCTTCGCAGGAGCGTGGGCAGCTTCGGGTGCGTCCCGCCGAAGGGGTGGACGTAGAGCAGGCTCGCGAAGAGCGCGACGGCGAAGGCGTACCAGTCGCTCCCCGGCGTGAAGAGCGGGGCCGCGGCGAGATCCTTCCCGTACAGCAGCGGATCCAGGAACCGCTCGTGGCCCACGGCGCAGGGGAAGGCGGCGAACTGCATCGAGTCCGCGTCGATGAGGAACGGCTCGTCGCCCCGGAAGAGCACGTTCGAGTCGTTGAGGTCGCCCACCACCACGCGCTGCGAGTGGAGCGACGCCAGGGCCGCGCGAAGCTTGCGGAACAGGGAGACGACCTCCGCGTTGGTGACCACGCCTTCGCGGAAGCTGCGCTGCCCCAGGCGCAACAGGTCGTCTGCGCCGTCCACCCGCGGCATCGCGTAGCCTGCGACCGCGCCCTTCAGATCCCGCAGCAGGTGGACGGGGGAGATGACGGGCGCGGGCAGCCCCGGCGGGAACGCCTCCAGCTTCTTCCGCTTCGCTTCCAGCTGCGCCAGGGCCTGCGCGCGCTCCTTGCGGCGCAAGGACGGGTCCACCGGGTGGAAGACCTTCAGCGCCCAGGCCTCGTGGCGGAAGACCTGCGCCTCGCCCCCCGCGCCGATCAGGTCGGAGTCGGTCAGCTGAACCCGCTGTCCACCCAGGAGCACCTCCATCTCACACCGCCCTTCGGCGCTGGAGGAGCAGGGCCGTCGCGTCGTCACCGAAGGCGCGCTCGCGTTCGCCGAGCACCACGAAGCGGCGCTGCAGGAGGGTGGGGTTCTTCGCGTACCGCGCATCCCGCTCCCATTCCGCCAGCGAGATCCCCTCCAGCCCGTCGGTGCCGAGCAGGAGCGTCTGCACCTCCCCCGTCGGTCCATCGTGGTGGACCCTGACCTCGGGGTGGACGTGCGCGAGCATCAGGTCCGGCTCGACCACGCGGTAGGCGAGATAGGCAGGCGCGTTGTCCGCACCCGGCTCCAGCCGCGTCGCGGCGCCGTTCACCGAATACACGCCGTCCCCAACCCCGAAGATCACCGTGCGCTGGGGGAGCACCACGCACGCCAGGAGCGTGGTCAGCAGGTGGTCCCGGATGAAGGCCGCCCGGTGGGCGCGGTCTGCGAACGGGTCGGTGAGCTGCCACAGCCAGTGCACCAGCGCCGAGGTGAGCGCGTGCGCCATCGACTCGGCGCTGCCGTGCTTCGCCGCGGTGCGGAACAGGTGGTCCGTCACGAACGAAGCGAACAGCCGCGCGCCGGACTCACTGCTGCGCCCTTCGCCACAGCCGTCGCAGACCGCGCCGGCGATGACCTCGTCCGAGGCCCGGACGGCCACCGCGTCCTGGTTGTTGCGATGCAGCCGCAGGTGCTCGCGGCCCGTCATGGACGCCCTGGAGAGGGCAAAGTCGCCGAGCAGGCTCATGGCGACATCGCCTCCTCCCGCCGCCGGCGAAGCGTCCTGATGAGGGCGCGCGTCTCCGGGCTGTAGGCGACGACGCCGGTGCCGGTGCCGGGGACGCCGGAGCCAACGTCGGCCTCGGCGCCGGTGAGCAGGCGGTACCCATCCGGCACAGGCTCCCCCTCCTGGCCGATGATCCCGACGGGACCCTCACCCTTGCCCTCGCGCTCGCCCGCGCCGAGCCGCCGCCACACCACCGGGCGGCCGGGGACGCTCTGCTTGCCACCGCCGGACTCGTCCCCGAACTTCATGGTGGGCGCATCACCCGACTGCGACAGCTTGTAGACGGCGGCGACGCGGTCTCGGGTGAAGGGGCCCGGAGCGGGACGCGCCACCAGGAACCCACCGTAGCCATAGAACTGCGCCTCAGCGGGCCAGCCCACCTGGCGGCGGAGCGCTTCGAACGCGCGCGTGGCCTCCAGGTCCAGCGCGTCCTCGAGGATCTGCACCGGGTGGAGCCCCAGCCGCCGCGCCTCGGCGATGGCGACCTTGTACTGCGCCTGCTTGTCCCCGGAGTCGTAGCGGATGGAGTCCCCGCGCTCCGGCGCCTGCGCAATCAACCGGTACGCGGCCGGCAGCCCCGAGCCCAGGGTGTCGAAGGTGTCGAGCAGGTAGCTGGACCGCGACGGCCGGCGCTCGCGCATGGCCCGGAAGGCCGCGTCGTCCGAGCCGTACCGCTGCACGTGCTCGTGGCCCATGGTTCCCACCGGCACCATCCCCAGCTGCTGCGCGCCCAGCACGTTGCTGGTCCGGGTGATGCCCTCCTGCTTGCACGCGTCGAGCGCGATGAGGTGCTGCTCGAGGCAGGTGGCCGCGCGCAGGCCGACCTCGAAGAGCCGCGCCGGATCTCCGACGGCCTCGCGGAGCGCGGCCACCTGCCGGCGCACCCGCTCGTGGTACGCGCCGGGATCCACCCGGATGTCCACGGCGGGGACGCCCACTGCGTCCAGGGTCTCCAGCGCCAGGTCCCGCTGCGCCTCACAGGTGACGACACCCAGCGCCGCCTCGAGCGCCTCCCTGTCCAAGAGCGCGATGGTCGCCACCTGGATCCTGAAGTTCAGTTGGAGGAGCAATGGCTCCAGCCAGGACACCAGCGCCGAAGGCCCGCTCACCGAGAACACCGGCTCGCGCGGGTAGAAGTAGGCGCCCTTCGGGAGCGCCCGCACCGTCAGCGCCTCGTGCTGCGCCAGCGCCGCCCAGGTCCCTGCGCCCGGGTCGTACTGGTGCTCTGCGAGGTAAGCCCGGTCCCTGGCGGCGGGGGAGGGCAGATGCCGCCGGAGGATGGGCTCGAGGTCGAACGGCACCACCTGCCGCCCGCCGCGCCGGTGCGCGTAGTGGAAGGTCTCCGTCCGCAGCGGCCACCCCGCCTCCGCCATGGAGAACTTGTAGCCGTCCGTTGCCAGCACCGAGACGTTCGCGGGAGCCGTTGGGGTCGTCGTCACGCTGGAAAGAGTAATACTGACTCTATGTGCTGTCAATACGACCTGACGACGCGCGGCAAGCGCGCGCTGCGATCAGGGGTGAGAGGGGGGCTACTGCGGGTCCAGGGCTTCCTTCAGGGCCAGCAGCATGCGGCGCGCGCTGAAGGCCTCGAACTCATCCACCGGATCCAGGCCGGAGGGGAACGCCTCCAGCGCCGAGTCGATCATCTTGCGCGCGAGCTGCACCCGGAGCTCCGGAGTGCCAGCGCCGCGCAGGGTCTCGTGCAGGTCGAACGCGGACTGCGCGAGGTGCTTCCACATGGGCGCCGAGCTCACGCCCCGGCCGCCAGCTTCTCCGCGTGCTCCTTCTTCGCGGGGGTGGTGACGCCGTCGCCGAAGCGGCCCAGCTCTTCGAGCTCCATCTGCTTCACCCGGGCGTTGATGGCGTCCCACTCCTCGTCCGGCACGGAGAGGAAGGCCTCCACCACCTTCGGGTCGAACTGGGTGCCGCTGCAGCGCAGGATCTCGTCCTTGGCGATCTGGCGGGAGCGGCCCTTGCGGTACGGCCGGTCCGAGCAGATGGCGTCCATGGTGTCCGCCACGCAGAACACCCGGGCGCCGATGACGATCTCCTCGCCCGCGAGCCCCGCCGGGTAGCCCTTGCCGTCCCAGCGCTCCTGGTGCTGCAGGACGATCAGCGAGGCGGCGTGGAGGTACGGGATGCGCGAGAGCATCCGGTAGCCGAACTCGGGGTGCATCCGCATCTCCACCCACTCCTCCGGGGTCAGCTTGCCCGGCTTGAGGAGGATGGAGTCGCGCACGCCAATCTTGCCGATGTCGTGGAGCAGCGCTCCCTGCTCGATGAGGTCCAGGTCGGAGGCCGGCACGCCATAGGCCTGGGCGATGCGCCGCGAATACAAGGAGACCCGCCGCGAGTGCCACTGGGTCTCGGTGTCCCGGTAGTCGAGCGCGGAGATCATCCCCTCCAGCAGGCCGTTGGTGCGCTCCACCACCATCCGCTCCAGCCCCTGGTTCAGCGCGACGAGGGACGCGTTCTTTTCCGCGATCTCCCGGGTGAGCCGCTGGTTCTCCTGCACCAGGTGGTAGTGCGCCACCGCCTGCTTCACGCACGCGGACAGCTCCGCCAGGGTCCACGGCTTGCCGAGCAGCCGGAAGATCTCCCCGCGGTTCACCGCGTCCGAGGCGACCTTGAAGTCCGCCGCCGCGGTCAGGAGGATCCGCACCGCGTCCGGGTTGTTGGCGCGCAGGTGACCGAGCAGTTCGATGCCGTTCATCTGCGGCATCATGAAATCGGTGATCACCACGGTGAAGCCGCGCTCGTTGGCGGCGACGGTGGGATCAGCGTGGGCGATGACCTCGTAGCCTTCGGCCTTGAGGATGCGGGAGAGCGCCTGGAGGATGAGCGGGTCATCATCCACGAGCAGGATGCGGTCCATGGGGCGCGGAGACTCGCACACCTCGGCGGCAAAGCGAAATGCCCAACATTCGCGATGTCCCGGTGCTGGGTCGATAAGAAAAAGAGCAGCAAAAACGGATGGTTACGGCGCGCAATCCAACGAACCGCTTGCTGGCCGACCGGCCGTATTCTATGGTCCGGCGCGCGTCTGTCGGGCTGCGTAAACGCCCAATTTCTCTTCAGCGGAGTCAGGATGGGTCAAGCCCCGGGAGGGCCGGTGCCGGTGGTGGTGATGGGCCTCGGGCACATCGGCCAGGCCGTGGCGCGCGCGGCCCTCGCCTCGGAAGAGGTCACCCTCCTGGGCGCGGTGGACAACCACCCGCAGCTCAAGGGGCGTCCTCTGACGGAGCTCCTCCGGGAGCCTTCGGCGGGCACCCTCAAGGTGGCCGAACGGCTGTCGGACGTGAAGGGGCGCAAGGGCGCGGTGCTGCTCCTGTGCACGCACTCGCGGCTGGCGCAGGTCGCAGACGACGTGTTGGCGGCGGTGGGGGACGGGATGCACGTGGTCTCCACCTGCGAGGAGCTGGCCTTCCCGTGGATGGCGAACCCGGAGTGGGCGGGGCGGCTGGAAGACGCGGCGGAGGCGGCGGGGGTGACGGTGTTGGGGGCCGGGGTGAACCCGGGCTTCATGATGGACCGGCTGGCCGCCACGCTGGGGCAGCTGGCGGGCCCGGTGCGGCACGTCCGGGTGGAGCGGGTGGTGGACGCGCGCTCGAGGCGGGAGGCCTTGCAAAGGCGGATTGGCGCCGGGCTGTCGGAAGAAGCGTTCGACGCCTTGTCGGACAAGGACGGGGTGGGCCACACGGGCCTTCTGGAGTCCGCCGCGTTGACGGCCCTGGGGCTGGGGATGGACTGCGACGACTTCGAAGAGGAGCTGGTCCCGGTCATCGCCGAAGAGGAGATCCGGGGCGGCGCCTTCGTGGTGCCGAAGGGGAAGGTGGCGGGCTTCGCGCAGACGGCGGTGGGGCTCGAAGAGGGGCAGGAGCGGGTGCGGTTGGAGTTGACCATCGCGCTCGGGGCTGAAGGGGTGGGGGACCGGATCCGCATCGACGCGGACGTGCCGGTGGAGCTGGAGATCAAAGGCGGCGTGGATGCAGACCGCGCCGCTGCGAATGTGCTGGTCAACGCCGCGCCCCGGGTGGCGGCCGCCGAGCCGGGTCTACTGACCGTGCTCGAGCTGCCCGCGGGGAGATAGGCGGCTGGGGAGGTAAGCAATGCTGGACAAGAACGCCATTGGCCGGGTCTCGCCGCCGACGCTGAATGAAGTGGAGAAGGGCGCCATCCGCCGCTTCGCCGAGGCGCTCGGGGACTACAACCCCATCTACTACGACGAGGAGTACGCCCGGGCCTCGGGGTACCCCACCATCGTGGCGCCGCCCACCTTCCCCGCATCGTTCCACTCCGCGGCGGACCTGAGAGAGCTCCTGGGGGTGGGCATCAAGAGCCTGCTCCACGCCGAGCAGACCTTCGAATACGACCGGCCCATCTTCGCGGGGGACCGGGTCTTCGTGGCCACGCGCGTCGCGGACGTGCAGGAGCGCTCCGGCCCCACCGGCGGGCGGATGGACATCGCGGTGATCGAAGACGAAGGCAAGGATGAGGAAGGCAACGTGGTGTTCCGCGCCCGAAGGACGCTGATCATCCGGGCCAGCAAGGAGGGCGCATAATGCCCGCGCGCAAGCTCTACTTTGAATCGGTGAGGGTGGGGGATGAGTTGCCCGCGCTCGCCAAGGCCCCGGTGGACAGGGTGCAGCTCGCCCGCTACGCCGGCGCATCCGGGGACTACAACCCGGTGCACGTGGACGAGACGTACGCCAAGGGCATTGGCATGCCGTCGGTGTACGCGCCCGGGATGCTGATCATGGGCTTTCTGGGCCAGCTCGTCAGCGACTGGGCCCGGGGCGGTCAGCTCCGCCGCTACGCGGTGAAGTTCATCAAGATCGTCTGGCCGGCGGACACGGTGGTCTGCAAGGGCCGGGTGACGGACCGCTGGGGCGAAGGCGGCCGGTACCACGTGGAGATTGACCTCTGGGCGGAGAACCAGAAGGGCGAATTGGTGATGAAGGGCCAGGCCACCATCCAGCTCTTCTACTCGCTCGAGGACGAGAGCCGGCAGCGCTCGGGCCAGCCGCCCATCGTGGTGTCGGTCCCGCGCGAAAGCCTGCACACGGCCCACGAGGCGCCGCAGGAGAAGACGGCGGCCGCCGCTGGTGCTGGCGGTGGCGGGGCCGAAAAGAAGGCGAGCCCTTCGGCGGCGGGGAGCAAGAGCGCCCAGAAGGTCCGGCCCGCGGGGAAGAAGTCCCAGGCCAGGCCCGCCGCGGCCAGCAAGCCGGCGTCCAGGCCGGCGTCCAGGCCGGCCGCGCGCAAGAAGTAGGCGTCTCCCGGGCTGGCCGCTCCGGCGGGCGAGCTTCAACGCTCTGCGTCATTATGGGTTGACCGGCGAATCAAGCCGGTTAGATGATGCAGTGCGAAAAGGAGCTCACCGACATGTCCGCCGGAATCAACCGCTACAAGACCGACCTCAGAGACATGCAGTTCACCCTGCTCGAGCAGTTCCGCTTCGGCGAATTGCTCGGGAAGGCCCCGTACGACGCCTGGGGGGTGGACGAGGCGAAGGCCGTCCTCCAGGAGACCTACCGGTTCTCCAGGGAGGTGCTCGGGCCCCTGAACGCCTCGGGTGACCGCGAAGGTTGCAAGCTGGTGGACGGGCAGGTGCACGCGCCATCCGGCTTCAAGGAGGCGTGGCAGAAGCTCTATGAATCTGGCTTCAAGAGCATCTCGGTCTCGCCCTCCCACGGCGGGCAGGGCGCGCCGTCCATGCTGCAGGCGCTGGTGGAGGAGATGCTCT
>CAZQVZ010000173.1:0-11623 GCA_964596895.1 uncultured Myxococcaceae bacterium
GGGGCGTGGACGGTGCCCCCGCTGTTCGAGCGCATCGAGCGCGAAGGCGGCGTGGCCCGCGCGGAGATGTACAACACCTTCAACATGGGCCTGGGCCTGGTGGCGGTGGTGCCGAAGGCGGACGCGCAGAAGGCGATCGAAGCCGTGCGCGCGCTGGGCATCGACGCGTGGGAGGTGGGGACCATCGAGGCGGGGGAGCTGGGCGCCGAGGCGGAGGCGGTCATCCGGTGAGCACGAAGAAGCGGCTCGGGGTCCTGGTGTCCGGCTCCGGGTCGAACCTGCAGGCATTGATCGACGCGACAGGCGAGGCGGGCTTCCCCGCCCATGTCGCCGTCGTGGTCTGCAACGTGCCGGGCGCCTTCGCGCTGGAGCGTGCGGCGAAGGCGGGCATCCCCACCGTCGTCATCGACCACAAGGGCTTCGCAGACCGCACCGCGTTCGACGCGGCGGTGGTGGAGGCCCTGCGCGCGCACCGGGTGGACGTGGTGTGCCTCGCCGGGTTCATGCGGCTGGTGGGAGACGCGGTGCTCGCAGCGTACCCGGGCCGCGTCCTCAACATCCACCCTTCCCTGTTGCCTGCGTTCCCCGGGCTGCACGGCGCGCGGCAGGCGCTCTCCCACGGCGCGAAGGTCACCGGGTGCACGGTGCACTTCGTGGACGGAGGGCTCGACTCGGGCCCCATCATCGTCCAGGCCGCGGTGCCGGTGCTCCCCGAGGACGACGAGCGCTCCCTGGCAGCGCGGATCCTCGCCGAGGAGCACCGCGCCTACCCTGCGGCGGTGAGGTGGCTGTGCGAAGATCGCCTCGTGGTGGAGGGGCGGAAGGTCACCATCAAGGGCAGCGTCCCCGCCGTCGGTGACGGAGCGCTGCGGTCGCCTGGGAGGGTGGCGTGAGCGCGCTGGAGGACGCAGAGGTGGTCCTGGTGTCGGCGTGCCTGCTCGGCGAGGCCTGCCGCTATGACGGCCAGGCAAAGACGTCCGCCCGGGTGATCGCGGCGCTCGCGGGCAAGGCCGTGGTCCCCATGTGTCCGGAGGCGGCGGGCGGGCTTCCCACCCCGAGGCCGCCGGCGGAGCTGCGCGGAGGCGACGGGCAGGAGGTCCTCGCCGGCCGCGCGAAGGCGGTGGTGAAGGAGGGCGGCGAAGACGTCACCCGCGCCTTCTTCGTGGGCGCCGAGCAGACCTGTGAGGTGGCGCGGACCCGGGGCATCAAGGTGGCGGTCCTGAAGGACCGAAGCCCCTCGTGCGGCGCCCGGCAGGTCTGGGTGAACGGGGCCCTGGTCCCAGGAGAAGGCATCACCTGCGCGGCGCTGCGCAACGCGGGCATCACCGTCATCAGCGACGAGGAGGTCTAGGTGGCCACCGCGCGCCCCAAGATCGCCGCCGGTCCCTCGCGGCGGCTGTACGACGTCATCGTCCTCGGCAGCCAGCTGGGTGGGCCGCTGTCGGCGGCGCTGCTCGCCAAGCGCGGGTACCGGGTGCTGTACGTGGAGCACGACGGGCTCGGGCACGGCTATGTGCACGGCAACTTTTTGCTCCCGTGGGCGCCCTTCGTGGCGCCGCCCCTGAAGACCATGCCGGTGGTGGAGCAGGCGCTGCACGAGATTGGCCTCAACACCACGGTGCAGAGGGCCCTCAAGCCGCACGTGCCCGACCTGCAACTGGTCTTCGAGCGGCACCGGCTGGACCTGCACCCGGATCCGGCGCGGCGGAAGGCGGAGCTGGTCCGGGAGTTCGGGGACGAAGGGGCGAAGGCGGCGGACGCGCTGGCGTCCCTGATGACGCAGCACGAGCGGAGCGACGCCTTCCTCAAGGAGGTCGAAGAGCTGCCGCCGTCGGGCGTGTTCGGGCCGTGGAAGCTGCGCCGGGAGATCGCGAAGCGGCCGGAGCTGGCGGAGGAGCCGGCGCTGTCCGAGTCCTCGGTGCCCGGCAAGCTGCTCTCGAATTTGCGGGCCTTCGTCAGCTTCGTGGCGCAGCCGGACGCGCCGCTCGCGCGCACCCGGCCCCTCTCGCAGGTGCTGCACTCCCCCTGCCGCTATCCCGGAGGACGCGAAGGGCTGCGAGAGCTCCTGGTGAAGAAGGTGCAGGACCTGGGCGGTGAGCTTCTGAGCCGCGAGACCGCGGACGCCTGGATGGTGGAGCACCTCTCGTTCGACGGGTCGAAGGTGTCGGGCGTGCAGATCCTCTCCTCCAACAACCAGTACGCGGCCTCCGCGGTGGTGGGCGCCACGGACGCGGCGGCGCTGCGGCGGCTGGTCGCGGACAAGAAGAAGCACCGGGCGCTGGCGGAGATGCTCGAGCAGGCGGAGACCGAGCGCTACCTCTTCCCGGTGAACTGGGTGGTGCCCGCGTCGCTTCTGCCGCGCGGCATGGGGGAGCTCTTGCTCGTCGAGACCGGGGATGAGGAGCTGGGCGCGCTGCTGGTGCAGGTGCACGCGGCGCGCAAGGCCTCCGGCGAGGAGTCTGCGGAGCACCGGGTGCTGTGCGCGGGGGCGTTCGTGCCGGCGAAGACGCGGGAGCTCGGTGAGGAGAAGCTCGTGCAGCTGCGTGACCGGATCGAGGCGCAGCTGGACGGGCTGATGCCGTTCGTCCGGGAGCACCTGGTGGACCGCAGCACGCCGTACCTGGATGGGGGCGGCACGCGCGGCAGCCGCCTGCTCCCCCACCCGCTCCTCGACGTGAAGACCGAGCGCTTCGCGGGCGTGAGCGGGCTGTCGCCGAATACGCCCGTGAAGAACCTTTTCCTCGCCAGCCGGGAGGTCTTGCCAGGACTGGGCCTGGAGGGCGAGCTGTTGGCCGGAGTTCGGGCGGCGCGCGAGGTCCACGCGCTGCTCGGTAAGAAGGATCCGCTCAAGCGTTGACGGGTGCGGGGCCTGAATGTAGGGTCCGCCGCCCGATTTTCGAGGAGTTTGAAGTCATGGCTTTCAAGTGTGAGCTCTGTGGGAAGCGGCCGCTCGTCGGCAACAACGTTTCGCACGCGAACAACAAGACCAAGAAGCGGACCCTGCCGAATCTGCAGAAGATCCGCGCCAGCGTGGAAGGCCGCACCCAGCGCGTCCTGGTCTGCACCCGCTGCATCAAGGCCGGCAAGGTCACCAAGGCCGCCTAGTTCCCTGGCCCCGCTCCCTCTGCCCGCTCCCTCTGGAAGCCGGTTGGGGTAGGGCCACAGGGTCCGAAACCGCCTGGCGGTAACGGAGCGGTGCGCCCAGCTGGCAAAGAGAGTCCGACCTCGACGGTGACCGGCGGAATGGACCGGTCGCTGTCGGGGTCTTCGCTTTGAGGGAGGACGGCGGATGGCGACGCGGTGGCAGCGGGAGCTCGACGTGGCCCGGCGCCTCGCGCACGAGGCCGGCCGGCTGATCCTCGAGGTCTACGCCACCGAGTTCTCCGTCGAGCACAAGCCGGGCGAAGGCGGCCCGGTGACGCTGGCGGACCAGCGGGCCAACGCCCTCATCTGCCAGGAGCTTGCGCGCGCGTTCCCCGGCGACGAGATCATCGCCGAGGAGTCCGCAGACGAAGACGCGCGTCGTCCGCGGCAGGCGCGCTGCTGGTTCGTGGACCCTGTGGACGGGACCCAGGAGTTCGTGGACCGCAACGGGATGTTCGCGGTGCACATCGGCCTGGCGGTGGACGGCGAAGCGGCCGCGGGCGTGGTCTACGCGCCCTTCACCGGGAAGCTCTACGCGGGCGCGGTGGACGGGGAGTGCACGCTGGAGGTCAGGAACAGCGGGCCGCGCGTGGTGCGGATGTCGCCCGTGCCCCCGCCATCGCAGCTGCGGCTGTGCGTGTCGCGCTCGCACAAGTCGAAGAAGACCGCGCTGGTCCGGGACGCCCTGGGCATCACGCAGGTCATCGAGCACGGGTCCGTGGGCCTCAAATGCGGGCTTCTGGCCGAAGGCGCGGCGGACCTGTACCTGCACCCGTCGCCGCGAAGCATGCGGTGGGACTCCTGCGCGCCGGAGGCGGTGCTTCGCGCAGCGGGCGGCGTGCTGCTCGGGTTCGACGGCAAGCCCTACCGGTACGACGAGGCGGAGCTGCAGAACGCGCGCGGCATCCTCGGGTTTGCCCGCGAGGCGACGCCGGTGGTGATGCCGGTGATTGAGCGCGTCCTGGCGTAGCGCCCCTCGCCTGACCGCCTGCGCTGTGGACGCACGGGGTCGTCGTCCCCACCTTCGAGGGCATGGACACGCAACCCGAAGAGACGGCCGGCGAGCTCGTCGGCAGCCGTCACCTCGACGATCCGATCCGGGAGCTGGACCTCGAGCGCGCGCGGGAGATGGCGTGGGCGGCGCTCGACAAGACCGAGGCGAACCACACCGCGCGGACCCTGGTGAAGCAGCCCACCCTGCGCGTGGTGCTGATGGTCCTGCGGCGTGGCGCAGAGGTCCCCGAGCACACGGCCGAAGGCGACGTGACCCTCCACGTGCTGCGCGGGCGCGTGGGGGTGCGGGTGGACGGGCAGCACAAGCGGCTGCACGCGGGGCAGCTCCTCGCCATCGAGCGGCTGCGGCCCCATGCGGTCGAAGGGCTCGAGGACAGCGAGGTCCTCTTGAGCCTCGGCTGGCCGCCGTAGGCCGACGGCCGGCGCCCGTCCAGCCCGGCCCGGAGGTGCGCCTCGACCGACGGAGGCTTTCTTGCGGCACAGGCCTCCATCCGGGCACAGTCCTGCGAATGCGCCGCCTGCGTTCCCCCCGCTGTGCCCTCCTCGCCTCTGCCTTCGTCTTCGTCGCCGCCGCGTGCGGCGAGAAACCGGCGCGGACGCCGGACGCCGGCTTCATCGACCCGCCGGTGACGCCGCCCATCGATGCCGGCGTGGATGCCGGCGTGGATGCCGGCGTGGATGCGGGCGTGGTGGTCACGGACCCCGTCGGCTACGACGAGCGGCCTTCGAACCCGACGTGCGTGGCGCCGCAGCGTCCGCCCGCTGGTGCGAGCGTGGACACCGAACAGGCCTTCCCCGGGCTGACCTTCACCGCGCCGGTGAACGTGCTGCACGCGCCGGGAGACCCGAACCGGGTCTTCGTCGTCGAGCAGGGCGGGCGCATCCGGGTCTTCGCGAACGACCCCGCCGCGGACTCGGCGACCACGTTCATGGACCTGTCTTCGGCCGTCACCTGCTGCGGCGAGCGGGGCCTCCTGGGGCTCGCGTTCCACCCGGACTTTGCCGCCAGCGGCGAGTTCTTCGTCTCGTACACGTACACGACTTCGGGCGGCTCCCTACGCTCCATGGTGGCCCGCTTCCGCAGCACCGACGGCGGCCTCACCGGCGAGCCGAGCACCTTCGAAGAGGTCCTCTCATTCTCGCAGCCGTACTCGAACCACAACGGCGGGCACCTCGCCTTCGGGCCGGACGGCTTTCTGTACCTGGGCATGGGCGATGGCGGCAGCGGCGGTGATCCACAGAACCGCGCGCAGAACCTGACCACCTTCCTCGGCAAGTTCATCCGCCTGGACGTCTCACAGAAGCCCTACGCCATCCCCGCGGACAACCCGTTCGCGGACGGCGAAGGCGGCCTCCCGGAGCTCTACGCGTGGGGCGTCCGCAACCCCTGGCGCTTCAGCTTCGACCGCGAGACCGGCGAGCTGTGGGCGGGCGACGTGGGCCAGAACGCGCTCGAGGAGGTCAACCTCATCGTCCGCGGCGGCAACTACGGGTGGCGGCTGAAGGAAGGCACGGCGTGCTTCAGCCCCTCCTCCGGCTGCGAGCGGCCCGGCCTCATCGACCCCGTCGTCGAGTATCCGCGCAGCGAGGGTTACTCCATCACCGGCGGCTTCGTATACCGCGGCAGCGCCATCCCTACGCTTCTGGGCCGCTACGTCTTCGCGGACTACGGCACCGGGCGCATCTGGGCGGTGCGGACGGACCCGGCCACCGGCGCGCATGACCGGGAGCTGCTCATCGACACCTCCTTCGCCATCTCCTCATTCGGCGAGGCGCCGGACGGAGAGCTCTACGTCGTCGCCTACAGCACGGGCACCGGCGGCCGGCTGCACCGGCTCATCCCGGCGGGCCCGCAGCCCGAGGACTCCTTCCCGAAGACGCTCTCAGCGACCGGGTGCGTGGATCCCCAGGCCCCCCGCCAGCCCGCGCCGGGCGTCATCCCGTTCGACGTGGTCTCACCCCTGTGGTCCGACGGCGCGGCGAAATCTCGGCACCTGGCGCTGCCGGATGGCGCGCAGATCAGCGTGGCCGCAGACGGCGACTTCGACCTGCCGGTGGGTACGGTCCTGATGAAGACCTTCGAGCTCGGTGGCCAACCGGTAGAGACCCGGCTGTTCATTCGCCATGACGACGGGGACTGGGGCGGCTACTCGTACGAGTGGAACGAAGCGGGCACCGACGCGCACCTGCTGCCGGGCGGCAAGACGAAGCCCGTGGCCGGACAGACCTGGACCTTTCCCAGCCGGGGCCAGTGCATGACCTGCCACACGGAGGCTGCGGGCAAGAGCCTCGGGCTGGAGCTTGCGCAGCTCGCGGGGCCAGTGGCCTATCCGACCGGGCGGGCCGCGCCGCAGTTGGCGACGCTCGAGCACATCGGCCTGTTCGCCCCGCCGCTGCCGGACCCCGCCGTGACCTTCCCCAACGGGGACGACGCGCGCGCCTACCTGCACGCGAACTGCTCCGGGTGTCATCGCCCCGGGGGCACCACGCAGGCCGAGTTCGACGCGCGCGCGTGGACGGCCCTCGAGGACATGAACCTCTGCGACGTGGAGCCGCGCCAGGGCGCCCTGGGCATCACCGACGCGCGGCTCGTTGCGCCCGGGGAGCCCGCGCGCTCCGTCCTCCCCTTCCGCATGCGCGCGCTGGACGCGCACCGGATGCCGCCGCTCGGCTCGAGCGTGGTGGACCAGGACGGCGTGGCCCGGGTGGAGGCGTGGATCAGCGGCCTGCAGGGCTGCCCCTGACCCACACGCTCACCAGGCCGGCTTCGTGTGGCCCTCGCCCTTGAAGGGGTTCGTGTACGGCGCCTCGGAGGTGGTGCCCCAGGTGTCATGGAGCCCGTCGAGGTAGCGGACCGGCACGCCTTCGAGCTCCACGCCGTCGAGGCAGTTGACGTTGATGGCGTAGAACTCACCACCAATCTCCGGGATGTTCCCGTGGCCGAAGGGGACCACGCCGCACTGGACGCAGCGGCGGCGCTGCACGGCGTCCGACTCCAGCGGGTCGTGGCTGGGCCCGCTGACGATGAGCCGGAAGGTGGGCGGCGGCGCGTTCACGCCCCACCACTGCGTGGTCCAGCAGAAGGTGCAGTTGCACTGGGTGGTGCCCTGCGCGAGGTCGAGGTCTGCCTCGAAGCGGATGGCGCCGCAGCGGCAGCTCCCCCCGTAGGTGCGAAGGCCCGGGGTCCACGGCTGCTTGTTCTTCAGTGAAGTGAGCTTGTCGGTCATGTGTGCCTCCTTGTTGGCGAGGGACAAGCTAGGGTCCCTTGCGGACAGCTTCTGTCCTCGATGTGAGGGAGCGTCTTTCCCATGGTCACCACCTCCGCGCGGCTGTTGAAGGTCCTCTCCCTCCTCCAGTCGAAGCCGTTCTGGAGCGGCGCCGGCCTCGCCGAAGCGCTCGGCGTGACCTTGCGGAGCGTGCGGCGGGACGTGGACCGGCTGCGCTCGCTCGGGTACCCGGTGCACGCCGCGGCGGGGACGGGAGGCGGCTACCGGCTGGGCGCGGGGAAGGAGTTGCCGCCGCTGCCGCTGGATGACGACGAGGCGATGGCGGTGGCCATTGGCCTGCGCGAGGCGGCGAGCGGGCCGGTCTTTGGCATCGAAGACGCCGCGGTGCGCGCGCTGGCGAAGCTGGAGAAGGTGCTGCCTCGCAGGCTGCGCAAGCGGCTGCACGCGCTGCAGGACGTGAGCGTGCGCCTGAACCAGGCGGGCGGGCCGCGGGTGGACGCCGAGACGCTCGGCCGGATTGCCAACGCCTGCCGTGAGCACGAGCTCCTCTCCTTCGACTACATCGCGCGCGGCGACGAGCAGAGCGCGCGGACGGTGGAGCCCTACCGGCTCGTGCACACCAGCTTCCGCTGGTACCTGCTCGCGTACGACCTCGGCCGGCGCGACTGGCGGACGTTCCGGGTGGACCGCATCTGCGCGCGGCCGCTGCCCCGGGTGAGCGGACGCTTCGCGCCGCGCCCGCTGCCATCAGACGACGTGGCCGCGTACGTGTCGCAGGCCGTCTCCACCAACGCCTACCGGTACCGGGCCCGGGTGACGCTGCACGCGCCCGCGGAGCAGGTCTCGAAGCACCTCTCCGGGCTCGCCGCGCGGGTGGAGCCGGGCGCAGGTGACACGTGCATCATCCACACCGGCGCGGACTCATTGGAGGCGCTGACCTGGCACCTCGCCTTCATGGGCTTCGACTTCGAGGTCCACGAGCCGCCCGAATTGCGCGACCACCTGCGCCGCGCCGCGCAGAGACTCAGCCGCGCCGCGGCCGGCGCTGCGCCCCTTCGGGGCCCGCCAGCCGCTCACCCGGAGACGGACGCCATGACGTCCGGGGGGCAGCCAGGGAGGCGTCCCGCCAGAGGGGCCAGAGTCCGCTAGACTGCGCGGCGGTGAAACCGGCAACCCTGTTCCCGCGTACCGATGCGGAGCCCGAAGGTAGGGCCATTGCCCCGGCGGAGTCGGACGAGGCGTTGATGGAGCGGTTCTGCGCAGGTGACACGGCGGCCTTCAACACCCTCTTCGAACGGTACGCCCGCCCCATCCACCGCTACCTGCTGCGCCTGGTCTCGGAGAACGCGCTGGCCCAGGACCTCACCCAGAGCACCTTCCTGTCGCTGGTGCGAGCGCGGGGCCGCTTCATCCGGGGCGCGGCGCTCAAGCCGTGGCTGTACGCCATTGCCACCAATGCGGCGCGGGACCACCTGCGCCGAAGGCGCCCGGATGACCTCACCCCCACCGGGGAGCTGCCGCACGACGCGGCGTGCGACCCCGGCCCCCTGATGGATCTGGGCCGGGACCGCGCCGTGCACCACGCCCTGGCGCAGCTGCCGGACAACCAGCGGGAGGCCATCGTGCTCCACCGCTTCGAAGGGCTCTCGTTCGCGGAGGTCGCCGCCGCGGTGGGGGCGAGCGAGTCCGCGGTCAAGGTGCGGGCCCACCGCGGCTACGAGCGACTGCGCGAGCTTCTGCGCGACGTCTGGGAGGAAGAGTGATGCCGCAGGACCCTGCGCTGGAGCAGCTTCGCCAGCTGGCCCTCACCGAGCTGGCGGCCTCGCCGGCGCCGCGGCCGTGGTGGCGGGACGCTGCGCTGCTCGCGGGGGTGAACCTGTTGGTCACCGTGGTCTGCACGGTGGGGCTGGGGAAGAACGGCCTGGTCCTCAACCAGAGCCCTGCGGCGGCGGTGGCGGCGGTGGCGGTGCCGGTGGTGCTGGTGCTCCTTTTGGGCGCGCTGGCCGCGGTGATCCCCTGGCGCCCCGGGCGCGCAGGTGCCTGGGGTGGGACGCTGCTGGCGCTGGCGGGGGTGACCGGGCTCGCGGTGGCCTTTGGCGGAAGCGGGCATGCAGATCCCGCTCGCGGGCTCTTGCGGGCCGGTCTTCCCTGCCTCACCACCGAGCTGGTGATCTCCGTGGTGCCCATCACCGCAGCGGTGCTGGTGCTCGCCCGGTTCGCCTACAGCCCCTGGCGAATGCTGGTGGGCGGGCTGTCCGCGGGCGCCGCGGGGCTGTTCGCGCTGCACCTGCACTGCCCCATCGGCACTCTGGGACACCTGGCTGCCTTTCACGTCCTGCCCTGGCTGGCGGTGGCGGGGCTGGCAGTGCTGCTGCGTGGACGGGTGAGGTCACACAGCTACGCGCCGTAGGGTGCTGCGGTCAGGACCCGAGGTTGCGCCGCCGCAGGGGCCGCGTCGGTTCGCTCGGAAGGTGGTGCTCGGACACCTGCGTCTGGGCGAGCTCCTCCGCCGAGCGCCCCTGGGGCGTCAGCCGCGCGTGGGCCACCGCCTGCGCCAGAAGCCGCTGGGCCTCCAGGGATCCTGCCCCCTGCTCCACCACGGGCAAGAGCCTTCGCCGCACCTCGGCGGCGCTCTGGATCCTCCGCGCAGGCGTCCGCTCCACCAGCTCCATCACCACCGAGGCCAGCGCCTCCGGGACCTCCGGGTGCAGCGTCTGGATGGCCGGCAGGGAGCGTTCGAGGTTGGCCATCACCAATTCGGTGACGGAGGGTCCCTCGAACGCGGGCACGCCGGTGAGGCACTCGTAGAGGGTGACGCCGAGCGCGAACAGGTCCGTCCGGTGGTCAATCTCCTCGCCGGCGATCTGCTCGGGGGACATGTAGCCGGCCTTGCCGCGGACCATCTTCGGCGCAGTCATCCGGTGGGTGGCCGAGCGCGCCACGCCGAAGTCCGACAGCTTCACCTCTCCGTGGCGGGACACCAGGACGTTGGGCGGATTCAGATCCCGGTGGATGAGGCGCAGCCGCTGGCCATCCACCGCAGCCACCCCGTTCAGATAGTCCAGCGCATCCGCCAACTCGAGCCCCAGCCACGCCACCGCCGCTGCCGGAAGGGACCCCGACTGCAGGACCCGGGAGAGGGGCATCCCGTCGATGAACTCCATGGCCAGAAACCAGGTGTCCTGGTGCCGCCCGAAGTCGAAGACCTGCACAATCCCCCGGTGCTGCAGCCGCGAGCACAGGTACGCCTCGCGGCGGAAGAGCCCCATGAAATCCGGGTCCGCCGCGTAGGCGGGCAGGATCCGCTTGAGCGCCACCTCTTTTTCGAACCCGCCCTCGGGGCAGTAGGTGGCGCGGAAGACCTCCGCCATCCCGCCCGCCCCCACCCGCTCGTGCAGCAGGTACTTGCCGAAGAAGTCCCGCTCCCGGATCAGCCGAAGCGCCTCCTCCGCCTTGTCGCGGAGGTACCTCGCCATTCCGGCGGTGAGCGCTCCGGCGCCAGCAAGGAGCAGCGCTCGGAAGAGGATGAAGGGAGCGTCCAGGGTGGGCGGATGGGACGGCTCCAGGTGGGGCAAAGACCAGGCGAAGTACAGCACCAGGAGCTCCGCAGCCGCCAGGCCACCGGCCCACAGTGACAGCGCCGGCCGGCCGCGGACTCCCGAGACCATCACCAGGGCGGCCCACATCACCACCGGCGGTGCGGTGAGCGCATAGGTGGGCCCGTGGCGCATCTGGTCCAGGACGAACACCACCGCCGGCACCGAAACCTCCAGCGTCACGTGCACCACCGGCATCCATCGGTAGTAGCGCCCACGGCGGAGCAGGCGTCCCACCACCGCGTAGTAGAGCGCCAGCGCGCAGAGGAACCCGGCGATGCCCGCCGCCAACCCCCAACCGATGCGTGGACCCATCAGCACCACCGCGCCGGCGCAGACGAGCGCCAGCGGGAAGGAGATCCGGGCCACCATCAGCTCGCGCTGCCGGCCGTCCTGCTCCCAGTACGACGCGAACAGCCGCCGCGTGGGGGCCTGTCCAATCGAGGCGCTCACGAAGGCGCGAGTATAGCCGCGCGCGTCCGCCCACCGCCGGACCCCAGAAAAATGGAGCCCCCGTAACCGCCGGCGCGCCGCCGCGTAGCAGGAGGTGGAGGGCTCATCCTCCCCTTCTGACCTGCGAGGTCCGCCATGAAGACCCCCGAAGCTGCCGTCCGCGACGTGCTCTCCAACTTCCGCTCCAAC
>CAZQVZ010000174.1:0-11622 GCA_964596895.1 uncultured Myxococcaceae bacterium
GCTGGCCCCGGCGCACCGGGCGCGGGTGAAGGTGACGCTGGCAAGAAGGACGACGTGGTGGACGCGGAGTTCCGCACCAGCTAGCGGCCCACCCTTCGGCCACGCCGAAGAGGCCGATGAGCAACGAGCCCCGGTGACCCGCGCGGTCGCCGGGGCTTTCTCACGTCAGCGCGCGGCGGCGGCGGACGGCCGTTGCAGGACGAGGGTCAGCGTGTGGCGGCCTGGAGGCCCCACCACCCGGAGGAAGTCGCGCGGCTGGGGCGCGGTGAAGTGCAGCGCCGCGGATTCGGGGCCGTCCCAGGTCACCACCGCCAGATCGTCGAAGGCCACCTGGCCTGCCGCGTCCGGCCCCGGGCGCTGGCCCAGGAAGAGCCGCAGCGCGCGGGCCGAATTGGAGGTGTTCCCGCCCGCAGGGTCCTGGGGCATCTGCACGTCGGCCACGAAGGGGGTCCAGTCGAAGTCGCCGCCTGGGTGGGTCACCAGCGTCTGGCTGCCGAACTCCGCGTCGCCGTCCGAAGCGTAGAAGCGCGCATGGACGTCGACGGCGCCCGCTCCCCGGCCGCGCAGCGCGCCCACGACGGTGAGCGCCTCGTTGGGTGGGTTGGCCGCATCTCCCATCACTCGCAGGCGGTTGCGCAGGTTGGCGGTGACCTTGGTCTGCGCGAGCTGCGACAGGCACAGCGCCCCGGCGCCCCGGCGCGCGCCCGCCAGACAGGGGTGGCCGAGCCCGTCGGGCAGATACCAGCGCGCCGCTTCGCCGTGCGCGTCGTCCACGTCGTAGTCCTCGAAGTCGCCGTGCAGGAGCAGGTCGCGGCCTGCGCGCAGCCGGACCGCCCCGCCAGATGCGTCCGCCCGGGCGAGCCACTCTCCGTTTTGCAACAGCCCGCGCAGGTCCACCACCTCCCAGCCCCGCGCCCCCACCTCGACGTCCACCGTGACGCTGCGTTCGGCGAAGGAGGGGGTGGCGCCCGGGGGAAGGACGAGGCCGCGGCCGTTGTGGGGCACAAGCCACGCGCCGTGCGGGACCGACCGCTCCGAGACCTCCCTCAGCGCACGGGAGGCCAGGGCCCCGGCGATGGGTCTTGGGCGGTAGTCCTCCAGGTACACCGGGATCAACGCAGCGCGGTCCACGGCCCCACCTTTGACCTCCACCTCCGCCAGCCCGCCGATCATCGTCTCCAGCCGGTCCTGGTCGAACGCGAAGTTCCCCAGCGAGCTGAAGATGAGCTTGCCCTCATGCCGCGCCACGCCCTGCAGGCGATGCGGGTGATGGGCGATGACCACCTCCGCGCCCTGCTCAATGGCCCACTGCGCCCGTCCGTGCGCGTAGCTCCCGGGCGCATCGGAGTACTCGAGGCCTGTGTGCAGGAGCGCCACCGGCACCCGGCCGCCCCGCCGCGCGTCTCCCAGCGCCGCGCTCATCCGGGCGTCGTCTCGCAGGTCCGCGGCGCCGCCCTTGGCGCTGCTGGCCACATAGTCCTCGTCGTGCGCGTCGCCCGCGATGGAGCAGGCGGAGACGAAGCTGAACGGTGTCCCGGCGATGACGCTCTCCCAGGGCCGGAACGCCGCGTCCGCGTCCAGACCCGCGCCGCTGTGGGCGATGCCGGCGTCATCGAGGTGGCGCAGGGTGTCCGCCAGGCCCGCCTCGAGGTAGTCGTAGACGTGGTTGTTGCCCAACGACACGTAGCCTGCGCCCAGATCCTTCAGCGCCACCAGCGAGCGGGGCAGGGTGAAGAAGGCGAAGTCCTTGGTCTGGTGCGGGGTGCGCGGATCCTCCGTCACCGGCGACTCCAGGTTCACCGCGGTGAGGTCGGCCTCGCGGGTCAGCGGCGAGATGTAGCCCACCACCGCGCGCGCGCCGGGCTCCGGGTTCGAGACCTGGATGAGCGCGTCCGGGTGATCCGGCGGGAGCCGGTCGAGTGGCGCCTTTCCGGACGGATCCAGGAACCGCCGCCCCAGCGCGAAGTCCCCGGTGAACATCAGCCGCGCCCGGTCTGGCTGCGCGGGGACGAGCGCCACGTCGTGAAGGCGGGCTTCCTCTTCGTCGAGTCCACGCCGAAGCCACAGAGGCAGCGTCACCGGCCGGAAGCCCTCCGCCTCGATGCGCACGAACGTGTTCTGCCGCGCCAGCCCTTCGAGGAGGAAGGAGCCGTCATCACCGGTGGACTGTGCGCGGTCGTGGGCGCTCACCTTCGCGTGGGGGACGGGCGCTCCAGAGGGGTCCACCACCCGGCCACCGAGCGCAATGGGCGCGCAGTCATACGCGGCGCGCGCCTCCTGCTCTTCTGTCGGCAGCGCCTGCTCCTCGGCCGAGAGCGCCCGGCCACAGGTGAGCGGCGGCGGCGGCGGCTCGGGGGCTTTGTGCGGAGGGTCTTCAGGCGCCGTCGACGTCGAGCAACCCGCGACCGCCCACGCGCTCGCGACCACCACCACCCACCGTCTTCCCGTCATCCCGCTGGTCCCCCCGGGGCAGGGTGTGCATGCCTCCGCGCGGGGCAAGACGCCTCACCCCACGGAGCCTCACGAAGCCGTCCGGCATGACACTTCTTGTCCGGGGTGGGTCAGCCGCACCCCATCTGGAGCCCCACCGAAGGCCGAATGAGCGACCTATCCCCTTGATTATTCGAGCAGCATCCAATGGCCTGCGCGTTGCTTGGGCTGCAAAGATATGGCGCGACTGGACAGAGTGATTGAGCGGCTCATGACCCAGCAGGGGCAGGAGGTGTACTTCCAGTCTGGAAGTGTCCCGACGCTGCGGACCCGCTCCGGGACGGAGCCTCTGCTGCGAACGGTCCTGGAGACGCCCCAGATCCAGGTGGCCTTCGACGAGATCGCCCCGGATGACCTGCGCGAGCAGCTCCTGCTCGAGGGGAACCTGCGGTGGACGTTCCCGTCCCTGCACGGAAGGGTGACGGTGAAGTTCGGCCGCCGCGGCGACCGCATCAGCGCCAGCATCAGACCCGCCGGAGAAGACGAAGAGCTTCAGTCGGACTCGCCGGCCGCGAACACGGACACGTCCGCCGCTCCGGCGGAGGAGGTCGCCGGCTCGGAGCAGGCTGCTGCCACGGCCGCGTCGTCGGGGCTGGTGCTCGTCCCGCCGCCCTCCGCGCCGGTAGACCTGAGGGCCATCCTCGTGGGGGACCCGGCGGAGGGGATGAACCGCCTGCTCGAGCTGACGCTGCAGCGGCGCGCCTCTGACCTGCACCTGTCCAGCGAGACGCCGCCTGTGCTGCGGGTGGATGGCGAGATGCGTTCGGACGACATCTGGCCGCCGGTGCCGGCGGAGCGCCTCCAGGAGATGCTCTGGACCATCACCCCGGACAAACAGCGCGCGCAGTTCGAGGCAGACCACGACGCAGACTTCGCTCACGAGACCGAAGCGGGCCGCTTCCGCGTGAACCTCTTCATGGACCGCAAGGGGATGGGCGCGGTGCTCCGGACCATCCCGACCACCATCCTGACCTCGGAGCAGCTGGGCCTGTCGAAGGCCATCCTGGATCTGTGCAGCCTGCAGAAGGGGCTGGTGCTGGTGACCGGGCCCACCGGCTCGGGGAAGTCCACCACGCTGGCGGCGATGATCGATCACATCAACCGCACCCGGGACGATCACATCATCACCATCGAAGATCCCATCGAGTTCCAGCACTCGAATCACCGGTGCCTGGTGAACCAGCGGGAGGTCGGTGCGCACACGAAGTCCTTCAAGCAGGCGCTCCGCGCGGCCCTGCGCGAGGACCCGGACGTGGTCCTGGTGGGCGAGCTGCGTGACCTCGAGACCATCGCCACCGCCATCGAGACGGCGGAGACGGGCCATCTGGTCTTCGGGACCTTGCACACGAACACCGCGCCGTCGACGGTGGACCGGATCATCGATCAGTTCCCTCCGGATCAGCAGTCGCAGGTGCGAACCATGCTCTCGGAGAGCCTCAAGGGTGTGGTGACGCAGGTGCTCTGCAAGCGGATCGGCGGCGGCCGGGTGGCCGCGCACGAGATCCTGCTGGTCAACGGCGCCGTCTCCAACGTCATCCGGGAAGGCAAGACCTTCCAGCTCCCGTCGCTCATGCAGACAGGGCGCGCCGCTGGCAACTGCACCTTCAACGACTCGCTGCTGGACCTGGTGAAGAAGGGCCTCGTGGAGCCGCAGGAGGCGATCAAGAAGTCCACCGCTCGGGCAGAGCTGCGCTCAGCGCTGGAGCGCCTCGGCATCAAGCTCGAGGGGGGGGCAGGGGAGGGGGCGCAGGCCGCGGCGGCGGTGGGTTAGCATCCGCCTACCTTGCAGACCTTCGACGACGCCGCGGGTGCGTTCCGGGACTTCTTCTCCGAGCTCCGCGAGGGGTTCCTCGAACGCGAAAGCCTCTTCACGCAGATAGAGCTCGCGCTGCTCTCCCGAGAGCACGTGCTGGTCACCGGCCCGCCGGGCACCGCCAAGAGCGCCATCGCCAGCGCGGTCCTGGGGCGGATCCTCGACGAAGCCACCGGCCGCCCGTCCCTGTTCGCCAAGCAGATCAGCGAGCTGACGGTGCAGACGGACCTGATCGGCTCGGTGGACTTCAAGGTCCTCACCGAGACCGGCCGCACCGAATACCTCACCGAAGACGGGATGCTGGGCGCCACCCACGCCTTCCTCGACGAGGTCTTCGACGGGCGGGACATGCTCCTGCGCTCCATCCTCAACGTGCTGCACGAGCGGGAGCTCAAGCACGGCCGGCGCGTCACGCCCGGCAAGACCGAGAGCGTGATCATGACCTCCAACCGGTACCTCTCCGAGGTGCTGGCGCGCTCGCCGGAGCTGCTGCTGGCCTTCGCGGACCGGCTGTCGTTCATCTGCTTCGTGCCCAAGGCGTTCGCCAGGCCCCAGAGCCGCGCCGCGGTGCTCGGGCGCGCCCTGCGCGGACAGCGGATGGAGTGGCGGGCCCAGCTGTCCCTGCAGACCCTGGACGTCCTGCAGCGCGCGGTGGAGGGCGTGGAGGTCTCCCCGGCGCTGATCGAAGCGCTGGAAGGCCTCGCCGAGCGGCTCGAGCGCGAGCTGTACCGGCAGGTGGCGAGGCTGCCGGACTATGTGCCCACCAAGTACTTCTCGCACCGCTCCATCGTGAAGGCGCTGTGGGCGCTGAAGGCGGCGGTGGTGCGTGACCGGATCTGGCGCCACCCGGAGCGGACCCTGCAGGCCAGGGCGCAGGATCTGGAGACCCTGCGGCACTTCTTCCTGCTCGGCGGACCCACGCTGCACGACACCGAGCTGCTGCTCAAGGCCTCGGTGGACCCGCGCGAAAAGGCGCAGCTGGAGATCCTGAGGCTCGAGCACAAGGCGTTCGACGAGGTGCTCGCCCGGATCCAGGGTGAGTCCGAAGGCGGGGTGGCGAAGGAGGCCGCCACCCTGCAGGCGCGTGAAGAGCTCCAGGCGGCGGAGGCGCAGGTGCGCGGCTTTCGGCCCACGGACGTCCTGGCGCTCGTCGCCTCCCTGCGGCGCAAGCTGGTGCCGGGGCCGCGGCACCCGGAGAACCGCGAAGCGCTCCTCGCCGCGTCCCGCATGCTCATCACCGCGGCGCAGGCGCGCCTGTCGCGCGGGATGGCAGGTCAGGGAGAGGGCCGTGGCGGCGTGCAGCTCCACGTGTCCCTGCGCGCGGTGCTGGAGTTGTCGCGGGAGATCCCCGAGCTCGCAGCAGAGCTGCCGGCCTTGTGTGCCCAGGCAGGAGGCTTCGGCCGTCAGGCGCTGGAGATGATCGCCCTGGCGGCGGAGGGCGCCGCGTTCGAAGGACAGGCCACGCTCGAGCAGCTCTCCGGCATGGCGGTGAACCTCCACGAAGAGGTGGAGGGCCTCCACGAGCTGCTGTCCTTCGTGGCGGTGGCCCTGCCGGAGCAGGCGGCGCCGCTCGCGAAGGAGGAGGCGGCCTTGCGCGAGCGGGCAGCGGGGGCGCTCAGGTCCCGGCTGGACGCGCTCTTCCCGACGGTCCGGTCGGAGAAGGCGGGCAGCGCGGAGGAGGCGCTGGCGGTGGCCTCGCGCAAGCTCGCGGAGGTGGAGGCGGCGCTGGTGGCCTTGAGCCCCGCGCAGAAGGGGCTGCGGCAGGCGCTGTTGGCGCCCCTGGCGCGGGAGTGGGCGCGCGAGGTCCTGGAGCGCACCGAGTTCTCGCGCGCGGAGGACTACGCCCACGCCATCCGCTCGGTGGCGGAGCGGCTGCGGCAGGAGGCGCTGCCCGCGGAGGCCATCTTGCGCGGCTGCCTGGACCTGCTCGAAGAGCGGCTGGGGCGGCACGTGGCCGCGCTGGCGAACCTGCCTCCGGTGGAGGCGCCACAGCCGCAGGCGGCGGTCACCGCAGATGCGTACCTCCGCTACCGCCAGGCCTTCGCCCAGGCGGCCCTGGAGGGCGAATACCTCGGGCTGCAAGCGGTGGAGCGGGCGGCCAGCGCGCCCCGGGCGGGGGGCGCGCAACTGCTGCTCGGTGAAGGCCTGAAGGCGGCGGCCGCGGCGGCGGAGCTCGAAGCCCTGCAGGCGCGGGCGAACTACCTGTCCGAGTGGCTCGGCCACCTCATGAAGTCCCTGCCCGAGCCGAGGTCGCTGCAGAGCCGGCCGCAGGCGGAGCGCTGCTTCGACCAGCTCGTGAAGAGCCGCTTCCCGGTGCTGGCCATGAAGGAGGGCGAAATCTTGAGGCTCTCCGCGGCGCTGGCGGCCCTGGCGCAGGTGCCCGGTGAGGTGGGAGAGCGGGCGCAGGTGCTGGACGCGCGGGTGCGGACCCTGGGTGACCACTTCTCGCGCTTCACCCGCGAGCTGGTCGAGGCGCGCGGGAGGCTCTAGGCCATGGACCCCGCGCTCCTGCGCCGCCTGGCCGAGCTGCGCGGCCGCATCGACGCCCTCGCGGGCGGACGGGTGGATGCGGCCGGGCTGTGGGACCGGGCGGTGGCGCGGCTCTCCGGGCTGGACGGGGTGCCGGCGCTCGAGCGGCTGTGGACGGTCGCGCGCGAGCTGGACCGGGTGGGCGTGCACACCGCGGAGGACGCGCGCCTGCTCCGGCAGCTCGGGCTGGGGCGTGGGCGGGCGGCGAAGCTGGGCGAGTTGCTCGCGTCCCGCGCCCAGGAGGTCGTCGACGAACTGGACGACGCGGCCCTGCGCGCCGAGCGCTCCTTGCTGGCCGAGCGGCTGCCAAAGGGCGCCACCTCCGCCTTGCAGCGCGCCTGGCCCCAGGCCGCGCGGATCCTCAAGGTGGCGGCCATCTTCGCCGCGCCGGCGGACGCGGACCCCGAAGTCGCAGCGCCCGCCGAGGACGCAGCTTCCAGGGCGCCTCCCGAGCCGCCGCCGCAGAGCGCGCGGGTCGCGGTCGCCCAGTTCTGGGCCGCGCGCGCGAAGGGCAACCTGGAGGACGTGGTCCAAAGGCGCAGGGACCTGGACGCCGCCCACGAGCTGCTCTTGCGCGTGGGCAGCGAGTTCGACAGGGACCGGGTGCGCAGGCTGCGGATGGAGGTGACCGACGCGCGGCAAAGGGTGCGCGAGACGCCCCTGGTGCGCTCCTTCTCCGAGCTCTTCCGCCACGTGCGCAAGACGACGCACAAGGCGCCGGAGCAGGCCTTCCGCTCCCTGCGCAGCCTCTACGAGCGGGCGGTGGAGGCCGGGGAGGGCGAGGTGGCGAAGGCGGCGCACGCGGCGCTTCGCGGCTACCTCGGAGATCTCCAGGCGCTCAAGCGGCACCTCGAAGGTGTGGACGACAGCCAGGCCCTGCCGGTGCCGCTCGCAGCGGGCGTAGGGCCCACGGGAGACGGTGCGTCGGGTCCAGCAGGCGGGCTGCGCGGCGCGGAGGATCCGGAGCTGGCGTGGGAGGACGCGCAGCTCGTGCAGGTGGCGCTGGCGTTGGGGGACGAAGGCCTGGCCCAGTTCGAGCTCGCCGCCGGCTGCGCCCGCTACTTCGACGTGGAGGACGCGCTCGGAGAGGAGGTGGTGTCGGTGGAGGCGCGGACGGTGCGCCCCCAAGCCCGGCGGGTGCCGTACCCCACCGCGAGGCTGGAGTTCGACCTCGCCTCCGGGCTCCACGAGGTGCGCGACTTCGTGGTCACCGACCCCAGGCTCCTCCTCCATGACCTCGCGGCCGGCAGGCAGCTGGTGCGCGCGTACTACGACGAGGCCCCGCCCCAGAAGCCCCAGAAGATCCGCCGCACCGCCGTGCGCGTGTACGTCTGCGACGCCTCCGGCTCCATGCACGGACAGCGGGCCCGCTTCCGGGACGCGGTGCTGCTCGCGGAGCTGAACAACCTGCGCCAGCGGGCGCTGCGGGGGCAGAGCTTCGACCCGCTCTACTACTGCTTCTTCACCGACGCGCCCCAGGAGCTGGTCCGGGTGGACTCCGCGGCGTCTGCCACGCGCCACATCCGCAAGCTCCTCACCGAGTCCCCCGCCCGCGGGCAGACGGACATCACGCTCGCGCTCTTGCAGGCCTTCGACTCCATCCGCGCCGCCCGCGGCAAGGACCCCTACCTCGCCCGGGCCACGGTGGTCCTGGTGACCGACGGCGAAGATCGCGTGGCGCTCGAGCAGCTCCGGGAGGCGCGGGCGCCGGTGGGGGACGTGGAGGTGGCGATGAGCTTCATCGCGCTCGGCGAGGAGAACCGCGACCTGCGCTCGCTGGTCCGCGAGCAGCGCGCGAGCGGCGGACGCGCCTTCTACGTCCACCTCTCGGACGCGGAGATAGGGCTTGCGCGCACCGAGTTCGACGCGCGGGTGCGCACCCTGTTGCCGCCGGACTTGCCGGTGACGTCGGTGACCCTGGAGCGGCTGCAGCCCCACCTCGACGCGCTGGAGGCCCTGGCGAAGGGGCGCGGGGTGAAGGACGCGGTGAAGGGGGCGCCTCCACCGCTCGCGTTCGACGTGGCGTTCCCCCCTCGCCCCGCTTTGGAGGAGGGCCCCGCCCCCGAGCGCCGGGTGGACGGGGAGTTGGACCGCATCGCCGACATCCTCGCGGCCATTGGAGAGGCCGCGGCGCTGGCCCCCGCGGACGTCCGCGCCGACGAGAGCGTGACGCTCCTGCTTCATCTGCTCGGGCTCTATGAGCTGCCGGTGCCCAGGTACGTGCAGCGGCTGGCGGAGGCGGACGTGCGGCATGCGCGCGCGGTGGCCCACCTGCGGCTGCTGTGCGGCGCTGCGCAAGAACTCGCGGCGTAGCGCGCCGGAAAGCCGACTGGGCCTAGACGCCCGGGCTCAGGTCCACCGAAGGCGCGGGCGTGTCCTTCTTCTCCGGCGAGAACGACGCCACGAAGAGGAGGGTGAACATCACCGCCTGCACCCACAGCGCGAGGTTGCCCCGGTTGAAGAACACGCCGACGTAGAGCCCCAGGCAGATGGGGACCAGGAGCGCGCGCACCCAGAGGTGGCCCCGCAGGTTGAAGCTGTGGGTGGGCTTTCTGTCCGCGGCGCGGCACAGCTGGTCATAGGCGAGGATGGCCACCCCGGACCCCAGGCCGATGAGCGTGAAGATCAGCCACATCCCCGACGGGTCGAAGTGGTTCCAGAGCAGCTCGCGCGCGCCCCAGGCGTCCACACCCAGGGTCGTCTGGAAGAACGGCAGGATGTCCGACTTGGGCATTGCCGCCACCGTGGCCGCGGCCACGCCGCTCTCCTCCACCAGGTAGCGCTTGGCCAACTCCACCTTGTCGCCGTTGTGCTGGTACCACTCGCCGGCGACGATCGAACCGATGGACCAGCCGATGCCCACGGTCATGTTCACGTAGCCCATGTACAGGCCCTGCTTCCCCGGCGGCGCGATGCCCGCGAGGTAGCGCATCTTGGTGGGGCTGGCGGCCATCTCGCCCACCGAGAAGAGGGCGATGGCGCCGAGGATCCACCAGCCGCTCATGCTCATCCCCAGCCCGTAGATCGCCGCCGCGCTGATGCCGATGCCGACCACGATCGCGGTGAGCGAACGCAGCTTCCCGGTCACGTAACCCACCGCGAACGCGAGGATGCTGATCAGCAGCGCGTTGGCGTTGATCATCCACTCCTGGGTGAGGTTGCCGCCGTTGATGGTGGGCACCGCGCCGTCACCGAAGAGACCGGCCAGCGCACCCGCCGCGCCGCGCGAGTCCACCCAGTCGTCGATGAAGTTCGGGAGGATGTCGAACAACTGGTAGAACATCAGCCAGAAGCCCGCGAACGCGATGGTGAAGAAGAACAGCCGCGGCTCCAGGAGCCCGCGCACCGCGCCCTGCAGGAGCTGCCACGGGGTGGCGTTGTTGTCCGAGCCCTGGTGCGCCGGCTCCTTGAAGAAGAAGAGCGGGATGAAGTTCAGCGCGATGCCGATGGCGCAGGCCACGAACACGTACTGCCACTCGAGGATCCGGAGGTAGCCGGCCAGCAGCGGGCCGATGAACCCGCCGATGTTGACCATCTGGTAGAAGATGCCCCAGCCGAGCGACGACGCCGTCTTCGGCATCTGGTTGGCGATGAGCCCCTGCAGGCCCGGCTTGAACACCGCGGTGCCGGCGGCGAGGAACATCGCGCCCGCGAAGAAGATCTCGTAGGTGAGGTCCGTCCCGGCGGCGCGCGCCTCGGCCAGGGGGACGGCGCCGGCGAGCATCTGCGCGAAGGTGATGCAGTAGCCCATCAGCACGTAGCCGATGATCTTCAGCACCGTGCTGGCGGCGATGTTGATCTTGAACCCGTACCGGTCCGCGAAGCCGCCGGTGAAGATGGGCAGGAAGGACTGCACCAGCGCCCAGATGGCGTAGATGGTGCCCTTCTGCACGTGGTCGAACTGCGGCCCGCCCACCTCCAGCGCCGCCACCATGAAGACCGGGAGGATGACGCGCACGCCGTAGTAGGCGAACCGCTCCACCAGCTCCATCCAGTTGGCGATCCAATAGACGCCACCGAGTGAGCGGAACTGCTTCGAAAACGGCTCTGCGGCCTCTGGCGCGTCTGAGACGGGTCCGGACATGGCGGCGGAGCATAGGGCAGCTCCCCTCCGCCAGCGCAGAGCTTGTTGCCCTCCGGGCGGGCGGTCTGGCTATCGTCTCGCCGCATGGCGCGCGGCTGGCTCAGGCGGCTCTTCGGTCGTTCCCCAAAGGGCGCCCCGCCGGCGCGCGGAACCCGCGCGGAAGACGACCCGCTCCTGGCCTGGGACGGGCTCATCGAAGACCTCGAGCGGCAGGGGACCCAGGTGCGGCGCAGCGCGGCCACGCTCCTGGCCCTGCGCGCGGAGCTGGAGCGGGACCGCCAGCGCTACCAGGCACAGCTCAGCTCGGTGCGCGCGCGGCTGCTGGAGGCGGAGGCGCTCGCGGACGCCGCCGCGCAGAGGGCGCTCACCCGCGACGAAGCGTCCGTGCAGGGGCTGCTCGAGGCCACGGACGCCTCGTGGGCGCAGGCAAAGGCAGACGCGGAGGTCCTGCGCGAGGTGGCGGAGGACGTCGCCCTCAGGCTCGCGCAGCTGCGGACGGAGCGGGCCAGCGCGCGGGCGCGGCTCGCCTCCGGGCAGGTGGTGACCGCCGCCCTGCGCGAGCGGGTGGAGCGGCTGGACCGCGCCCTGGCGCTGGACCGGGCGCGGGACGAGGTGGAGCGGGCGCACCACCTCGCGCAGATCTACAGGGAAGAGCAGGGGCGCGAAGACCAGGGGCGCCAGCCGCAGCGCGAGGCCGGGCGCAGCC
>CAZQVZ010000175.1:0-11584 GCA_964596895.1 uncultured Myxococcaceae bacterium
CGCCGTCCTCGCTCCGCGCTGGGGACGCCCTGCGCCGCGAGCACGAAGGTCAGGTTCTGCTCCACGGTGAGCCACGGGAACAGGGCCGCGTCCTGGAACATCAGGAGCCGGTCCGGCCCGGGCCCGCGGATGGGCACGCCGTCCAAAGAGACCTCGCCGCGGGTGGGCCGCACCTGTCCGGCGAGCGCATGCAGCAGCGTGGACTTGCCGCAGCCCGAAGGCCCGAGCAGGCACACCAGCTCCCCCGAGCGCACGTTGAGGTTCACCTCGGTGAGCGCCTGCACCTTGCCGTAGGTGTGGCCCACGTCGCGCACCCTCACCTGCGCCTGCGCTTCCTCCACGTTCGCGGGGACCAGAAGCTCCGCCCCTGCCTCCGTCGTCCTGCGCGCCCACCGGCGCAAGGTCCCCCACACGCCTTCTGCCTCCGGCGCCCTGCGGGAGAGCGCCAGCGGCGCGCCTTCTCGGCGCGAGCGCGGCCCGAGGTAGTCGTACTGCAGCCGCCTGCTGGTGCAGCCGCCCGCGCGCGGGTCGAAGACGAGGCAGCGGTCCACAGGCCGCGCGTACACATGCACCGAGACGGCCAGGCGGCAGCCGGAGGCGCACCGCACCGAGTGCAGCGCGTCGTGGGCGTCCTTGCGGTCCACCTCGCCTTCGCCTACGCGGCGCAGCGGCCCGTCCGGCTCCACCCGCGCGGGCCCTGGTCCATCGCCCCCGTCCACGCGCTGGTAGGCGCCCATCTCCAGGGCGCCGTGCACCACCGTCATCCAGCAGCGCTGGCCGGCGTGGTCGTGGATGGGCGCAGCCGAACCTTCAGCCCAGGTGAGGACCAGCACCTCCAACAGCTCGTCGCGGAAGACCAGCGAGCGGGTGTAGCGCCCGCGCCGCAGCCGGACCCACTCGGCCACCGAGCGCGCGGACGGGCGGTGGCGCGTCACCAGCGCATCCACCTTCTGCGCATCACCCCCTGCGGCAACCAGGCGGGCGACCCAGATGTCCAGATCCACCTCGTGCTTCCGCGCGGCGCGCCGCGTGCCCGGTTCTGTCCCATCGATGGGTACTTCGGTTCCCACTGTGTCCATGCGCGTTCGCGCTCCCGGTCGCTCCTGTTGCCCCTGGGCGATTCGGCTGCAAGGTGCGCACCCGGCGCGGGGCGTGCAGCGAGCGCGAAGGACCTATGCGCGACCTCGACGTGGTGGTGGCCGGTGGCGGAGCGAGCGGGACGCTGCTCGCGTTGCAGCTTCTGCGGCAGGCGCCCGGCCGGCGGGTGACGGTGGTGGACCGGAGCGGGGCCTTCGCGCGCGGGGTGGCCTATGGCACCCGGGACCCGGCCCACCTCCTCAACGTCCGCGCCAGGGCGATGAGCGCAGATCCCCGGCAGCCCTCCGACTTCTCGGACTGGCTGCGCGCAAAGGGCCAGCCTTACGGACCGTCGGACTTCGCGCCGCGCGCGCTGTACGGGGACTACCTCGCGGAGCTCTTGGCAGCGGCGCACCATGAAAACTCCTCGCGGCTCCACCTGTGGCGGGACGAGGTGGTGCAAGTGGAGCGCGGGCGCGGCCTGCACCTGTGGCTCGCAGGGGCGGGGAAGGTGCGCGCCCGGGCGCTGGTGCTCGCCACCGGGAACGGCCTGCCAGCGCCCTTGCGCGTCCCCGACTGTGGGCTGACGAAGAGCCGCGCCTGGCACCCGTCGCCGTGGGAGTGGGGCCGGCTGGAGCGCCTACCCCCTTCTGCCGAGGTGCTGCTGGTGGGCACCGGCCTCACCGCGGTGGACGCGGTGCTGACGCTGCGGCGCGTGGGACACCGGGGGCGGATCCTCGCCCTGTCCCGGCACGGGCGGCTGCCCGCGGCGCACGGTGACGAGGTGACGCCGGTGGTGGTGCCGGTGAGGCCGGGGATGGGTCCACGCGAAGTGCTGCGGCTGCTCCGACGAGGCGCCGGGGACGCGGAGGACTGGCGAGCGGCGGTGGATGGGCTCCGCTCCCACACCGTGCCGCTGTGGCGTGGGTTCTCACCCTCTGACCGCGCGCGCTTCCTGCGCCACGCGCGCGGCGTCTGGGACGTGGTGCGGCACCGCATGGCGCCGGAGGTCGCAGCGCAGATCGAAGCGGCCCGCGCAGACGGCGGGCTGCGCGTCGAGCGGGGGCGCCTGCTGGCGTTCGAGCCTGCGCCGGCGCCCGGCCGGTGGCAGGTCCGCTGGCGCCACGGGGCGGAGGAGCACACGGCCACCGTGGACGTCGTCGTCAACTGCACCGGCCCTTCCGCGCCGGGGAGCGAGGGAGATCCGCTCGGGCGGGAGCTCATGGGGCGGGGGCTCGCGCGCAGGGATTCCTTCCGGCTCGGGCTGCAGACCCAGGACGGCGCGCTGGTGGACGCGCAAGGGCGCGCCTCGCAGTGCCTCTACGGGATGGGGGCGGTCACCCGCCCCGAAGACTGGGAGTCCACGGCGATCCCCGAGCTGCGCGCGCAGGCCGCGTCACTGGCGAAGCGGCTCGCCGGGCTCGGCGAGGCTGCCGCTGTCGATACGGAGGCGGATCAGCGGAACAGCGCCACGTAGCCGTCGGGACGCTCGACGAGGCGCGCGTGACCGCCGTTGGAGACGATGCGCTGCACTTCGCGTTCGCACCACTCCCGATAGGTCACCTTGCCGTACTGGGACTTGAGGGTCTCGTCTGCACGGGTCCACAGGGTCATCTGCTTGTCGGCGTTCACGGGCGTGCCTCCTCTCACGGTGGTGGCGGTCGGCCCTCGAACGCGCGCCGCGAAAGTTCATTCCCGAAGGATTTCTCCGCCCTTTTCAGAGCATCAGCGTGGCGATGAGCAGGAACCCGCCGAACCCCACCAGGTCGGTGAGCAGGGTCAGGAAGATGTTGGAGGCCAGCGCCGGGTCCAGCCCCAGCTTCTTCAAGAGGATGGGGATCCCCGCGCCGGCCAGAGAGCCCAGGGTCACGTTCGCCAGCGCGGCGAGCCCCACCACGATGCCCACCCGCAGCCCGCCCACGAAGGTGCCGAGCCCTGCCGCCGCCAGCGCGACGAGCGCCCCGTTCACGAGCCCGATGGTGAGCTGCCGCACGAGGATCTGGAACACCCGCTGCGCGGAGACGACGTCGGTGGCCATGCCGCGGATGACCACCGCCAGCGCCTGCGCGCCGCCGTTGCCGCCCACCTGCGCGACCAGCGGCATCAGCGCGGCCAGCGCGGCGTTGCGGGCGATGATCCCCTTCTGGGAATCCACCGCGAACACCACCGCCAGCGCCATCACCAGGTTGCCCAGAAGCCACGGCAGCCGCATCCGCACCGAGCGCAGCACCCGGGTGAAGACCGTCTCCTCCGCGCCCGCACCGGAAGCCACCGCGAAGTCCTCCGAGGCCTCGGCCTGCACCGTCTCCAGGACCGCGCCGCGGGTGACCACGCCGAGGAGCCGCCCTGCCGCATCGACCACCGGGACGCTCTGCAGGTCGTACCGCAGCGCCAGCTCCGCCGCGCGCTCCCGGTCCGCGTCCACGGTCACGCGCTCGGGGTCCCCCTTCATCAGGGCGGACAGCGCTGCCTCCGCGTCCGCGAAGAGCAGCTCGCGTGAGCAGAAGGTGCCGGTGAGCCTGCCCTCCTCGTCCACCACGAAGAGGGTGTCCCGCTCCTCCAGCGTGTCCTGCTGCCTGCGCAACTGCTCGATGACCTCGCGCACGCGGGCGTCCGCGCTGAAGGTGGCGATGCGCGTGGACATCATCCCGCCCGCGGAGTCCGTCGGGTAGTCGAGCAGCGCCGCCAGCTCCTGCGCGGACTTCGCCGGCAGCCTGGCGACGATCGCGCGGCGCGCCTCGGCCGGCAGCGCCCCCAGCACGTCGGTGGCCTTCTGCGTGGTCATCCGGCGGACCAGCCCCGCCGCGTGCTCCACCGGCAGCTGGGCGATGAGCTCCGCGGTGACGTCGGTGCGGGTTTCGTCCAACACCTCCGCCGCGTCCTCCCGCTCCAGGGTCGCGATGAGCGAGCGCGCGGTGTCTTCGTCCACCTCTTCGACGATGTCCGCCGCGTCCGGCGGGGCCTCGTGGGCGATCTGCCGCCACTCGGCCTCGTGCGAGGTCAGGTAGGTCTCGACCTCCTCGGAGCGGAAGCGCGCGCGCTCCCGGAGACGCCGGGCGAGCCTGGCCGCGGTCTGCGGGATTCCCATGCCCTTTCTTGTAGGCACGGGGAGGGCGTCGCTCAGCGCGGACGCGCCGAGCAGGACGGATGCTGAACGTTCAGGGCCGCGCTACGCCTTCAGCCGCAGCGCGCCGGGCACCACGGTCATCCGGCACGGGAGTCTCCCCGGCTGCTCGCCGTCCACGTCGAGCAGGACCTCTTCACCGTCCAGAGGCTCCGCGACGAGCGCCTTGCAGCGGAACCTGCGCGTCCCCGGCAGGTTCACGTGCGAGCCGTCGTAGATGGCCTTCGACTTGAAGGCGAAGTCCGCCAGCGTGTAGCCGGTCCACACGGTGACGTCGAAGAGCCCGTCCGTGGGGTCCGCGTCCGGGGCCACCTTCATCCCGCCGCCGAAGTAGCGGCCGTTGGCCACCGCCACGGTGGTGATCTTCAGGGTCTCGGGCGCGCCGCCGTCCCAGCTCATCTGCACCGGCTTGTCCGAGTACTTGAGCAGCGCCCGCGCGCTGCCGAGCATGAAGCTCACCTTCCCGCCCAGGAGCTTGCTGCGCCGGTTGACCTCGAAGTCCACCAGCCCGCTGACGCCGAAGGAGCAGATGTTGATGAAGTAGCGCCGCGCCTCCTGCCCTGCCGAATCCACGAACTCCAGGAGCCCCAGGTCCAGGGTGCGCGCCTCGTCCGGCGAGGACAGCCGCTTCAGGCACGCGTCCAGGTCCGGCTCCCACTCGAAGGTCTTGCGGAAGTCGCCGCCGGTGCCGCGCGGCAAGACGCCCAGCGCCACGTCCGGGTTGAGCGGCTTGCCGCCGCCGTCGAAGAAGCCGTTCACGACCTCGTTGAGCGTCCCGTCGCCGCCTACCGCCACCACGCACTCGGCGCCGTCTTCGATGGCGCGGCGGGCCACCCGGGCCGCGTCCATGGGGCCGGAGGTGAAGGCGTGGCCGAAGTCTCCAATGGACCTGCCCACCTTCGCGGCCAGCTCCGGCCACTTGCGGCCGGTGTCGCCGTTGGCGCTGCCCGGATTCACCACCAGGAAGTGCTTCATGCGCTCTCTTCCTCCCCCTGCGAGGTCAACCAGCGGCGCAGCACCGTCAGCAGATCCTCCGACCTGCGCCCTGCCCGCTCGAACATCCTGCGCGAAGTCGGGCACGCGGTCACCACCGCCTCCCCCTCTGGCGCCACCCGGTCCGCCTGCCGCCGGGCAATGCTCACCGAAGCGTCCGCCAGGGTCCTGGGCAGAAGCCCGCCGCCGCCCGAACACCCGGCCTCTTCGCGCGTCTCCTGCGCCTCGCGGAACTCGCCCACCGCCGCGCGCAGCAGCCGCCGGGGCTCTTCGTACTGGCCCAGCCCGCGGCCGAGGTGGCACGCGTCCTGGTAGGCGGCCTTCAGCTTCAAGGGCGGGCGCGCGGGGGCATGGTCCAGATGCTCGGCGAGGACCTCGTAGACGGTGCGCACGCGCGTGTGCAGCGTGACGCCCACCCGCGGGTAGACGACGCGCAGCGTGTACGCGCAGCCGGGGTCGAGCACCACCAGCTCCGGGTAGCTCGCGAGCGCGTCCGCCATGCCCTCTGCATGTTCCGTGAACGTGCGCACGTCGCCCGCGGCGTAGAGCGGATAGCCGCAGCAGCGAGACGCGGCCTTGCTCATCCCCAACGGCGCGCCGAGCGCCTCGCCCGCCGCCACCGCGTCCTCCACCAGCTCTGCGCGCTTCACCAGGGTGGTGCAGCCGGGGAAGAGCGCATAGCGCACCGGCGTCTGCGCGCGCGGCCCCACGAAGGACGAGAGATCCCGGCCGAACGGGTTGCCGTGGGTGGCGAACGTCTTCAGCGTGGACTTCGCGCCTGCGGGCGCGACCTCTTCGTCCACCGCGTGCTGGCGGGCGGAGAAGAGCGCGTAGCCCACTTCATTCTCGTGCTTGCAGAAGGAGCGGCAGCGCATGCAGCCGGTGCACGCGTACAGGGCCTTCGCGCCGGTGGGCTCCAGCTTGCGCTTGTCGGTGGAGACGAGGAAGGCCTCGGTCATCTTGGCCCAGGTGCTGGTGGTCTCGTTCTGCGTGGCGTCCGAGACGGGGCACGAGAACCGGCACACCTTCGGGCAGTACGCGCAGTAGGCGTACGCCTGCCGGTGGTTGGCGTCTTCGGTGTTCACGGCGCTCCTCCGTACACGCCCGCAGGGTCTGCTTCGGCCAGCGCCGCGCGCAGGGCGGCGTCGCTCACGTCGCTCCACGTGTGCGCGCCCGCCCCCGAGAGAGACAAGGGCAACCCCCGCCCGCCCGCGCCCTGGGCAATGACCGTGTCCAGGGACACGCGCCACAAGGTCACGGTGCCGCCTTCGCTCACCGCGCGCGCTGCGTCCTGCCAGGTCACCTCGCGCTCCTCGCCCTGGGGTGGAGGAGGTGGCGGAAGGCCGTGGGGTCTCGCCGCCACGGAGGAGAACGCGTGGCCCGCGCTGGAGAGATCCCGCTCCACCCCTTCCGCCGAGCCCAGCACCTTCCCCCAGAGCACGAAGCGGCCCGCCCGCGGCGCGAGGGTGACGCGCTCGTACCAGACGCCCAGGGCCACGGTGCTCCGCAAGGAGGACCAGAGCGCCTCGGCGGTGGGAAAGGTCCACGACAGCTCGCGGCCGGTGCGAGGGCGGGTGAACAGCCGCAAGGTGGCCGACGTGATGAGGCCGAAGCGCCCGTTGCCGCCGAGGAACAGGGCGTCCAGGTCCGGCCCCGCCGCGCTGCGCGGGCTGGGGCGAGACACGAAGCGCAGCCCGTCCGGCATCACCACGCCCAGCGCCAGGCACGCCGTCTCCAGCCTCCCGCCGGGCATCGCCCGCAGGCCCGCGTGCGGTCCCTCCAGGTACGCGGCCACGTCCAGCCCGCGCGCGCCGGGCGACAGGGGCCCCAGGCTCAAGTCCCGCAGGCGAAGCTCCTGCTCCAGCCGCTCCAGGGTGACGCCCGGGCCCACCTGCACCACCCCGCTCTTGTCGTCGATGCCGCCGATGCCCGCGAGCTTCCGGCGCGAGATGAGGACGTCTTCGTGCAGCCGGGCCCCGTGCGCGCGAACCTGCGCGAGGACCTCCAGGAGCGCCTGCTCGCTGCGCGGGGTCACCACCGGCACCGCCGCCTCGCCTTCCCCCTGCAGGGCGACGTCTCCGCCGAACTGCTGCAGGAGCCTCTGGGTCAGGGCCGCGCTCACAGGGAGAGCTTCCCCGGGTTCATGATCCCGTCTGGGTCGAACGCGCGCTTGAGCGCCACCAGCATCCTTCGGCCTTCGCCCAGCTCCTCGCGCATCTGCGCCGCCTTGAGCAGCCCCACGCCGTGGTGATGGCTGACGGTGGCGCCGGCGCTCTGCGCGGCGGTGAGCCCCACCCGCCACAATTCGTCATAGCGGCGCGCCTGGGACGGATCCCCGGACGCCGAGGACGCGAACGAGAAGTAGAGCGAACAGCCCTCCGGGTACGCGTGCGAGAAGTGGCAGAGCGTGAAGGCCAGGGGCGACACCGCCAGCCGCACCCGTTCATACACGTCCATCACCCGGTCCCACGTGGCCGCCACCTCCATGGTGTCCGCGAAGGCCCCCGAGTCGAACACCGGCGACATCTTGTAGGAGACCGAATACCGGTTCTCGTACCAGGCCCGCCCCGGCCCCTCCCCCTGGTCCTCTCCGCCCGAGCGCAGGCAGAGGGCGCGCGCGGCCTCCTCTTCACGGTCGGTCCGGCGCTGCTCGCCTTCGAACATGAGGATCAGCAGGCACTCCTTGAGCAGGTGCGCCGCCTTGTTGAGCAGGTTCGGGCGGCCGAGCGTCCTGGGTGAGAGCCGCCTCGCCACCGCGGGCAGCACGTCGCTGCGCAGCGCGCCGCGCAAAGACGGCGCCACCTTCTCCTTGTGCGTGCCGCCGCTCTTGCCCACCAGGGCGGTGTCGAACGGGTCGTAGAGCCGGACCACCGCGGGCCGCAGCCCTGCGCGGAACATCCGGCGGATGGCCTCGATGCCCTCCTCCACCGTACGGAAGCGGAGGCCGCGGAACGCCCGGTGCTCAGGGTACGGGTGCACCCGCAGCGTCGCCCCGGTGAAGGCGCACAAGGTCCCCTCCGAACCGATGAGCAGCTGCGCCAGGTCAGGCCCGCGGAAGGGACGCGTGGGCGTCACCACCTGCTCGCCGGTGCCGAGCACCGCGCGGACCCCGAGCGCCATGTCTTCGATCTTCCCGTACAGGCTGGAGAGCTGCCCTGCGCTGCGCGCCGCGAGCCACCCGCCGAGCGTGGACATGTAGATGGACGACGGGAAGTGCCCGAGCGTGTAGCCCTGCGCGTTCAGGTTCCGCTCCAGCACCTCGCCGATGACGCCCGCCTGCGCGAACACCGTGCGCGCCTGCGGGTCCACCTGCTCCACGCGCTCCAGCTTCTTGAGGTCCAGCGCGATGCCGCCGTTGACCGCGAGCACCCCGCCGCAGACGCCGGAGCCGGCGCCGAAGGGAATGACGGGCACCTCGTGGGCGCGCGCCGCCCGGATGATGGCGGAGACCTCCGCTTCGTCCTTCGGCCACACCACCGCGTCCGGCGGCGGCGGGATGAGCCCCTGGCGGATCCAGATCAGCGCCTTGGGCCAGATGTCCCGCGCATAGGTGAGCCGGTCCTGCTCTTCGAAGGAGACGCGGCCATCCAGCAGGCGCGAAAGCTCTGCGCCGAGCGCGCGCGCGGCCTCCCGCGGCGGCGGCAGCCTGTCCGCGCTCACCGGCTGCACGTTCAAGACGGGCGTTCCTCTGCCCCGTCCAGCGCCTGGAGCTTGTCCTTGAGGTACGCGGCGATGCGGCGCAGCGGCACGCGCGTGGGGCACACCGCTTCGGCCCGCGTCAGGTCTTCGGGGCGGATGGCGAGGATGGCGGCCCGCGCCCTGGGCATGTCCGGCGTGGCGCGCGCGTAGCTCACCGGCAGGAGGCTGACCCCGTCGTAGACGGTGCGCGGCAGGGACGAAAGCGTGGGGTCATACGCGTCGCACAGGCCGCAGTGGATGCAGCGCGAGGCCTCGTGGAGCAGCGCCCGCTCTTGTGAGCTGGTGGGCAAGAGCCCTTCGGGCGCGTAGTTGTCGAGGAACCTCTGTCGTCCGGTGCGCTCATCCCGGCTGAAGAGCTGGCGCAAAGGATGGGCAACCAACGCGCGGTAGCCCATGTACAGATCGCCCTTGAGCTTCCGGAACCCGCCCGCCATGCGCGCAGGATACGCTGCGCGCGCCCATGGGCGACATCCAGATCTTCCGCCACGTCCACAGCCACGCCGAGGGCTTCGAGCGCACCGTCCGCGTCTTCACACCGACGCGCTACGAGACCTCGCCGCACGAGCGCTTCGGCGTCCTCTACATGCAGGACGGCCAGAACGTCTTCGAGCACCCCCTGTCCGCGCGTCACCCCACCTGGGCCGCCAACCTGGCGCTGGAGGCGCTCGTCGCCTCCGGGGAGGTCGGGCCGTGGATGATCGTCGCGGTGGACCATGGGCAAGGCCGCTTCGAGGACTACTCGCCGTGGGACGAGCCGCGCGCGGAGGTGAAGGGCCGCGGAGAGGTCTACGCGCGCTTCCTCATCCACGAGCTCAAGCCCTGGGTGGACCGGACCTTCCGCACGAGGCCCGAGCCGGAGTGGACCGCGGTCTGCGGCTCGAGCCTCGGCGGGCTCATCTCCCTGTACCTGCACTGGCGCCACGGGAACGTGTTCCCCCGGGTGGGCGCGCTCTCCCCGTCGGTGATGTGGAGCGAGCGTGCGTTCTTCCGGCACTGGAACGCCAACCCGAAGAAGCCGTCGCGCATCTACATCGATGCAGGGGCGGAGGAAGGCTTCGAGAACGGCCCCTTCCCCATGCGCTATGGCGACGAGGTGGCCGCGTTCTGCCGGCAATTACAGGGCCTTGGCTACGAGGACTGGGAGCTTCGGTGCGTGCTGGAGCCGGGCGGCCAGCACACCGAAGGCGACTGGCAGAGGCGCCTGCCGGACGCTTTGCGCTGGCTGCTCTCGTTCTAGCCGTTCTGGTAGTTTGCACACGCCACCCCACTTCGGGGTCTGGCTGTGCGAGATGACCCCCATGAACAGAGTCCTTCCCCTCCTGGCGGCAGCCCTGCTCGCCGGCTTCGTGTCTGCGTGCGGTGTCTTCGAAGCGGACTGCGGTCCGTCCACCTGCAACGGCTGCTGTGACGACGACGGCGTGTGCCGGCCGGGGACCGTCCAGAACGCGTGCGGCTTCAGCGGCAGCGTCTGCGCGGAATGCACCGAGACGCAGTCGTGCTCGACCGGCACCTGCGTCGAGTTCGTCGGCTGGCTCGGCGGTGGGGACGGTGGGCTCCAGCCCGACGGCGGCAGCAATCCAGACGGCGGCACGGACCCCGACGGCGGGAACAACCCTGACGGCGGGAACAACCCTGACGGCGGGAACAACCCTGACGGCGGCCAGACCTGCGCGGCAACCTGCGACGGCTGCTGCACCGCCAACGGCGAGTGCCTGACCGGGAACACCCAGAACGCCTGCGGCGCCTTCGGAGTGGCGTGCGTGGCCTGCAGCAGCGGGACGGTCTGCAACGGCACCACCTGCATCGGCGCCGAACCGGACGGCGGCACCAACCCGCCGGGGAACACCTGCAGCACGGTGCAGGCGCTGACCCTGCAGCCCCTCTCGGGTGGCCCGGCAGGACTGATGGGCGTCGAGCGCGCGGACACCACGGTCGGCTATGGCAACAACTCCTCGTCCTCTTGCGGCGGGAGTGGACCGGACCGGGTGTTCTCCTTCACCACGTCCAAGACGCTCATGGCGTACATCGGCGTGACGGGCTCCGGCGGCTACTCGCCGACGATCCACTTGCACCAGTCCTGTACCGGCAGCGAGTACGCCTGCGGCACGACCAGCAGCCACATCGAAGAGCAGTCCCTGCCGGCAGGCACCTGGTACGTGTGGGTGGACAGCCCTTCGGCGTCGGGCGGGAGCTTCAACCTGCAGATCCAGACGTTCGATCCATCGGCGAACCTGCCCGGCGACACCTGCACCACCGCGGAGCCCTTGAGCTTCTCGGGCGGCATCGCCAGCACCAGCGGCGACACCACCGGCTACGCCAATGACACCGACTCCGTGGTGGGCGGCTGCAGCGGGCTGACCGGCGGGGACAGGTACTACACGTTCACCAACCCCACCTCGCAGCCGTTCACGGTGACGGTGACGCCCACGGTGAGCAACTACCGGCCGGCGGTGTTCCTCCGGTCCACCTGCTCGGGCGCGTCGCTGAGCTGCCACATGGCGTCGAGCACCGGCGGGACCGCCAGCTTCACCGTGCCCACGCTCGCGGCTGGCAACTACGTCCTGGTGGTGGATGGCGTGTCCGGCTCGGCGGGTTCGTACAACCTCAGCGCGCAGTTGGGCGGAGGCAGCGGCGGCAGCGGTGACACCTGCTCCTCGCCCATCGCGCTGGCCTTCACCGGGACGGGCACGA
>CAZQVZ010000176.1:0-11481 GCA_964596895.1 uncultured Myxococcaceae bacterium
AACCACGCGGTGGCCTTCACCACCGGCAACTTCCCTGATCCCCTCCGCATCACCCAGCCCAACCGCGAGGTGACCGAAGCGCAGTGCCGGCACTGCCATGGGGCCATCGTGGAGGCCATCGACCCGCCCCACGCGGACAAGAACATGAGCTGCATCCGCTGCCACCGCCAGGTGGGGCACCCGCTCTGAACCCACGGAACCCCTATGCCTGAAACGACCCGCTCGTCCCGCCGTCCCCTCCTGTTGATCGCCATCGTCGCGGTGGTCGCCGCCATCGCCGCGGTGGGCGCCGCCGCCCTCATGCTCAACATCAGCGAGCGCCAGCAGGAGGGGCAGAACCCCTTCTTCCGCGTGGTGGAGCTGACCGACGACACCGAGGACCCGTCGGTCTGGGGGAAGAACTTCCCGCTGCAATACGACGCGTACAGGCGCACCACGGACCAGGTTCGCACCCGCTACGGCGGGAGCGAAGCCGTGCCGCGCACGCCGAGCGACGCGGACCCCCGCTCCATCGTCGCGCAGTCGCGGCTGGAGGAGGACCCCCGGCTCAAGACCTTCTGGGCCGGCTACGCCTTCGCCACCGACTTCCGCGAGGAGCGCGGGCACGCGTACATGCTCGAAGACCAGATCTTCACCGAACGCCAGAAGGTGGCGCAGCAGCCAGGTGCCTGCCTGCACTGCCACGGGTCCATGTACGTGCCGTACAAGAAGGCCGGCAACGGGGACATCATCGAGGGCTTCAAGAAGTTGAACCCGCTGCCCTACGAAGAGGCGCGCAAAGAGGTCAATCACCCGGTCGCCTGCATCGACTGCCACGACTCGCAGACCATGCAGCTTCGCGTCACCCGGCCCGGCTTCATCGAAGGCATCAAGCAGCTCAAGGCGTCCCAGGGGGTGAAGGACTACGACCCGCGCAAGGACGCCACCCACCAGGAGATGCGCACCTACGTCTGCGCGCAGTGCCATGTGGAGTACTACTTCGCCCCGCCGGACAAGCAGCTCACCTACCCGTGGCACAAGGGGCTGCAGGTGGAGAACATCCTCGCCTACTACGACGAGGTGGACTTCAAGGACTGGGTCCACAAGGAGTCCGGCGCCCCCGTCCTCAAGGCGCAGCACCCCGAATTCGAGATGTACAGCCAGGGCATCCACGCGAAGAGCGGCGTCGCCTGCGCGGACTGCCACATGCCGTACGTGCGCACCGGCGCCCAGAAGATCTCGGACCACCACATCCGCTCGCCGGTCCTGAACATCCAGCGCGCCTGCCAGACCTGTCACAAGTGGCCGGAGGAGGAGTTGCGCCAGCGCATCTTCACCATCCAGGACCGCACCTTCGAGTTGCGGAACACCGCCATGGACGCGGTCATCTCCCTCATTGGGGACATCAAGGAGGCGAAGGCCGCGGGAAAGAGCGACGAGGCGCTCGTCACCGCTCGCAAGATGCAGCGCTACGCGCAGTTCATGGTCGACTTCGTGGAGGCGGAGAACTCCATGGGCTTCCACGCGCCGCAGGAGTCCGCCCGGGTGCTCGGGCACGCCATGAACATCGCCCGGCAGGGGCAGCTCGCGGTGCGTGACCCGGCGTTCAAGCCGGCCTTGCCGTGGGACCAGGCCGCAGGCCCGCACGCGCGCCCGGACCACCCGGCACCGCCGCAGGACCCCATCCCCACGAACCAGACCGGCGGGAAGTAGCGGGCGCGGGCGGCTGTCCGCGGCCAGGCGTTTCAGACCCAGAGCCGGGCGCGCTCCCTGCCGCGCTTCGGTGGCGAGCCCCTCTGCGGACCTCTGGGTCTTTTGACGCGCCGAGCCACGCACCGGCTGCGCGCGACCAGACGGCGACGCAGAAATTGCGGACCCTTGCCACGGGGTTCGGAGGCAAGAGGCCCGGGTCCGGCAATTGCTCTGGCTTCGGTTGCGAATGGCCGGCCAAGCGACAGCGCCCCTTCGGCTGACCCAGCGCCTGCTGGGCTGCGCGCTCGGGTTCTATGTGGTGAGCGTCCTCGTGGGCCTGGGCCTGCGCATGGAGCTGGTCCGGCCGCTGGGGCTCTTCTCCTCTTTCGGAAACGCGCTGCACGCGCACTCGCACACGCTCTACTTCGGCTGGCTGGGGCTGGTCATCGTGGCGCTGGCGTACCGGGCGGTGGGCGCCTCCGCGCGCGCCACGCGCTGGGCCGGCGCCTCCCTGTCGGTGGTCACCGCAGCGGGCTTCATCTCCTTCCTGCACGGGGGCTATTGGGTCCCCTCCGTCGTCCTCTCCACGCTGAGCCTGTGCGTGTGGGGCGGCATCACCTGGGGCTTCTTCCGGGCCGCGCGCGGCCAGGACGGGCTGTGGCTCTCCTTCCTGCGCACTGGGTTCGCGTACATCGGCCTCGCCGCTTTGGGCGCCACCGGCCGGGTGGTGCTGCTCGCCACCGGCGCCAACGCGCCTTTGGAGGGCCGGCTCGCGGTCTTCGCGTTCCTGCACTGCTTCGGCTGGTTCTTCGCCTTCTGCGCCATGGGGCTCCTGCTCCATCACCTCCAGGGGCTGGGCGTGAAGGTGCGGGAGACGGGGCTGCGACGCACCCTGCCGCTGCTGGGGGCCACCGCCTGGCTGGGGTTCCCGCTGGGCGTGGCGGGCGGCGCCGAGGGCGCCGTGGGCATCGCCGCCCGGGTGGGCGTGTTCGTAACCGCCGTCGCAGCCATCACCTGGGCGCAGGCGCTCTTCGGAGCCGCGCGCGCGGTCCGGGCTGGCCCGGACAAGGCCTTGCGGATGGCGCTCTGGCTCACCGCCACCTGGCTCGTCGCCAAGCTGGTGATGGAGGCCGTGGGCGCTTCGGGGCTGGTGCCGCACGCGGCGGCCCTGCGTCACCCGGTCATCCTCTATCTGCACGTGGAGCTGGTGGGCTTCATCACCTGCGCGCTCTTCATCCCCCTGCTCTCCGCGCTCAGACGTCCCTTTGGCGCTGGCCTGTGGCTGCACTCGGGCGGGCTCGCGGTGATGGCCCTGGGCCTTGGGCTCCTGACCGGGGCGCTGCTGGGGGTCCCCGGGCTCGCGGCCACGTTCAGGCCGGCCCTGTGGCTCGCGGCCGCGGGCGGGGCGGGCATCGTGCTCGCGGGGGTCGTCTATCTCCTTCCCCTTCGGCGAGCGGCGCCGGAGGCCGGGCCCTTGCGCGCGGGCGTCGCGCGGGTCTCGGAGCAACGCTAGAGCGCCAGGGAGTCAGTGCCATGGAGACCCTCACCCCCCAGTCCACCGTCGGTGACGTCGCGGCGCAGAGGCCTGCTTCGGTCCGCGTCTTCATGCGCCACGGCATCGACTTCTGCTGCGGCGGCGGCCAGCCGCTGGCAGCGGTGTGCGCGCGCAAGGGGCTCGATGCCCGGGCGCTCCTGGACGAAATTGACCAGGCGGACGCGCCTTTGGACGACGCGGTGACGGGCTGGGCCGAGGCGCCGCTCACCACGCTCATCAGCCACATCGTCACCCGCTATCACCGGCCCCTGCCCGAGGAGCTCGCCCGGTTGGAGGAGCTCGCCGCGCGGGTGGTGGAGCGGCACGGCGCCAGGGACCCGCGCCGGCTGCCCGCGCTCTACGACACGGTCATCCACCTGCGCGCGGACCTGCGCGCCCACCTCATCAAGGAGGAGCAGGTGCTCTTCCCCTGGATCCTCTCCGGTCAGCCCATGCCCGAGAACGGCCCGGTGCCGGTGCTGCTCGAGGAGCACCGCTGCGCGGGAGAGCACCTGGGCCGCATCCGGGAGTTGACGGGCGGCTTCGTCATCCCCGAAGGCGCCTGCGCGAAGTGGCGGGCCCTGTGGCAGGGTCTGGAGCAGTTGGAGCGGGACCTGCAACTGCACCTGCATCTGGAGAACAACGTCCTGTTCCCCCGGGTCCAGGACCGCTGAAGGAAGGCAGATGATCGTCAGCCAGACCGCCGAGTACGCGCTGCGCGCGATGGTGCACCTCGCACGGGTGCCCAGGGAGAGCTGGGCCACCGGCCGCGACGTCTCGCAGGCCACCGGCATCCCCCTGCCCTACGCCGCCAAGGTGCTCCGCAAGATGGTGGCGGCGGGGCTGCTCCACGCGCAGAAGGGGCACCACGGCGGCTTCCAGCTTGCCCGGCCGCCGGGGCGGATCCGCTTCGCGGACGTGCTCGACGCGGTGGAAGAGGACCTCTTCGAGAAGCGGTGCGCCTTCGGGTGGGGCAAGTGCAACAACAAGAACCCGTGCCCCCTGCACAACTCGGTGAGCGAGCTGAAGGAGTCCGTCACCGACTGGGCCCGGCGGACCACGCTCGCGGACGCCGCAAGGAGCGCGCCGCCGGTGGCCGTCGCGCAGTAGTTGCGCAGGGACGCCGCGCCGCCGCCTGCCTGCGCCCCCGGGGCGTCCGGGCCCATCGGTTGCAATGACGGCGGTCATGGCTCTCCTCCTCCCCCGCGAGCACGGCGCCTGGGTCCAGCTTGGGTTCGCGCTGTTGGCCCCGCTGCTCCTCGGCCGGCCCCAGGCCGCGTCCTTCGCGCTCGTCACCGCCGCAGCGCTGGCCTTCCTCGCCCACGAGTCTCTGGCCATCCTGCTCGGACACCGGGGCGAGCGGATACGGCAGCGCGACGGCCGCGGCGCCTGGACGCAGGGCGCGCTGCTGGGGACAGGCGCCCTGGGTGCGTTCGTCGTCGCCCACCTGCTGTTGCCCGAAGGTGCGCGGGTGGCCATGCATCCGCCCCTGGTCCTGGGTGCGGTGTTCCTCCTCTTCACCGCGGCACGCAAGGAGCGCACGGCCGCCGGTGAGCTGGTGGCCGCCGCGGCGATGGCGGCGTGGGCGGTGCCCATCGGCATGGCGGGTGGGCTCTCCGCGCTGGTGGCGCTGCAGGCGTGGCTGGCGCTCGGCGCGAGCTTCTCTTTGGGGACGCTGGCGGTGCGCGCGGTCATCTTCTCCGCGAAGCCGAAGGCGACCTTCTGGCTGCGGGGCCTCACCGCCGGCGCGTCCGCGACGACGCTGGCGCTGTTCGCGGCCCTGGGCATCACCGACGTCATCCACCCGGCGGTGGCGGCGGCGGTGGTCCCCTGCGCGCTCTTCGCCCTGGCGGTGGCCGCGATGCCGCCCCACCCGCGCGCGCTCGAGCGCACCGGCTGGGGACTCACCGCCGCGTGTCTGCTCGCCACGGTGTCGCTGGTGGTTGGCATCTAGCCCCGTCCCTACGGCGCTGACGGTTCTCCTTCCGCACCTGCCCCGTCCTCGGGCAGGGTGCGCGCCCATGACACATCGAGTGAAGGGCGTCCTCTTCGCCGCGGGGGTGCTGCTCGCGTGGACGAGCGGGTGTGAGCAGCGGGCGCCAGCGCCCCCCCAGGCGATGACGGCGCCGTCCGCGCAAGAAGGTGCAGCCGCTCGGTCCAGCGCAAAGCCAGCAGGGGAGGCGGCCCGGAGCGCCCCGGCGGTCCTGAAGAAGGCCGGTGACCTCTACGGCGCCCGCTGCGCGCCCTGTCATGGGCCGAAGGGCGCAGGAGATGGACCGGCGGCGGGCGCGTTCCAGGTGCGGCCGCGCAGCTTTGCCGACCCCGCGTGGCAGGCGCAGGTGACGGACGAGGACATCCGGACCATCACCGTCCAGGGCGGCATGGCGGTGGGCAAGAGCCCGGCCATGCCGGCCGCGCCGGATCTCGCGCGTGACGAGCGGCTCGACGGGTTGGTCGAGATCATCCGCGGCTTCGGCGGCAGGTGACGCTCAGGGGCGCACGCGCGGCGTGGAAGGTTCCGGCGCTCGGGCTCGGCGGCATCGCCTTCCTCTCCGCCGTCGCAGGCTGCGAGAGACCCGCGCGCGCCGAGGTCTCTCCCGCCGCGGCGGCGCGCCTGTTCGCTGCCCGCTGCGCGAAGTGCCACGGCGCACTGGGCGCGGCGGACGGCCCGGACACCTCGCAGTTCCTGCCCCGCCCCCACAGCTTCGCGGACCCCGCCTGGCAGGCGCGCGTGGAGGACGCGTGGCTCTCGCGCATCATCGTCTTCGGCGGCCCCTCCGTCGGGCGCAGCGCCGCGATGCCGCCCAACCCCGACCTGAAGGACGACCCGCTCTTGCCCCTGCTGGTGGTCCATCTGCGTTCGCTGGCGCACTCAACGGACGAAGCGATGCCCTGACCGGTCGATCCACCTTTCATCGGGCCCCCAACAACGGGTTCGATGGCTGGCGGAGACACCCGTTCAATGGAACACGAACACATGGGCCCCGGGGACCACGCGGCGCACGCTGAAGCAGCGGCGCACGCAGACGCTGCCGGCGGCGGCGGCCTGGCTGCGTTCTTCAGCCAGGAGTGGTTCATGCCGCACGGCCACTGCTACCTCTGGAAGCCGCACCTGGTGGGGCTGCATGTCGGCTCGGACACGCTGATTGGCCTGGCGTACGTCGGCATCTCGCTCATCCTCTGGTACCTGGTGAAGCGGGTGCGCTTGCCGTTCACGCCCATGTTCCTCGCCTTCGGGCTCTTCATCGGCGCCTGTGGACTGACCCACTTCGTCTCGGTGTGGAATGTGTGGAACGCGGACTACTGGTTCGCGGGCTTCGTGAAGCTGCTCACCGCGGTGGCGTCGGTGGCGACGGCGGCGTTCCTCCTTCCCATGCGGGCGCGGGTGGTGTCGGTGGCCACCGCGGCGCAGCTCTCCGAGAGCCGCAGGGTGGAGCTGGAGAGCAAGAACCGCGAGCTGGAGGCGCTCTATGAGCAGGTGAAGCAGCTCGACGAGGCGCGCACCGCCTTCTTCGCCAACGTCAGCCACGAGCTGCGGACCCCGCTCTCCCTGGTGCTGGGCCCGGTGGAGCGGCTCCTGGGTGACCCCGCCACCTCGCCTGGGTGCCGGGAGACGCTGGTGACGGTGCAGCGAAACGCGCAGGTGCTGCTCAAGCAGGTGAACACGCTCCTCGAGGCCGCGAAGCTGGAGGCCGGCGAGCTCCGGCTCGAGGCGTCTGCGGTGGATCTGGCGGCGGTCTTTCGCCTGTCGTCCGCGTCCTTCGAGTCGATGGCGGTGGGACGCGGGGTGCGCTTCAGCGCAGACCTGCCCGAGCAGCTGTGGGTGGTGGCGGACGCGGACAAGCTGCAGCAGGTGGTGCTGAACCTCTTGTCCAACGCCTTCAAGTTCGCGCCGGACGACGGCGAGGTGCGGCTGACGCTGGCGCGGACGGACGGGGGCGTGCGGCTGACGGTGGCGGACAGCGGCCCGGGCGTTCCCCCGGCGTGGCGGGAGCGCATCTTCGAGCGCTTCTCGCAGGTGGACGCGGGAGACACCCGCAGGCGCGGCGGCACCGGGCTGGGGCTCGCCATCGCCAGGGACCTGGTGGAGCTGCACGGGGGGACCATCCGGGTGCTGCCCGAAAGCGCGCTCGGCGGCGCGGAGCTCGAGGTGCAGATGCCGCTGCCCGAGGTCCCCCGGGCACCCGGGGTCACGGGAACCGCCGGCATGCAGCAGGCGCTCGCGGAGCGGGCGCAGCGCTTCGTGGAGGAGGTGCGCCCGCCTGCCGCGGCCGCGGAGACGGAGGCGCCGGTGGGCCCCGGCGGAGACGTGCCGAAGGTGCTGGTGGTGGAGGACAACCCGGACCTGCGCCACTTCCTCCGGGACACGCTCGCGGGCGAGCTCGAGGTGCACCTCGCCGCGGACGGCCGTGAGGGCCTGGCGCGGGCGCAGGTGGTGCTCCCGGACGTCATCCTCACCGACCTGATGATGCCGAACATGAGCGGCGCAGAGCTGGTGGCACAGGTCCGCGCGCGCGAAGAGCTGGAGAACACGCAGATCATCCTCCTCACCGCCCGCGACGAAGAGGGCCTGCGGGTGTCGCTGCTGGAGCAGGGGGCGCAGGACTTCGTCGGCAAGCCGTTCAACGCCACCGAGCTGCGCGCGCGGGTGGTGGGGCTGGCCAAGGCGGCGAAGGCCCGGAGCATCCTGCAGCGGGCGGTGGCGTCCGGCGCCCGCGACGTGGACGAATTGGCGGCGGCGCTGGAGCGGCGGACGCGCGAGCTGGAAGTGGCGCTGCAGGCCGCGCGGGCCGCGCGCGAAGAGGCGGAGCGCTCCAGCGAGGTGAAGAGCACCTTCCTGAGCCTCATCTCCCACGAGCTGCGGACGCCGCTGACCGCCATCCACCTCAACGCCGAATCCACCGAACGCATGCTCCAGCGCGCCGGCACCGCGCCGCCGCCGGGGCTCCAGCGCATCCGGGACGGCGCGCGCAGGCTCTATGAGCTGGTGGACGCGGTGCTGGAGTTCATCCGCGTGGAGAGCGGGCGCCTGACCGCGCGCAGCACCGAAGTGGACGTGGCGGACGTGGCCCAGCAGGTGGCGGCGGACCTCCTGCACGAAGCCCAGCGCAAGCTCCTGCGGCTGTCCGCCGAGACGCCGGAGGCGGACGCGGCGCTGCACACGGACCCCAGGCTCCTGCGCCTCATCCTCTCCAACCTGGTGGTGAACGCCGTGAAGTTCACCCACGAGGGCGAGGTGACGGTGCGGGTCCGGCCGGGGGCAGACGCGGTGGTGGTGGAGGTGGCGGACACAGGTCCGGGCATCCCCCACGCGGAGCGGGAGCGCATCTTCGAGCCGTTCGTGCAGCTCGAGGACATGCGGCACAAGTCCGAGCCCGGGGTGGGGCTGGGGCTCTCCCTGGTGCAGCGGATGGCGGATGCGCTGGGCGCCCGGGTGGAGTTGGAGAGCGCGCCGGGCAAAGGCTCCACCTTCCGGGTCATTCTCCCGCGCCGGGGGCGCGAAGGGGACCCGGGCTAGCCCGCCGCGGGGAGGGCCTCGAGCAGCGCCTCGTAGCGCAGGGGCTTGGAGAGCACTGCGTTGGCGCCCAGCGCCAGCGCGTTCCGCGACGCCGGCGAGTTCACGTAGGCGGTGACCACCACCACCGGCACGTCCGCCCACTTCGCGCGCACCGCCCGGATGATCTCCAACCCGTGCACCCGGGGCATCTCCAGATCCGTCACCACCGCGTCGAAGCGGCGGCCTTCGATGATGGGCAGCGCCTCTTCGGAGGCGGTGAGGCCGGTGACCTCGTAGCCGTCCATCTCCAGAAGCTGGGACAGCCCGCGCATCGCCGTGCGGTCGTCGTCGATGACCAGCAGCGTCTTCATGAGAGCTCCAGGGGCAGCCGCACCGAGATCTCCAGTCCACCCGCGCCGCTGGCCTGGGCGTGGACCTCACCGCCGTGGGCGCGCGCCACGTCCTTGACGATGGCGAGCGCCAGCCCGCTGCCGGCGAAAGGCCGGAAGAGCACCTCCGGCTGCGCAATCTGAGGTCCGTCCCAGGCCACCGAGAGCACCACGTCATCCTCGTTGCTGCGCGCCTTCACCCTCACCGCCCCGCCTGTCTGCACCGACTCCGCCGCATTGCGAAGCAACAGATTCAGGAGCTGTCGCATCCCCACCGGATCTGCCGACAGGGTGGGCAGCGTGGGCGGCACGTCCACGTCCAGGGTGGCCTGCCGGGCGGAGAGCTGCGAGCCGTACCCGTGCAGCGCCGCGCTCACCACCGACGGCAGGGCCACCTTCTGCGGCCGGTGCTGCGCGCCGGAGAGGCTGGAGTAGGCCATGTAGTCCTGGAGCAGCCCGTCCAGCGCCGTCACCTGCTCTTCGATGGCGTCACACACCCTGGGCGCCATGTCCGGCCGCTTGCGCAGCAGGGTGCAGTCCAGCGCGAGGGCGTGCAGCGGCCCGCGGATCTCATGGGCCATGGCCCGGGAGAGCGCGCCCAGGCCCATCATCTGTTCGTTGCGCCAGGCCTGTTCGGCCAGGGCCGCCTGCTGCGCGCGCAGCTGCTCGCGCACCGCTTCGATGCGGCGGCGCGAGCGCAGGACGTACCAGCCCGCCCACGCGGCCAGCAGCACCGAGAGGAACATGGCCCTTCCGGCCACGAGGAACTGCACGATGGGTTCGCGCGCGGGCACCCCCACCGCGTCCATCACGTACTCGGAGAGGATGACCACCACCAGGGCGATGGCGCCGCTGCCGCCGAGCAGGGGCAGCCAGCCCCAGCGGTAGAAGGAGTGGAGGTTGTCGCCCGGGGTCCGGTCCAGGGGGAGGTTTCCGCTCATCGCCGGGCTCCGCCCATGCCCACCCGGGAGGTCGCCGCGGCGCGGCCAGGCCCGAAGGCCAGCTCCAGCGCCAGCGCCGCCTCTTCCAGCGGGCCGAAGCGCGCCTCGATGCGCGCGAACTGTGAGCGCAGCGCTTCGGTCTGCGGCGGCTTGAGGAGCCTCTGCGCCAGGGGCATGACCTCCCGCTCTTCGAGCAGGGTGTGGGTCCGGTGCATGCGGGCGTAGGCCTCCAGGTCGTCCACCAGGCCCTCCTGCGAGCCTTCGCCTCCTGCCACCTGCCGGGCCAGGGCGCACAGCGCCTTCGTCTGCTCGCGGCCGTGCGCGTGCTCTTCGCCCAGCTGGGCCAGGAGCCCCGAGCTCCGCGGCAGCCCCGCCTCTTCGAGCGCGGCGTGCAGCGCCTGCTCGCGCGCGAAGTGGGCGCCCTCCACGAAGACCCGCAGGAACTCCGCCGCGCGGCCGAAGAGGCGGGCGTCCACGCCGCTCCCGGTGCGCGCGGACTCCACCGCCTCCAGCACCCGGCAGAGGATGCGGTCGATGTGCCGGTGGTCGTTGCGGAGGATGTCCAGCGGGTCCCGGTCCATGGGCGCTCAGACGGTCTGGGAGAACCGCGTGTGTCCGCCGCCGTGCAGCCGCGCGTCGAACGCCATCGCCAGGTTGCGGACGAAGAGCTGGCCCACCGGGGTCACCTCCACCTCGCGGCCGGAGACCTTCACCAGCCCGTCCTCCACCATGGGCTGAAGCCGCGCCCGCTCTTCGGCGAAGGCGTCCTCGGCGCCGAGGTCCAGCCAGAAGTTGCACATCAGCCCCTGGATCATCCGCCGCCGCATCACGTCGTCGTGGGTGAGGGTGATGCCGCGCTCGGTGGCGAAGCGGCCGGAGGCGATGCGCTCGTAGTAGTAGGGCAAGGCGCGGACGCTCTGTGCGTAGGCGCCGGCCACGTCCGAGATGCCGGTGGAGCCGAAGGCGATGACGTCCCCCGCGGCGCGCACCGTGTAGCCCTGGAAGTTCCGGCCCAGCCGCCGCTCCGTCTGCGCCGCCGACAGCTCGTCTTCGGGCAGGGCGAAGTGGTCCATCCCAATCGCCTTGTAGCCCGCGCCGATGAAGGCCTCCCGCGCGGCGAGGAACAGGTCCATCTTGGCGGAGCCCTTCGGCATCGCCTCTGCCGGCATCCGCTTCTGGTGCTTGAGCACGTCCGGCATGAACGCGAAGGAGTAGACCGCGAGCCGGTCCGGCCGCAGCGAGAGCACCTGGGCCAGGGTCCGCTGCCAGCTCTCGGGGGTCTGGTGGGGCAGCCCGTAGATGAGGTCGAAGTTGATGCCCGCGTAGCCGAGCCTGCGCGCCGCGTTCAGCAGGTCCCGCGTCTGCTCGAAGGTCTGGATGCGGTTGGTGGCCTTCTGCACCTGCGGGTCGAAGTCCTGGCAGCCCATGGAGACGCGGTTGAAGCCGAGC
>CAZQVZ010000177.1:0-11358 GCA_964596895.1 uncultured Myxococcaceae bacterium
TTTGATCGACGAGGGGCAGGAAGCCCTGATGAGCCGCAAGCTGACGCGAGCGCGGGATCGGTTCCTTCGCTGCGTCGTCCTGCAGCCCAGCCTCGCGCGGTGCCACCTGCATCTCGGCGCGACGAACGCGCGGATGGGCCTGACCGCTGAGGCCGCCGCGAGCTACCAGACCTACCTGATGCTCGAGCCCGACGGCGAAGAGTCGGGGAAGGTCCGGCAGCTGGTGGCGCGGTACCAGGAGATCCTCGAGCAGGAAGAGGCGCGGGCAGCGGACGCGGCGCGAGAGACGGAGGTTCCGGTTGCAGGTCCCAGGTCGAAGTGAACTCGTGATCGTGGGCGTCATCGCCGCGGTCTCCCTCAGCTGCGGTGGGGCTCCGCACACCACTGCCGACCTGCTGGGAGAGGCAGAGGAGCGAGAGCTGCTCGACGCCGCGTTCGATGCCGCCATCGAACGGCAATGGAAGGACGCGCGCGTGCGGCTCGCCCGGATCCTGGAGTCGCAGGCCCAACATCCGCGGGCCCTGTTCACGCTCGCGTGCGTGGCGTTGGAGGAGGGCAGGTACGAAGAGGCAGCGCAGCACATTGCTGCCCTGGCGCCCGCCGCGGAGAACTCTGAGGCGGAGGTACTTGCTGGCCTGTTGAAGGCGCGGCGCAGCGGAGCAGAGTGGAGTTCAGCCCTCAGCTCGGCGTGGCACGAAGCAGGCCGGCCGGATCTGGAGAAGTCCTCCATCATCTTCGAGCCGCGCATTCCTGACTTCTGGGACGACCCGCTCGAGGCGCGATTCGTTGCCAGTTCGGATGCGACGGAGCGCCACCTTCTGGCGATCTCGAGCGCCGGCAGCCCTTGGGCCAAAGATCACGCGCTGAGATCCCTCCTCGAGGTGGATGACCCAGGCTTGGCCGTCGCCTTGATGGAGGTGAACTCCCCGCTCGACGAGGGACCAGGGGAGAAGGCGCGTGAGAAGGAAGCCCTGATTCGGCAGGCGGCCGCGCGGATGGCCGTTCGCCATCCCGACAGCATGCAGTTTCCGCTCGTCGCTCTGCTGGTTGGGGGCGACAAGGGGCAGCCCTTTTCGGCGACCGACTGGCAGGAGTTGGAGCGGATCGCGACATTGCCTCATGCGCGGACGCCCCACTACGAGCCGCTCTATCTGGCGGTTCGGCAGGCGCTCCAGGCTGCCGGCATCAAGAACTCAGCTGGGAAGGCTGTCGGGGCATCCGTCATGTCCCTCTCCGGACCCTTCAGCTGGCACTTGAGGCTGCGGGCCAAGCTCGCTGGGGATTCCGTCAGCGAGGAACAGCGGGCACAGCGGGCCTCGGCGTTGTGGGCCATAGGGCTTGCTCACATTCGCCTGCCCACGATCCTCGAGAAGCTCCAGGGCTCGGTCCTGCTCAGGACCGCAGCCATGCTGTCAGGTGATCCGAGCCGAATCCGGGAGGCAGAAGAGACGCTGGACGCCGCACGGCGGACCCTGTCCGAGTTCAACAAGCTTCGCGTCGACGGCTGGCCTCTGCCGTCGCTGGCGGACGAAGTTCTGCTTGGGTTCGTCCGCGCGGAGTACGAGACCATGAAGCGCATGGTGTCTGGCGGGCAGTAGCCCTCACGTCGGCGAGCAGGCGGCCGCCCAGTCTGACGAAGTGAGAGTGCCCAGGGACGGAATCGAACCGCCGACACGGGGATTTTCAATCCCCTGCTCTACCGACTGAGCTACCTGGGCGTCTCGGGCCTACGCTGCTCCCGCGCTGTTCACGCTGCGGAGCGGGCCGCTTCCTACGAGGCCTCGCCCCTTCGGTCAAGAAGGATGATTCGCCCCCGAAGACGAACGGCGGGCGGAGAACTGACGCGCGCCGCCGAGCCCAACGCCTGCCTGGGCGCGCTGACCCTGGTCGGGCTGTATAGCGGCGCTTAATGCCTTGACGGCTATATAGCCTGATATGCATATTGCGAGTCATGACGGGGAGCGCATTCGACGTGGTGGCGGATCCCAACCGCCGGCGGATCCTCGACCTGCTGCGGGTGCGGCCCCGCGCGGTGGGGGAATTGGTGAACGCGCTCTCGCTCGCGCAGCCCACCGTGTCCAAGCACCTCAAGGTCCTCAAGGACGCCGGCCTGGTGGACGTGGAGCAGCAGGCCAACCGCCGCTTCTATGAACTGCGCGCCGCGCCCCTGGCGGAGCTGGATGCCTGGCTCTCACCCTACCGCGCCCTTTGGGAGCGCCACTTCGACGCGCTGGAGCGCCGTCTGGACGCCATGCCCCCACCGCCCCGGAGTCCTGCCCGCAAGCGGCCCACGAAGAGGAGCAGCCGATGAAGATTGGCCTGACGAAGCACGACGCCCGCCCCGCCCTGCGCATCGAGCGCTGGTTCCCTCATCCTCCGGAGAAGGTGTGGCGGGCCATCACCGACCCGAAGGAGCCTGGGCACTGGTTCCCCGCCGCGGTCGAAGGCAAGCGCGCGGTGGGGGAATCCTTGAGCTTCCTCTTCGAGGGTGAGGACGCGCCCCACAGCCACGGACGCATCACCGCGTGGGAACCGCCTGGGCTCTTCGAGTTCAGCTGGGACGTGGACGTGCTGCGGTTCGAGCTTCGCCGCGACGGGGAGGGCTGCCTGATGGTCTTCACCAACGTGCTCGGCGACAGAGCCACCGCGCCTGCCACCGCCGCGGGCTGGCACGTCTGTGTGGACGCGCTCGCGGCGTCGCTGGATGGGAAGACGCCCTCGCCGGAAGGGCCCAGCGCGGACCTGCACCAGCTCTACACGCAGCGCTTCGGGCTCGGCGCCTTCCCCTCCTTCATCCAGGTGGGTGACGAAGGCGCCGGCGGGCAGCGGGTGGTGTTCCGCGCCTGGGCGGAGGAGACGTCGGTGCCGGAGCGGGTGCAGGAGCAGGGCGAATACGTGGTGGTGCTCGAAGGCCAGCTCACCCTGTTCATGAATGGCATGGACGTTCCCCTGGAAGCCGGGGCCGAGCTGTTCGTCCACCCCGGCATCCGCAGCTCGCTGCGCGCGGCGGCGGGGACCCGCAGCATCCACGCCTGGCCGGCGAAGGAGCGCTGACCGGCGGCTTCAGGGAGCGCGGGGCCGGAAGACCTCGCGGCCATCCACCACGGTGAGGAGCACCTTCGCGCCGAGCAGCGCCCTGGGGGCGTCCTCCACCGGGTCCACGCTGAGGACCGTGAAGTCCGCGGCGTATCCGGCTGCGAGCACCCCACGCTCGCCTTCCGCAAACGCCGCGTAGGCAGCGCCGTGGGTGAACGCCCGCAGCGCCTCGTCGCCCGACAGCCGCTGCTGGGGGAACCAGCCGCCCTCCGGGAAGCCCTCCGCGTCCTGCCTCGTGCGCGCGGCGTACAGACCGGCCAGAGGTTCGGGGTCCTCCACGGGGAAGTCGCTGCCGAAGGCCAGTGGCACCCCCGCCTCCAGCACGCTCCTCCACGCGTAGGCATGGCGCACGCGCACTGGGCCCAGCCGCGCTTCGGCCCAGCGCAGGTCGCTCCTGGCGTGGGTGGGCTGCATGCTGGCGATGAAGCCGAACTCCCCCATCCGGCGCAGGTCTTCGGGCCGCAGCACCTGCGCATGTTCCAGCCGGTGCCGCCCGCCTTCGTCTCCCGGCGCCGCAGCCGCGCCCGCCAGCGCCTCGATGGCCAGCGTGGCGGCCCGGTCTCCGATGGCGTGGACGCTGACCTGGAAACCGCGCGCCATGAACGCAGCCGCGCGGTGCTCCAGCTCCTCCGGCGACATCAACAGGAGCCCGTCATTGCCGGGGTCATCCGCATACGGCGCGTGCAGCGCGGCGCCGCGCGAGCCGAGCGCCCCGTCCATCAGGAACTTCACCGACCGCATCTCGAGCAGCCGGCCCTTGAAGGTCCCAAGGCCCACCCACTGCTCCCAGTCATCGTCCCCGCCGGCCGCCATCGCGTACACGCGCAGGGGCAGCCGCCCGGCAGCGTCGAGGTTCTGGAGGTACCGGAAGGTCCGCAGGTCCATGCCGGCGTCGTGCACGGCGGTGAGCCCCACCTCCACCGCGCGCAGGAGCGCCGCCTGGACCCGCCGCGCGTGCTGCGCGTCCGTCAGAGGCGGCATCACCTTCGACACCAGGTCGATGGCGTTGTCGACGAGCACGCCGGTGGGCTCGCCCTCTTCGTCCCGTTCGATGCGGCCGCCCGCGGGGTCCGGGGTCTTCGCGGTGATGCCCGCCCGCCGCAGCGCCTCCCCGTTCACCCAGGCGGCGTGCCCGTCCACGCGGGAGAGGAACACGGGCGCCTCTTTGAACGCCTCGTCCAGCACCCGCCTGTCGGGGAAGCGCCGGTGCTCTTCGGCCCACTCCGTCTGGTCCCAGCCGCGGCCCACCCACCAGTCCCCCTGGCGCGCGTCGTTGCCCGCGGCGCGCAGCCGCTCCACCGCTTCGACAGGCGCGCGCATCCCGCGAAGCTGCGCCACCGCCAGCGCGCGGCCGAGCCCGAAAAGGTGCGCGTGCGCGTCCACCAGACCGGGCACCACCACCGCCCCCGCGGGCAGCTCCTGCACGAAGGCGTCGCCTCCTGCCGCGCGCAGCACCTCTCCACGGGTGCCCACCTGGCGGATGCGTCCGTCCTGGACCGCCACGGCTTCGGCGATGGGCGCCGCCGCGTCGCCCGTGCGCACGCGCGCGCCCACGTAGACGGTGACCGGACCTTCCTTCATGTCGCCCTCGGGGACGCGGCGAAGGCAGCCGGCGGCGACGACGAGCGCCACCGCCCACCACGCGCGCTTCAAGCGGCTCTGGTGCCCGGCGCGTCGATGGCGACGGCCGCTTCCTGGATGCGCTTCACGCCTTCGCGCAGGGAGGCCACGGCTTCGGGCCGGTGCTGGTCCACCGCGGCAGACCACGCGCGCGAAATGAGCCGCTCGCCCGAGGCGTAGACGCCGAAGACGGCGGCGAAGCGCTCGGTGCCCATGGGCCCCAACAGCAGCGGCGCCGCGTCCGCGATGGGCCGGAAGTAGTCCGCGTCCAGATCTCCAATGCGCTCGGCGAGCTCGGCGAGCGTGATTCCGTCCGCCGCGTCCGAGATGGGCTGCAGCTTCGACGGCAGCGCGCGGATGAGCGCGGGGACGTCCACATTGCCGCCAGCCGAAGCGGGCAGCGCCGCGTCCTTGCGCCGCTGCCGCCAGCCGAGCACGCCGGCGACCACCAGCAGCACCAGGCCTGCGCCGGTGAAGTAGGGATCCGCCTGGGGCAGCTTCCCCGCGCCAAACGCGCCGACGATGGTCCCGGCGATGAGCAGAACGGTGATGAGCGTCTTCATGGGGTGCGTTCCTCTTCGCCTAGACGCTGCTGCCGAGTTTGTAGAGCGCGAACACCACGCCGCTGAGCGAGTCACCGACCAGCAGGCCCGCCGCCACCGGGAAGCCCACGTTGGCCACCCACCGGCGGCCCTTCACCTTCTCCGACACCATGGCCCCCACGCAGCCCAGGCCGTACGGCAGCACGTAGAAGAGCGGCAGGTACATGGAGAGGCCAATGAGCACACCCGCGCCGCCGCCTGCCGCGAGCGTCAGCGCCAGGCCCACGAGGCCGCCGGCCACGTACTTGTCGGTGGGCACCGCCCCGCCCTGGATCGCCGCGATCATCTGCTGCAGCGTGGTCGCCTGCGCGGCGGGGATGTTGGTTCCGGGTCCGAACTTCTGCGTCTCCCAGATGAGGTAGACGGTGAGCACCGCGATGATGGGCCCAATCCAGCTCACCACCAGCTGCACGGCCTGCTGGCGGATGGGCTTGGAGCCGACGAGGTGGCCGGTCTTGAGGTCCGCCATCATGTCCGAGCCCTGGCCAATGGCCACGCACACCGCGGCGCCAATCAGCACCGCGAGGCCCACGCTGCCGCCGGAGACCACGAGGATGAGGGTCACCGCCAGAAGCGCCATGCCGGAGATGGGGCTCCAGTCGGTGCGGCCCGCGCACTGGGCAATGATGACCCCCGCCAGCCAGATCCACAGGGTGCCGATGATGGCGGTGAGCACCGCGCGGCCGAAGCCCACGTCTCCGTCCGACAGGTAGGCGGCCCCGGTGAGCAGCGCCAGGGACGCGACCACGCCCCCGTAGAGCCAGGTCACCGGCAGCTCGTCACTGGTGCCGGCCTTGCCGCCCGAGAGGCTCTTGAGCGCCGCCTTCAGCATGGGCCCCGCGACCACGATGCCCGCCAGCGCGCCGCCAATGAGCAGGCCGATGCCCAACGGCCGGTTGATCTGCCCGTACACCGCCTTGGCGAGCACGCCGTTGACGGCCTCCGGCGCGGTGCCTTCGGGGATGGGAATCCACCCCATGCCCACCACCATGGGCGCCAGCACCCAGTTGGCGAGCGCGCCGCCCGCCAGCACCATCAGGCCGGGGCGCCCGCTGATGAACCCCGCGCCAATGGAGAGCAGCGAGAGCGCCCAGACGTTGGGCATGTACGCCGGCATCCCCAAAGGCGTGCCGAGATCCACCATCTCCGGCACCACCCCGAAGCTCACCAGCAGCCCGAAGAACAGCGCGAGCACGCTCGCGCCAATCAGGTAGACGGACTTCTTCGCGCCCGCGCCGGGGGAGCGGAGGATCTCCGAGACGGCGATGCCGGAAGGGAAGCGCAGCCGCTCGAACTCGATCATCTGCTTGCGCAGCGGGATGATGAAGAGCGTGCCGAGGAACGCACCCGCCACCGCCGCGCAGGCGATGGCCCACGGGTTGAAGGTGACGTTCTTCATCAGGAACAACGCCGGGAACGTGAAGATGACGCCCGCGGATGCGTTGTTGATGGCCGAGGCCACCGTCTGGTTGATGTTGTTCTCGACGATGGAGCCGCGCCGCAGGACCCCGCGCAGCAGGCCCCAGCCGAGGATGGCGGCCACGGTGGAGGCCGGCACCACGAAGCCGATGAGCAGGCCCGCGTAGGTGATGCTCGCCGCGAGCACCACGCCCACCACGATGCCCAGGGTCATCCCGGCGACGGTGATCTCGCGGTAGGGCTTCGCGGAGACCCTCCGCTCCTGCTCGCTGATGACGGGACCTGCTGGCCCCGCGCCGCCAGTCTGCACGGCCGACGCGGACAGGGGCGCCGCCGAGGACGACTCGCTCATGAAGGCTCCTTCGAGAAAAACGAAGGGCGCCGTATATCAGACGCGCAGGAGCATCGCCTCGTACTCCTCCGCCCGCACCTTGTGCTTCACCCGGGCACGGCGACGCGAGGCCGCGAGCCATCCTGCCGCCAGCACCACCTGCGGCAGCGCGTCTGCGAGGTACGTCTTCTTGATGCGCCCTCTGAGCGGATAGAGCGTGTCGCTCACCGCGAAGGCGAGCGCGGACGCAAGGCCCAGCGCGCGCAACTCCATGCTCACGTGCCGCCGCTTCGCCCCGAGCAACAGCGAGACGCCGACCGAGGCGATGAGCCCGCCCAGGGTCTTCGTCAGCCAGCCTTCGGGTTTGGGGCCGGTCACCTTCTCGAATGAGCGCAGGTGGAGGATGGGCCACAGCCCGGTGGCCAGGTAGTAGCCGCCCTGGCTCCACGCGAGCCCCCGGCTCAGCTTTGATTGGTCCACGCCGGCGACGTCCATCCGAAACCTCCCTCGCTTACGCTGGGAGAGGCTGCGCATCTGCCGGCCGGGCTGCCGCGCGCGCCCGCCTGCCCGCCTGCCCACCGGGTGAGGGCGCCCATCTCGCGGCGCGCCGGGCTCACGAGATCGTGCGCACCTTCACGGGCAAGGAGGAGAGACCCATGCACCGAGGCGACGAGCATCTGGACCCGAACATCCGCCGCGACGCGGACCCGGGAAAGACACCGGGCAAGAGCGAGGGGGGAGACGAGCGCCAGAAGCCCTACCCCAACAGCCCTGGCAAGACGCCCGGACAGGCGGAGGGAGACGACGTCTTCGACGATCCGGGGACGGTGCGCAGCCCCGATCCCTCGAAGCTGTAGCGGACTGGTCCCCTCACCCCGGCCCTCTGCCGGAAGGCGAGGGCGCTGCTCCGTGCGCGGCGCCGCTGTGGCGGCGCACCTCGCGGGAGATGAAGGCGCCGGCGGCGGTGAGCACGCCCAGGTCGTCCAACCAGCCGATGAGGGGAATCACGTCCGGCACCAGGTCCACCGGCATCAAGAGGTAGGCCACCGCCGCCACGGCGGTGAGCTTGCGCACCGAAGAGATCGAGGGGTCTTTGAACCACCGGTAGAGCTTCGACCCGAACCCGCGCGTCTTCATCCCGTCCATGCCCAGCCCTACGGCGGAGCCACGCGGCGATTTCAGGCGGGCGGGGGCGCTTCGGGGAAGTGCCTGAGCACCTCCGCCGACACCTCGGCGTGCTGCTCGGAGGTGAAGCCGTAGAAGGTCACCTGGGCGATCTGCGACTGCGCGCGCGGGGCGAGATGGCACTTCAAGGTGTCGCAGGCCACGCCCACCGAGTCGCGCACGCGAAGGCCACCTACGCCTGCGCCGAGCGCGACCATCGCCACGGTCAGGGACGCGTCGCCCTCCAGGGATTCGGCCTCCAGCGCCTCCCACAACTCCGCGCAGGCGCCGGCCACCCGCTCCAGGGTGGGGCCCACCTTCTCCGGCGGCGTCCCCGCGCGGTAGTCCATCACCGCCACGTGCGCCACCCACCGCGCCCTCGGGTGGCTTCCTGCGTCGGTGATGAAGACGTCCCCCGGCTGCAGGGGGCCAACTCGCTCTGCGCGCAGCCTGGCGTGGATGGCCTTCTGGAAGTCTTCGCCCCCACAGGCGCGGAAGATGGCCTGCGAGACCCCCGAACCCAGGTCCAGCTGCGTGTTGGACGCGTTGACCAGCACGCGCGCGTCCCCGGAGGTGAGGTCACCCTGGGCCGTGAGGACGCGCGCCTTCACCATCCGGTCAGGACTCCTCGCCCTCGCCGCCCTCTGACGTGGCCTCAGCGTCGGTGGACGCGCCGGGCTCCGCAGGCTCGGTCGTCTTGGCAGCGTCGGTGGCGACCGGCGCGGGGGTTCCGTCGCTGGTGGCGTCAGAGGCCTCCACCGCTTCATCCAGCTCGGCTTCGGACGCGGCCTCGGGGAGCTTGGAGATGCCGGTGACCTTCTCTTCAGCGCCTTCGATGCTGATGAGCCGCACGCCCTGGGTGTTTCGGCCGATGACGGAGATCTCCTTCACCCGCATCCGGATGAGCATGCCGCCGTTGGTGACGAGCATGACCTCCTCGGTGTCCTTCACCTGGGCGATGCCGACCACGCGTCCGTTCCGCTCGGTGGTCTTGATGTCGATGATGCCCTTGCCGCCGCGGCCCTGCTGCCGGTACTCGGTCTCCTCGGTCCGCTTGCCGTAGCCGTTCTCGGTCACGGTGAGGATGGTCGTGTTAGGCTCCACGATGTCCGCGCCCACCACCTCGTCGCCCTCCTCGAGCGTGATGCCCTTCACCCCGTACGCGGTGCGGCCCATCGAGCGGACGTCGTTCTCCTGGAACCGGATGCTCATCCCCTGCGCGGTGGAGAGGAGGATGTCCTTGGTGCCGTCGGTGATCTTCACCGCCACCAGCGAGTCGCCCTCGTCGATCCCCAGCGCGATGATCCCGTTCGCGCGGATGTTGCTGAACGCCGAGAGGTCGGTCCGCTTCACCACGCCCTTCCGGGTGACGAAGAAGACGTACTTGTTCTCGCTGAACTCGCGCGTCACCAGCACCTGCGCCAGCGACTCGCCCTCGCCGAACTGCACGAGGTTCACGATCGGCTTGCCGCGCGCGGTCCTCCCCGCCGAGGGGATCTGGTGCACCTTGAGCCAGTACAGCTTGCCCTTGGTGGTGATGGGCATCAGGTACGCGTGCGTCGACGCCACGAAGAGGTCGGTGACGAAGTCGTCCTCGCGCGTGACCGCCCCGGTCTTGCCCCGGCCGCCCCGCTTCTGGGCCCGGTACTCGCTCAGCGGCGAGCGCTTCACGTAGCCGGTGTGGGACAGGGTGACGACCATGTCCTCCTCGGCGATCAGATCCTCGGAGGTGATCTCGTCCACCTCGCCGGTGATCTCCGTCCGCCGCGCATCCGCGTAGCGCGCGCGGATGTCCGCCAGCTCCTTCTTGATCACGTTGAGCAGCGACTCCTCGTTGCCGAGGATGTCCCGCAGCCGGGCGATCTCCCGCACCAGGTCGATGAGCTCGTTGAAGAGCTCCTCGCGCTGCATCCCGGTCAGCCGCTGCAGGCGCATGTCGAGGATGTTCTTCGCCTGCTCCTCGCTGAACCCGCCGCTGTAGGTCCGGCCGCTCTCCGCCGTCTCCGGGAAGTACCGGTGCGACAGCCCGCCGTACACCGGCTCCACGTTCCGCGCCCGCTCCACCAGGGCGTTCATCTGCGCGCGCGCCTTCTCCGGATCGATGCGCGGCAGGTCGCCGAAGCGTTCGTGCTCGTAGAGCGCCGGCGAGAGGATGTGCATCAGCCCCCACCGCGCCTCGTCCACGTCCCTCGAGCGGCGGATGATGGTGATGACCTGATCGATGAGGTCCTGCGCGACCAGCAGGCCCTCGACGATGTGCAGCCTCGCCTCCGCGCGCCGGAGCTCGAAGCGGCTGCGGCGGGTGACGACCTCGCGGCGGTGGAGGATGAACTTCTCCAGCACGTCCTTGAGCGACAGCGTGCGCGGCGCGCCCTGATCGATCGCCAGCATCACCACGCCGAAGGTGGTCTGCATCGGCGTCATCGCGTAGAGGTTGTTGAGCACCACCTGCGAGATCGCGTCGCGCTTGAGCTCGATCACGATCCGCATCCCCTGCCGGTCGCTCTCGTCGCGGATGTCGCTCACGCCCTCGAGCTTCTTCTCCCGCACCAGCTCGGCGATCTTCTCGATCAGCCGCGCCTTGTTCACCTGGTAGGGGATCTCGGTGACGATGATGCTCTCGCGGTCGTTCTTCTTGTTGACCTCGATATCCGTCCGCGCCCACAGCGTGATCTGCCCGCGGCCGCTCTCGTAGGCGCGGCGGATGCCCTCGCGGCCGGAGATGAAGCCGGCGGTGGGGAAGTCCGGTCCGGGCACGAAGCGCATCAGCTCCAGCACCGTCGCCTTCGGGTTGTCGATGAGGTGCACGGTGGCGTCGATCACCTCGCCCATGTTGTGGGGCGGGATGTTGGTGGTCATGCCCACCGCGATGCCGGACGACCCGTTGACGAGCAGGTTGGGGAACCGGGTGGGGAGCACCAGCGGCTCCTCCAGCGAGCCGTCGTAGTTGGGCCCGAAGTCCACCGTCTCCTTGTCGAGGTCCGCGAGCAGCTCCTCGGTGAGCCGCTCCATCCGCACTTCGGTGTAGCGCATGGCCGCGGGCGAATCCCCGTCGATGCTGCCGAAGTTCCCCTGCCCGTCCACCAGCGGGTAGCGCATGGACCAGGTCTGCGCGAGCCGCACCAT
>CAZQVZ010000178.1:0-11334 GCA_964596895.1 uncultured Myxococcaceae bacterium
CATCCCCTCCCAGCTCACCTGGGAGCTCCTCTCCTTCCTGGAGAACGCCCGCTCCGCCGCGGAGGCCGGGGTGCGCGCCCTGGAGTTGGCGCGCGAAGCCGGACGCGAAGACCTCGTGCAGGTGCTGCTCGCCTGGCAGCAGGCCGCCGGGCAGCAGGCCTCGGCGCTCAGGGTCGCGCTGGAGTCCACCCGGACGGGCGAGGACCGCCGGCGAGATGAGGTGGAGGAAGCCTCGGTGGAGTCCTTCCCCGCCTCCGACCCGCCGGCCCACTACTGAACCGTCAGGGGGTGGGCCTTTGCACTCTTTCCGACCGCTGAGGATGAGCTTTACAGCTTTACAGATGGGCCACTGGAAACCTGCGCGCACCGCCACTAGTTTGAACCCACAGGAGGCGGCATGAAGCGCGTGACCATCTACACCACGGGGTACTGCGCGTGGTGCGCGGCAGCGAAGGACCTGCTTCGGGCGAAGCGGGTCGTGGTGGACGAGATCGACGTCACGGGGGACTACCCCATGCGCGAGCGGCTCGTCCGGATGAGCGGCGGGCTGAAGACGGTGCCGCAGGTGTGGATTGGGGGCGTGCACGTGGGCGGCTACCGGGACCTCGTCCGGATGGACGAGGAGGGCGTGCTGGACGTGCTCCTCGGCCTCTCCGAGCGCACCGACGCCGAGCGCCAGGCGGTGGGAACGGCATGAGCCTGGTCCGCCTGTACACCACCACCTACTGCGGCTTCTGCCTCCGGGCGAAGCAGCTGCTCGAGCGCAAGGGCGTGGACTTCGAGGAGATTGACGTCACCGGCGACGACGAGGCCCGCCAGAAGCTGGTGGAGGACTCCGGGGGCCAGCGGACGGTGCCGCAGATCTGGATTGGCTCCACCCACGTGGGCGGCTACTCGGATCTGGCGAGGCTGGACCAGGAGGGCAAGCTGGAGGCCCTCTTGAAGAGCGCCACCGCCTAGGCGAACAGCCAGACCATGGCCGCGCGCAGGGCGCCATCCACCGCGTCCGGCGCCGCGACCACCGGGGCCCCCAGGACCAGCGCCACCGCCGCAGACAGCCAGGCCCCACCCGGCCGCGTGCCCAGGGACGCCTGCAGCGCGTTGATGGGCACCAGCACCGCCGAGGCGATGACCACCGCCAGAGGTCCGCCGAACCCGACCAGCCCCAGTGCGCCCAGCATTGCGCCGAAGGCGAGCGCATTGAGGATGTCCCTGCCGTTGGACGCCCACCAGGTGCGGCCTTCGAAGAAGCGCAGCCGGAACTGCACCCGCTCGAGGACGCCCACCAGGACCAGGGCGACGAAGAAGAGCACCCGGCCCAGAAGCTGCCAGGACTCCGCCGGGGCGCCGTAGCCGCCGAGCAGCTCCGCCGCGGCCTCGGGGCCGAGCCCGTGTGCAGGGTTCGCCGCGCTCAGGCGTGAGACTCCACAAAGGCGGTCACCCGGGCGAGGTCCTCCTGCCCGATGCGCACGAAGCGGATGCCCATGCCGGGCCCCTCGTCGTAGTCGTGGAGGTAGCGCACTTCGCCGGTGGCGGTGACCTTGCCCTCCGGCAGGGTGATCTCCAGCTCCACCGAGCGGCCCACCGGCACCGTCCCGCCCACGAAGAAGAGCCCGCCGCCGGAGAGGTTCCGGCAGATGCCGCGGACAGGGCCGCGCGGGCCCTCCAGCTTCGCGGGAGCGCCGCAGAAGACGCGCACGTTCCGCCGGTTGTTGATCTTGCCCGCCATGGCGAACACCCATAGACAAGCGTCTGTGGCGGCGCAAGTACCGGGGAGGGCGCATGACGCAGAAGGTACGTCCCGACGTGACCCAATCTCTGCCCGCGCTGCAGCGGGACATCTCCACCGTCAAGGTGCACGAGTGGTCGGTGGAGGTGGTGGCGGGGCCAGACAAGGGACAGACGCTCAAGACGTTGCAGTCGTTGGTGCGCATCGGCACCGAGGGGCTCAATGACCTGGTGCTGAGCGATCCCACCGTGTCCCGGCGGCACGTGGAGATTGAGCGGACCACCCGCGGCTTCGTGGTGCGCGACCTCGGCAGCAGAAACGGCGTCTTCCTCGACGGGCACCAGGTCCTGCAGGCCATCGTCCTGCCGGGAGGCAAGCTGCTGGTGGGCAAGACCCGCCTGGCGGTGAAGCAGGAGGCGCGGGCCACCGAACTGGAGGTGACGAGCGACGACCGCTTCGGCGAGCTCTTCGGCACCTCGGAGGCGATGCGCTCCGCGTTCGCGCTGTTGCGGCGGGTGGCGCGCGAGGACTTGAGCCTGCTCATCGAGGGCGAGACCGGCACCGGCAAGGAGCTGGCGGCGCGCGGGGTGCACCACCAGTCTTCGCGGCGGCACGGGCCCTTCCAGGTGGTGGACTGCACGCGGCTCGAAGAGGACGACATCCAGCAAGCCTTCGAAGGGGCGCGCGGCGGCACCCTCTTCCTCGACGAGGTGGGCGAGCTGTCGGCGTCGCTGCAGCCCAAGCTCCTGCGGCTTCTGGAGGCGGAGGAGGTGGACCTCCGGGTCATCGCCTCCACCGCCCGCAACCTGGATGAAGAGGTCCGGCACGAGCGGTTCCGCAAGGACCTCTACTTCCGACTGGCGGTGGCGAGGGTCCGGCTGCCGCCGCTGCGCGCCCGCAAGGAGGAGTTGCCGCAGCTGGCCCTGCACCTCGTGGAGCACCTGGGCTCGAAGGTGGAGCTGTCGCCCCAGACGCTCTCCTTGTTCGAAGGGTATGACTGGCCAGGCAACGTCCGCGAGCTGCGCAACGTGCTCGAGCGCGGCGCCCTGATGCAGGACGTGGGGTCGTCGCAGTGGCTGGACTTCCTCGCCACCCCCGAAGACGGCGGAGCGCCCACCCGGCGCGCGGGCGTGGAGGTGGCGGACGTCCTCGTGGCCCTGCCGTATCACCAGGCGCGAGACCGCGTCCTGGGAGACTTCGAGCGCGTGTACTTCGCCGAGGTCATGCGCAAGGCGGGCTTCGACATCAAGCTCGCCGAGGACATGACCGGGCTGTCCATGCAGAGCCTCTACCGGCTGCTCAAGAAGAACGGGCTGCGGCTGAAGGACCTCAAGAACGCCGAGGGGCTCGACCGCTGAACCGCGGCGCCGCAGCGGTGCGGCCACATTCGCGTTGGCGAGGCCATTCTTCCTAGAATCGGCTTCGCCCGCTGATGAGCTCCCTTCCGCCCGACGACGCGTCCGGCCCTCCCTGCCGGAACTGCCGCGCCCCCCTGCCGCCCGCCGCCAGGGTGTGCAGCGCCTGCGGGGAGCTCGTCGCCCCCACCGCCGGCTCGGGCTCTGGGCCAGGCGCCCCCGGAGCGCCGCTCGCGGACCTGCGGGTGGGCGAGGTGCTGGAGGGGACCTGGCAGCTCGAGGAGATCGTCGGTCGGGGCGGGATGGGGACGGTGTTCCTCGCCACCGACGCGAAGCTCGGGCGGCAGGTGGCGGTGAAGGCCTTGTCGGTGGAGCTGGCGAACGAGGAGTTCGTCAGCCGCTTCGAGCGGGAGGCCCGGGTCCTGGGCATCCTCGACCACCCGAACATCGTGACCCTGCACTGGGTGGGGCGGCACCGCGGGGTGCCCTTCATCGTGATGCGGTTTCTCGACGGCGTCCCCCTGCGGGCCTGGGTGGAGGCGCAGGGCGGGCGGCTGTCCATCCCGGCGCTCCTGCCGGTGGCGCAGCAGATCTGCGCGGCGCTCTCCTACATCCACCAGAAGGGCGTGGTGCACCGGGACCTCAAGCCCTCCAACATCATGGTGGGGCCGCAGGGCCAGGTGACGGTGTTCGACCTCGGCATCGCGAGGCCGCAGGAGTCGAACCTCACCAGGACCGGCATCATCTTCGGCACCCCGGGGTACATGGCCCCCGAGCTCATCGTGGGGGAGAAGAACCTCGACGGGCGGCTCGACTTGTACGCGCTCGGGGTCATCCTCTTCGAGCTGTGCACCGGGCAGCCGCCGTTCGAAGACGCGCGCGAAGAAGGCCTGCTGCGCGCGCACCTGATGAAGCCGCGGCCGGACGCTTCGGTCGTCTGCCCGGAGGTGCCGCCCGCGGTGGGCGCGGTGCTGCAGCGGGTGATGGCGCTGGACCCGAAGGACCGCTACCCGGACGCAGACGAGTTCCTCGCCGCGCTGGAGACCGCCGCCGGCGTCCGCCGCTTCCACGAGGCCGCCACCATCCGCCGCACCGCGCTCTCCCCTGCAGGCAGCGGGGCACGCAGCGCGCTGGGCGCTTTGGGCACGCCGGCCGGCTCCGGCGCCCAGGGGCCGGACGCGACGCCGAAGCTGTTGGCGCCGCCTTCGGGAGCCGCCGGATGGGACGTGACGCCGAGGCTGGAGGCGCTGCCCCGGCCCGGAAACGAAACCCGGCCGATGCGGGCCACCCCGGCGGCGCCGCAGGCCCCCCTCACCGCGCCGCTGGAGGCCACGCCCGCTCCCGCCCCCGCAGACCCCACGCGCCTCACCGTGCCCCCTGCCCCGCCGCCCGGCTCAGGTGCCCCCACGCTGCGGACGCGCAGCCTGGAGGGAGTCCCCGCGCCCAGGGCCAAAGCTGCGCTCGAGGCGTTCGAGCCCTTCGTCGCCGAGGCCGCCACCACGCCGGAGCAGCAGGCGCCGAAGCTCCCCCCGAGAGCGCCGCGCGGGAGCCGGCCCCACGGCCCGGCCCTCGCGACCGGCGGGGCCCTCTCCCACGAGGAGCTCGGAGACAACGGGTCCGCGGACGACGAGGCCTTCTGGAAGAAGCCGGCGGTGAGGGTGGCGGGCGCGGTGGGGGCAGTGGCGCTGCTGGTGCTGTTCACGGTGGGGCTGTGGGTGTCGCGGGAGGAGGCGCCGTCTGGCCCGAAGCCGCTGCCGGCGAACGTGCGCGGCATCCCCCCGCCGCCGCCGGAGAAGCGCGAGCCGACGCCGGAGGAGTGGGCGTTGGCGGCCGCGGAGGCGAAGTTGCGCCTGCCCCTGCCGAAGGACCCCACCTCCACCCGGCGGGTGGACACCCAGCGGATCCGGAAGGTGCGGCCGCACGTGCGCAAGCAGGTGTCCCCGTTCGCGGGCGAGAAGGGCTACGGCGAACTGGTCCTGGATGTGAGGGTCAACGGCGAGCCGGTGGCGGCAGCCGTCAAGGTGGATGGCGAGGACTTCGGCTTCAGCCCGCTGTTCATGCAGCTTCGGGCGCGCGCGCACCGGGTCCGGGTCGCCCACCCGCCGTTCCCGGTGAGCCTTTTCACCATCCCGGTGCAGAGCGGAAAGAGCGTGCGGCTCCAGGTGGAGCTGCAGCCCTACGACGACGCCCCGTCCGCGCCGGACGTGGGGCAGTCCTTCGAAGAGGACCGCGGCTAGCGGCGCCCCCTCAGTCGTGCCCGCGCAGGCCGAACTTGTTCACGAGCTTGTGGACGTAGTTGCGCGCCAGCCCCGCGGTGCGGGCGACCTCGGTGATGTTCCCGTCGCAGCGCTCGAGCAGGGTTTCGATGTACTGGCGGGTGAACGCGTCCACCAGCTTCTCCTTGGCGTCCTTGAAGGGCAGCCCGGCCAGGGCATCATGGGACGCGGAGGGCGCCTGCGCCTCCCGCGAGGATCGCTGCCCCGGCGCCAGGGGGGAGCCGCCCACCTCGAGGTCCCCGCCCGCCAGCGCCCGCTCGATGACGTTGCGCAGCTCGCGGACGTTCCCCGGCCAGTCGTGCGCCTGCAGGCCCCGGCCCAGGTCCGGGGGCAGCTCGAAGTCTCCACGGCCCATCTGCGAGACGAAGTGCCGGACCAGCAGCGGGATGTCCTCCGGCCGCTCGCGCAAGGCGGGGATGCGCGCGACCACCACCGCCAGCCGGAAGTAGAGGTCCTGCCGGAAGGAGCCGTCCCGGACCCGCGCCTCGATGTCCCGGTGGGTGGCGGCGACGATGCGCACGTCCACCTTGCGCGGCTTGTCCTCTCCGAGCCGCTTCACGGTCCCGCTCTCCAGGACCCGCAAGAGGCGGGGCTGCAGGTCCAGGGGGAGCTCGCCAATCTCGTCGAGGAACACCGTGCCGCCGTCCGCCTCGAGGAACGCGCCCTTGCGCTCGGACACCGCGCCGGAGAACGCGCCGCGGGTGTGCCCGAACAGCTCACTTTCGATGAGGCTGGGTGCCATGTTGCCGCAGTCCACGACCACGAACGGCCCGCCCTTGCGCAAAGACGCCTGGTGGATGGACTCGGCGATGACCTCCTTGCCTGTGCCGGTCTCGCCCAGCAGGAGCACCGTGGAGTCCGTGACCGACGCGCGCTCCAGCTTCGCGAAGAGCGCCTGCATGGCGGGGCCGCGGCCAATCACCTTGCCGAACACGCCGCGAGAAGGCGCGGTCCCGGCCGCCCGGTCCACCACCGCCACCCGGAGCACGGTGGTGCCCAGGCTCAGGTGCGCCTCTTCGTGCACGGTGAGCTGGTGGATTCGGGCACCGGAGAGGAAGGTGCCGTTGGTGCTGCCCACGTCCCGCACCCGCACGCCGTCCGCGCGCGGCTCCACCTCGAGGTGCAGGCGGCTCACCGCTTCGTCCGAGAGCTGCAGTCTTGCGGCGGGGCCCTTGCCCACCAGCACCTTGTCCCGCCCCACCACCGACTTGCCGGCGTCCGGCCCCGAGACCACCGACACCTCGAACACACGCGCGGCGGAGTCCTCCAGGCTCTCCCGCCGGAGGGGCTGCATGGGCTTGGTGGCGTCGGTCATGTGGGGGCGGAGTATATGACTCCTGCAGTTCACGGCGGGAACCCGGGTGCTCGGGGGCTCGCGCAGGTTTCGCCGCAGTTTCGCCCCTTTGGCGCTGGCCCGCGGCTCGCTTTGGCCATGGGACATGTCCATCCAACGTGCACTGAAGGCGGACCGGCAGGGCAACAAGGCGCTGTCCGCGGCGCTGGCGAAGGGCCCTCTGGTCTCGGGCGACGAGAAGGCGGCGGTGAGGTGGGTGGAGCGGATGCTCCGGCTCGCCGGGTTCACCCCGGGTCCCCAGGACAAGACCTTCGATGCGAAGACCCTGTCGGCGCTTCGGGCCTTCCAGAAGGCGCGGGGGCTGCCGGTGACGGGCGTCCTCGACGCGAGGACCTTCGCCGCCCTGAAGACCGTGCAGGCCCGGGTGCGCGCGCACCGCGGGAAGAAGGTCTACGGGCTCGGGCAGAAGAGCGCGTACGTGAAGGTGGCGGAAGGCCGGCTGCGCAAGCTCGGGTACGACACCGGCAAGGTGGACGGCGCCTTCGACGTGAAGACGCTGGAGGCGATGCGCGCCTTCCGGGCGGACCAGAAGACCATCGGGAAGAGTGGGCTGCTCACCGGGCGCGCCATGGCAGACCTGCGCAAGGAGACGGCGGCGTTCGACCACGCGCCGTACCGCGCGCGGGTGAAGAAGGGGCACAAGGCGCACCAGCGGCTGGACGCGTTGACCACGGCGCAGGCGAAGAAGGTCCGCACCCTCACCTCCACTGCGAAGGACGGCACCAGGACCTCCACGAAGGTGGTGGGGCTCGGGGAAGGCGACCGGGGGCGGGCGGTGAAGGCGCTGCAGTCGTACCTGCGCGGCGCAGGCTTCGACCCCAGGAGGACCGACGGCGTCTTCGACGAGCGCACCGAAGGTGCGCTGCGCGGCTTCCAGCGGCGGCGCGGCCTGCCCGTCACCGGCCGGCTCACCCCGCACACCTGGGCGCACCTGCGCAAGACGCGGATGTACGCGAAGGGGGATACGGGCCCCGCCCAGCGCGTGGGGGAGAGGAGCGCCGCGGTCCTGCGCACCGAGCGGCTCCTGCGCAAGCTGGGGTTCACCCCGGGCAAGGTGGACGGGATCTTCGACGGCCGCACGAAGGCGGCGGTGAAGCGGGCGGAGCGGGGCCTGGGCGCGGGCAAAGTGAACGGGGTCCTGGGCGCAGGCGACCTCACCCGGCTGGAGCGGGCGGCGAAGGGGGTCACCGCCTCGCAGCTTCGCCGGGTGATGCCGAACCTCTCATTGGGCAAGGCGCGCGCGTATGTGCCGCACCTGAACCGGGCCATGGCCGAGGCCGGCATCACCACGAAGAAGCGCAAGGCGATGTTCCTCGCCCAGCTCGCCCACGAGAGCGCGCAATTGCGCTACTTCGAGGAGATCGCCTCGGGGGCGGCGTACGAGGGGCGGCGGGACCTCGGCAACGTGCGCCCCGGCGACGGCCGCCGCTACAAGGGCCGCGGCCCCATCCAGCTCACCGGGCGCGCGAACTACCGCGCCGCGGGCAAGGCGCTGGGCCTGCCGCTCGAGGCGAAGCCGAAGATGGCCGCGCGCCCGAGCGTGGGCTTCCGGGTGGCGGCCTGGTTCTGGGAGAGCCGCGGGCTCAACCGGTACGCGGACCGCGGGGACTTCCGCGGCGTCACCTTGCGCATCAACGGCGGCTACAACGGCTACGCGGACCGCGTGAAGTATTACCAGCGGGCGTTGCGGGCGCTGTAGCCCTCTGCGCAGGATGGGGCCATGCCCCCGCTCGTCGTCGCCGGAAGCGCGCACCCGAAGCTCGCCACGGAGCTCGCCGCCCGCCTGGGCACGCAGGTCGCCGCGCGGATCGGTGAACGGTTCCCGGACGGCGAGTGGCGGGTGCGGCTCGGAGACGACGTGCGCGGGCGGGACGTGTTCCTGGTGCAGCCGCTCTGCCTTCCGGTGGGAGATCACCTCCTGGAGTTGCTGCTGCTCGCGGACGCCTGCCGCCGCTCCGGCGCCGCGCGGGTCTGTGCCCTCGTCCCCTACCTCGCCTATGCCCGGCAGGACCGGCGCGGCGGTGAAGGAGAACCGCTGGGCGCGCGGGTCATCGCCTCGCTGCTCTCGGAGGCGGTGGACCGCGCGGTGGTGGTGGACCTGCACAGCCCGGCGGTGGAGGGGGGCTTCTCCATCAGCGTGGAGCAGGTGGACCCGATGACCGCGCTCGCCGCGCACGTGGGCCCGGGCGCAGGCGACGTGGTGGTCGCCCCGGATCTGGGCGCCGCCAGGCGGGCCGAGCGCTTCGCCCGCGCGCTGGGCAAGCCGGTGGCCATCGTCCACAAGACGCGGCTCACCGGCTCGGAGGTGGAGGCGCGGGGCGTGGTGGGGGACGTGCGGGGGCTCGTCCCCATCCTCGTGGACGACATCATCTCCACCGCGGGCACCATCGAGGCGGCGACCCTCGCGCTGCGGGAGGCGGGCGCGGCGGACGGGCTCACCGTCTGCGCCACCCACGGCCTGTTCGTGGGCCCTGCGCGCGAGCGGCTCTCCCGCCTCCCGCTCCGGCGCCTCATCGTCACCGACTCGCTGCCGCCGCCCGAGCGGGATTTTCCGGTGCCGCTGGAGGTGGTGCCACTCGCTCCGGTGCTGGCGCCGCTGGTGGAGCGGATGCACGCCGAGCTTCGCTGAAGCGGCCCGCGCGTTTGGCGCTATGGTCCGCGGCGTCATGTTCCGGCTGTCGGCGCTGTTGCGGCGCTTCCAGGAAGATCCCCAGGCAGTGCGCGCGGACCTGCTGCCGGCGGTGTTGGTCTGGCGCGCCGCGCCCGCGGACGAGGCCAGCCCCGAGCTGCTGTGGACCACCTCGCCTGGCTTTCGCCGCGACGAAGGCCTGCGAGACCCGGCCGTGTTCCCGCTGCGCAAGCACCCCACGAAGCCCAACGGGTTCGCGCTGGGGATCACGCTCGGGCGGGCGACCAACAACGACCTGCCCTTGAACCACCCGTCGGTGTCGCGCTTTCACGCGTGGGTGCAGTTGGAGCCTTCGGGGGAGATCCGCCTGTTCGACACCGGCGAGTCCTCCGGCACGCTCTGCGACGGCAGGCCGGTGTCCGGTCTCGGCGCGCCCCTGTCGGACGGGGCGCGGGTGCGGCTGGGAGGGGTGGACCTGGAGTTCCACCTCGCCGCCAGCTTCGAGGCGGCCTGGCTGGGCCAGGCGCTCTGAGGGCAACGCCTAGGCGACCTGGGCGTCGTCGTTGGCGGCCACCGCTTCGCTGATCCGCACCGAGACCAGCTTGGAGATGCCCGGCTCCTCCATGGTCACGCCGTACATCGAGTCGGCGATCTCCATGGTCCGCTTGTTGTGGGTGATGAGGATGAACTGCGACTGCTTGCTCATCTCCTTCACCATGTCGTTGTAGCGGCCCACGTTCCCCTCATCCAAAGGCGCGTCCACCTCGTCGAGGAGGCAGAACGGCGTGGGCTTGATGAGGAAGATGGCGAAGATCAGCGACACCGCGGTGAGCGCCTTCTCTCCACCGGAGAGCAGGTTCATGCTCTGCAGCTTCTTGCCCGGCGGCTGCGCGACGATCTCCACGCCCTGCTCCGCGCCCGCCCCCTCGTCGGTCAGCACCAGCTCCGCGCGCCCGCCGCCGAAGAGCCGCGGGAAGATCTGCTGGAACTTCTCGTTGATGATCTGGAACGTCTGCCCGAACCGCTCGCGCGACGTCTTGTTGATCTTCACGATCGCCTCCTTGAGCTGGTCCATGGACAGCTCGAGGTCGGCCTTCTGCCCGGAGAGGAAGTCGAAGCGCTGCGCCAGCTCCTGGTGCTCGTCGATGGCGGTGAGGTTGATCTCCCCCATCCGCTCCACCTGGCCGCGCAGGTCCTTGAGCTTCGCCTCCGCGTCCGCGCTGAGCGAGGGCAGCAGGTGGTACCGGTGCAGCTCCAGCGGCAGCTCCACGCCGTGGCGCTCGGTGATCTGTTCGCAGAGGTGGGCCTGCTCGAGCGCAATCTCCCGCTCGCGCAGCGAGATCTCCGCCAGCCCCTGGGTGACCTCGTCCATCCGCCCGCGCAATTCGCGCAGCTCGATCTCCTCCGCCTTCACGGTGCCGGCGGCGTCCGCGTTGGCCTTCCGGCGCTCCTCCAGCTCCCCCACCCGCGCCGCCAGCTCCTCGCGCTTGCCGGCGATGACGCCCTCGGTCCGCGCGATCTGCTCGGACAGCCCGGTGGTCTTCCCCGCCGTCTGCCCCAGCCCCTCCTCCAGCCGGCCGCGCCGCGCGCCGAGCTCGACCTCCTGCACCCGGAGCTGCTCGAGCTCCTTCCGCGCCGACTCGCCGCGCTCGTTGTTCTGCGCCACCTTCACCCGCAGCGCGGTGAGCTCCTGGCCGATCGCCTCGCCCTTCGCCCGCAGCGACTCCAGCTCGCTCTGGAGCTGCCGCAGCCCGTCCTCGCGCGCCGCCCGGTCCGTCTGGCCGTGCGCCACCTCGCCGCGGGAGGCCTCCTCCTCCGCCTCCACCGCCGCGAGCTGCGCCGAGAAGCCCTCGTCCTCGCGATCCAGGGCCGAGAGCCGGTCCCGCAGCCGGGCCAGGTCCTCGCCGGCCTTGTGCAGGTCCTTCTCCTGGGTGGCGAGGTTCAGCTCCTCCGCGTGCTGGTTGCGCGAGAGCCCCTTGAGCACGCCCTCC
>CAZQVZ010000179.1:0-11316 GCA_964596895.1 uncultured Myxococcaceae bacterium
CATCCCGGGCATGTCCGGGCGCCTGGCCCAGCTCTGCGTGGCCCTCGTCGCCTCCGGTGTGATGTGGGCCGTCGCCTGTGAGCGCAACGGGACCCCCGCTCCGAAGGTCACCTCCGTCACCCCCGCGCCTGTGGCCGCTGCGCCAGACGCGGTGAAGGCGTCTGCTGCGCCCGCGCGCGCCACCGACCCGGCCGAGCCCGTGGCCCCCGGCCCCAGAGCGACGAAGAGCGCGCACCGCCACGCGCCCCTGGAGGTCTGCCGCAGCGAAGGGGAGCCTCTGGACGCCGCGCGGGACGCGTACGACCAGGGCCGCTTCGAAGAGGCGCTCTCCTGCGCCGCGCAGTCCGTCGCGTTCTATCCGGAGCTGCCGCAGGCGCACTCCGAAAGGGGCGCGGCCCTCTCCGCGCTCGGCCGGTTCGACGAAGCGCAGCTCGCCTACGCGCGGGCGCTGGCGCTGCAGCCGGATCACCTCGACGCGCTGTTGGGCGCGGCCCACCTGTACGTGGTCAGCCTGCCGTCTTCGCGCGAGCACGACGAGCTGGGCGTGCTCTACGCGTCCCGCGGGCTGGCGCTGGCCAAGGCGCAGGGAGACGCGCGCCTGTCGCTGCAGTTCGCGCTGGTCTCCGCCATGGCGCTCAACGACCTCGGCAGCGCCGAGGAGGCGCTGGCGCACGCTGAGCTGGTGCTCGGCTGGGAGCCTGGCCACAGGGACGCGCGCTACGAGCAGGCGGTGGCGCTCTTCGAGCTGTGCCGCTTCGAGGAGGCGAAGGGGGCCTTCACCGCGCTGCTCGAAGACGAGGAGCGCGGCGCGCACGCGCACCACCACCTGGCGCTGTTGTTGGAGCGGGAGGGTGAGGCGGCGCGGGCGGAGCGCCACTTCGCCATCGCCCGTCGCCGCGCGCCGGAGGACTTCCCCTCGCCGCAGCCCATGGACGAAGCGGAGTTCAAGGCCGAGCTCGCCAGGGCCGTCGCCGCGCTGCCCGAAGACATGAAGCGGGACCTGGTGGGCGTGCCGGTGGAGGCGGAGGAATTGCCCCTCGAAGAGGACCTCCTGGGCGGCGAGCCGCCGCTCTCGCCGTCCATCCTCGGGCTCTACAGAGGGCCGCCGCTGGGCGAACGCTGCGAGCCGGAGCCCGGGCGCCCGTGCCGCTCGGTGGCCCTCTACCGCAAGAACCTCACCCGCGCGGTGGCCTCCCGCGAGGAGCTGGTGGAGCAGATCCGCGTCACGCTCCTGCACGAGGTGGGGCATCTTCGCGGTGAAGATGACCACGAGCTCGCCGCGCGCGGGCTGGAGTGACGGTTGGCCAGAAAGCTCCCGGAGGTTCACCTCAGCCAGAAGGCGGCGCAAAGGCTGCGGCGCGGCTACCCGTGGGTCTACCGGCAGGACGTGCACGAGGCACCCGAAGGCGCGCTCGCGCCCGGCGCCCTGGTGGACGTGCGGGACGTGCAGGGGAACCCGGTGGGGCAGGGGTTCTGGGCCAGCCGCTCGCCCATCGCCCTGCGGCTTCTGTCGCGCAAATCCCCTGACGACGAACCGGTGGATGACGCGTTCTTCCGCGCGCGTTTGCAGGCGGCCATCGACAGGCGAAAGGGGATGGGGCCCCGGGACGGCCTGCGGCTGGTGCACGGGGAGAGTGACCTCCTGCCCGGGCTCCTCGTGGACCGCTACGGCCAGGGCCTCACCCTGCAGACCCTGAGCGAAGGGGCGGACGCGCGCAAGGCGCTGTTCGCCACGCTGCTCGCGGAGCTGACGGGGGCGAAGGTCGTGGTCTGCCGCGACGACGCGTCCGGACGGGACTTCGAGAAGCTGCCGCGGGAGGTGAAGGTCCTCGTCGGCGACGAGGCCTCAGCGCGCTGCGCCTACCACGAAGGCGACAACCGCTTCGAGGTGGACCTGCTGGGCGACATGAAGACCGGCGCGTTCCTGGACCAGGTGGACAACCACCTGCGCGCAGGCAGCCTCGGCTTTGGCGAGGCGCTGGACTGCTTCAGCTACCACGGGGGGTTCGCGCTGGCGCTCTCGCGCGGGTGCGACAGCGTGCTGGCGGTGGAGCAGGACCCCACCGCCGCGAAGCGCGCGGCCCGGAACGCCGAAGCCAACGGCAGGCGCAACGTCACCGTGCAGGAGGGCAACGCCTTCGACGTGCTGCACGGCTTCGACAGGTCCGGCCGCAAGTTCGACACCGTGGTCATCGACCCGCCGGGGCTCGGCAAGCGCAAGGAGGGCGTGGGCACGGCGCTGCGCGCCTACAAGGAGCTGAACCTGCGCGCGCTCCGGTGCCTGCGGCCGGACGGGCTGCTCGTCACCTGCTCGTGCTCGGGCAAGGTGGACCGGGTGAAGTTCGAAGAGGTGGTGCTGCAGGCCGCGCAGGACGCGAAGCGGCCGGTGCAGATCCTCGAGCGCCGCGGCGCGGGCCTGGACCACCCGGTCCTGGGGGCGATGCCGGAGAGCGAATACCTGAAGGCGCTGTTCATCCGCGCCCTCTGAAGGCTCCCTCTCCCCTACGCGGGAATCCCCAGCTCCTTCTTCAGCCGCCCGACGATCTTGAAGTACTCGGTCCGGCTGAACGGCTGGTTGAGGATGTGGAAGTCCTTCCGCTGCAGGCCCACGCACCCGAAGCAGTAGTTGCAGTCGGAGAGGTTGCGGCAGAGCACCAGGTACGCGCTGCTGGTGCAGTTCTCGGACTGGACCACGTACGCGCACGCCTGGCAGTTCTTGGAGTCCACGCAGTGCGAGCAGTTGGTGCACAGCTCACAGCGCACGCAGTAGTTGCACGCGTAGCAGTTCTCACAGTCGCGGCAGAACATGCAGGACGAGCACCGCGTGCAGTTCACGCAGTTGTAGGAGCCCGGGTTCCCCGGCTCCGCGGTGTACGCCCGCCCGAGCCGGTTCAGCTCCTCCATGAACTCGCGCTTGCCCATCACCTCGATGGGCGCCGCGCTCTCCTTCACCCGCGCTTCCTTCGCCAACGTCCTCTCCGTCCTTCCCGCTCAGCGCAACAGCGCCAGCGCGTCGTAGTCGATGCTGCCTGCCACCCGCCGCACGTCCGTCGTTCCGTCCACGCCCAGGCTCGTCACCGCCACCACGAAGCGGTCCGCCACCAGCACGTTGGCCTCCGCCTTCTGCCCGTTCGCGTCGTAGCGCACGAAGCCCACCGCGCGCTCTTCGAGGATGGGGGCGGTGGGGTCATCCTCCGGCCTCGACGCTGCGTCCTTCGCCGCGGCGCGGATGGCGCGGGCGAGCTCCCCGGACATCGTCGTGTCCACGATGCGGACGGAGAGCTCCTGCCCGTCTTCGCCTTCGAAGACCCGCTCCGCTTCGCTGATGGAGACGTCCCCGTACCGCCCGGACGAGCCCTCCTCCCGGAGCTGCGCGTAGCCCTGCACCGCCTTTGGCAGGTGCCTTTGGAGGAGGTTGAAGTGCACGCAGGGGAAGGAGGCGGGCGGCTCTTCGGACGGCTTTGCTGTCTTCCCTTCACAGCCCGCCGCCATCACCGCGGACACCCCCGCGACGAGCGCGACGGCGAGCGCGTGGTGCACAACCCGGAGCGGCGAGCGAGGCGCGAACAAGCGGGGCGATTGGAAGTCAAATGCCCCCCGGGCGCAATGTGGGAGCGGGCACACCTCGCTTCAGGTGGCGCTGCGCACCACCAGCTCCTGCGGCCAGGGCTGAAGCCACGTCTGCTGCTCCGCCCAGGGCGCGGGGTGCCGCCGCAGGTGGTGGCGAAGCAGGGTCAGGGGCACCAGCAGCGGCGCCATCCCGCGGCGGTACGCGTCGATGGCCTCGAGCAACTCCGCCTTGTCGCCCTCGTCCAACGCCGTCTTGAGGTGCCCCAGCAGGTGCAGCAGCACGTCCGCGTTGCGCTTGCGCGTGACCGGCCTGGCGAGCGTAGCCATGAAGAGCGCAGCGTACGCGTCCAGCGTGTCCCGGAAGCGGCCTGCACCCGCCGAAGCCGCCAGCCTGCCCAGCTTCCGGTACGCAGGCGCATCCCGCGCGGAGAGCGCCATCTTGTGCCGCGCGTGGAAGGCCACCAGGTCCTTCGGCCGGGGCCGCGGCGCCTCCAGCAGCTCGAGCCGCAGCCGGCGGTACGCCCACACCCGCTCGATGAAGTTCTCGCGCAAGCCCGCATCGAGCAGCCGGCCCTCCTCCTCCATGGGCAGAAGCGGCCGCGCCTCGGCCAGCGCCTTTGCGAAGAGGCCGCGGCCGGCCTTCACGTGGGAGGCGCCCTTCCCGTAGACGCGCACCCGGAAGAGGCCGCAGGAGGGCGAATCCTTCTTGAGCACGAAGCCGTCGAGAGAAGGGAGGGCCCGGACCCTCCGGCGGGAGAAGGTCCGCATGGCCGCGGTGAGGTCTTCGCCCGTGGTGGTCACCACCATCCGCTCTGCGCCCGGCGTGCCCTCCAGCCGCAGGGAGGGCCTGGGCACGCCGAGCCCCAACTCCAGCTCCGGGCACACCGGGACGAACGCCACGAAGCGCGCGAGCGTCCCGGTGAGGAACGAGTCGTGTTTGTGGCCGCCGTCGTAGCGGACCTTCCTGCCCAGGAGGCATGCGCTCACGCCCACCCGCGGTCTGTCGCCTTCCTGCGCTGGTTGCATGACGAACCGGGAGCTAATTCGGGAGGCGGGCGGGGTGCCCCGGAAATTGCGCGCGCCGGGGGGCCTGCGTGACAAAGTGCGCGCTTCGTATGGGCTGGCGCATCTTCTCCACCGCCTTCTGGACGTTCCTGGTCCTCAGCTGCATCCCCGCGTTCGGGGGGGCGCTGCTGATCTTCCTCGTCACCTTTCCGTTCGACCGGAACCGCCGCGTCCTCCACCTGTATTCGTGCGCCTGGGCGCAGCTGTACTTCTGGGTGAACCCGCTGTGGCGCCTGCGCATCGAAGGCCGGGACCTGCTGCCATGGCGCGGGCCGGCGGTGATCGTCGCCAACCACCAGTCCCTGGGCGACATCCTCGTGCTCTTCGGGCTGTACCGGCCCTTCAAGTGGGTCTCCAAGAAGAGCGTGTTCAAGGTGCCGCTCATCGGCTGGAACATGCGGCTCAACGGCTACGTGGGGCTGGTGCGCGGCAGCCGCGAGAGCGTGATGAAGATGCTCTCGGACTGCGAGGCCTGGCTTGCGCGCGGCGTCCCGGTGCTGCTCTTCCCCGAAGGCACCCGGTCTCCGGACGGCAGCGTGCAGGCCTTCAAGGACGGCGCGTTCCACCTGGCGGTGAAGCGAAACGTCCCGGTCATCCCGGTGGCGCTCACCGGCACCGCGCGCACCCTGCCCAAGCACGGCTTCCGCATGCGGGACCATGCCGACTGTCGCGTCCGCGTCCTGCCGGCCGTGGACCCTGCGCCCTTCAACGGCGACGTGGCGGCGCTGCGCGAGCACGTGCGCGCGATCATCGTGGAGGGCGTGGCCGGGCTCGACAGGGAGAAGGCGGCGCACCCGGTGGGGCCGCAACCCAGGGAGCGCCCGGGCCAGTCCGCGGGCACCGACTCCCGCTGAAAGAAGAAGAGCCGCGCTGAGCTCTCAGCGCGGCTCCTGAGCTGCTTGCGTCCTGGCCTCCACGAGAGGGCGCGCCACTTACCGCGCCATCATGGAGGAGGTCGCCGTCGTGTGACTGTGCACGGCACCACCTCCTTTCGAAACCGGAGTCTAGCGCCACCGCAGGACGAGCGCCGCCGCGTAAAGGCCCACTCCCGGCGCCGGGTCCTCCAGCGAGCGGGCGGCCAGCGGCACATCCTCCGGCGTCCCCCGCTCCGCGAGGATCCTCGCCGCCAGGGCCCGGTCTCCTTCCCGCTCACCCGACAAGACCCTGCGCGCCCACTTGTCCGTGCCGGGCTTGTGCGCCCACGTCGGCTCCGGCCGCCCGAGCGCCTCCAGCTTCGCGGTCCCCGCCGGGTCACCCAGGGCCTCCAGCGCCCACGCCGCCGCGTGCACCAGCTGCTCGTTGGGATGCGCGAGCGCCAAGGTGAGCAGGGGCACCAGCGCCTTCGCGCCCACCGCGCCTGCGGCGATGGCCAGCTCCTTCTGCACCGCCCACCCGCGCTCCTTCTTCCACGCGTCTGCGAGGACCTCCTCGACGCCGGCATCGCCCAGGTGGCGAAGGCCGCGCGCCGCCGAGAAGCGCAGCCGCCCGTCCGGTGACGTCAACGCCGCCTCCAGCTTCTTCCGCGCGTCGGCTCGCCCCGCCAGGCCCAGCGCCACCAGCGCCTCGGCGGCCTCTTCTTCGTCGGTGCTCGCCAATGAGGCGTCCAGCACCGCGTCCGCCTTCGTGACCAGCGCTGGGTCTACCGGCGGCGGTGCCGGGGTCGGCGAAGCGGTGGGTGCTGACTCCGGCGCAGGGTCTGGCGCAGGCCTCGCGTCTCGAGGTCCGCTCACGCAGGCGCAAAGCGCGGTGACGGCGGACAGGGTGAAGATGAACCGCAGGGAGGGGACGAGGGGCGAAGGCGTGCGCATCACGTCCCCCACTATGGCCCAGGACCGCGCGCTATCTCAGCGGAGGCGACACCTGTGGCGGCACCCGGCTGCGCAGGTACGCGTCCACCGAGTAGAGCGCCAAAGACGCCCAGATGCAGGCGAAGGTGATGGCGTGCGCCCGGGTGAAGGGCTCGCCGAACGCGAGCACGGCGAGGAGGAACTGCCCTGTCGGCGCGAGGTACTGCATGAGCCCCACCGTGGCGAGCTTCAGCCTGCGCGCGGCGTTCACGAACCAGAGCAGGGGGACTGCGGTGATGACCCCGGCCAGCACCAGCAGCGCGGTGGTGCCTGCGCCCTCACCGAAGTTGCCGCCACCCTGCGCGCCGAGGACCACGAGGTAGAGCAGCGCGACCGGCAGCAGCAGGGCGGTCTCGATGAGCAGGCCCACCACCGAGTCCACCGGCACCTGCTTGCGCAGGAGGCCATAGACCCCGAAGGTCCCGGCGAGGCTCAGGGAGATCCACGGGAAGACGCCGTAGCTCACCACCAGGTTCACGACGCCGGCGGCGGCCAGCAGCACCGCGAAGAGCTGCGGCCTGGGCAGGCGCTCCTTCAGGAAGACCACGCCGAGGATCACGCTGATGAGGGGGTTGATGAAGTAGCCCAGGCTCGCCTGCAGCACGCGCGCGTTGTTCACGGCCCAGATGAAGAGGACCCAGTTCACCGAGATGAGCAGCGTGGAGGCGAGGAAGACCCAGCGGTTCCTCCACGGGCCCAGCGCGCGCCGCACGTCGCCCCAGCGGTGGCGAAGGGTGACGAGCCCACCCACGAAGAGCAGCGACCACACCACGCGGTGCGCGACGGTCTCGTGCGCCGGGACGTGGGAGATGGCGCGGAAGTAGAGCGGGGCGAGCCCCCAGATGCCGAACGCGCCGAAGGCATAGAGGAGCCCGGCTTTGGGGCCAGACATGGTGGGCGCGCACCATAGCCCCCTCTCTCCCCGGGAGAGGGCCGGGGAGAGGGCCGGGGTGAGGGCTGGAGATCCACGCCCGCAAGCGATACTCCGACGCCCATGTTCCGGTCTTTGTCGCTCCTCGCCTGGGCCTTCTGCGCGCTCGTCGCCCCAAATGCGGGCTGCGCGCGCGCCACGCCCAGTCCGGCCGCCGCGCCGGAGCTTCAGCAGGCCACGCTCGCTTCGGCCGAAGCAGACGACTGCACGCTGCAGACGCCCCTTGTGCCCGGCGTCCCCGGCAGCCCCGGGAACCTGCTGCCATCCGAGCTGCGCCCTGAAGGCGTGAGCGAGCTGGCCGCCCTGATGCGCGCGATGATGGCGGACCTCTCGAAGGCGAAGGAGGCGGTGGCACGCGGCGAGCCTGCGCCGGCGCTCCATGACGCCCACCGGAAGATCCGCTGCGCCTGGCCCACCACGCCTTCGGACCGCAACGAGACCTACGACGCCATGGCGCAGGCGTACCTCGGCGTGCTGAAGGCCCGGGACCTCCAACCGACTGACCCGAAGGCGGCCCACAACGCAGTGGTGGATGGCTGCCGCGCCTGCCACGAGGTCTCCTGCACAGGCCCTCTGGGCGCCATCGAGAAGCTCCGGCTGTAGCCGTGAGTAGCTGTCCCCCCGTCGGGTTCAGGCGCCTGTCCGCAGACCAGCCAGGCTGACGTCTCCCCCGAGCCGAGCCAGAGCAGGCAGGCGGCCTGCGCATGCCGCTCCCTCGCCTGCGGTCCGGACCCACTGCCCCTTGGCGCACGTTGGAATGCGCCCAAGGTTTGGCGGCAAGGAGGGAAGAACATGACGCTTCTCGGATTCATCGTGTTGTTGCTGGTGGCGTTCGTTGCCGGTGCGATCGGCGAGATGCTGGCGGGTGCCAAGGTCCCCGGCGGCTGGGTGGGCTCCATCGTCGCAGGTCTGGTGGGCGCGTTCCTCGGTGGGCTCCTCCTGAGCTTCGGCCCGGTGGTAGGCGGCATCCAGATCATCCCGGCCATCATCGGCGCCGTCCTCTTCGTCTTCGCGCTCAGAGCCATCATGAGCGCCACCCGGACACGGGGGACGCGGCGCGGGACCATCTAGCGCGCTGCAAGACTGAGCTTCACCACTCAGGCATCGGGTCGGGGGCCGCAGAAGGTTTGCGGCCCTCGACTGCTGCTGAGAGCTCCTCGGCGAGCCGCGAGGCGCAGGCGAGCGCGGCCTTGTCCAGGAGCCCCTGCGCTTCGGGGATCATCGGCGGTGGGCGCGCGTAGAGCCGAGCGGAGAGCGTGAGCTCGCAGCGGCCGCGCCACAGGACGCGCCGGTAGGTATCCACCAGCGTCACCGCGGCGATGAACTGCGGCAGGAGCGGCCGGGCAGGGCGGTCCGTCACCGACAGCTCCACGCGCTCCACCACCGTCTGCAGCAAGAGGTCGGGTTCGCAGGTGTCGTGACGGCACGCGTCGGTGCGGGGCGACGCGAGCCCACGCGCCCTCAACATCTCCAGGAGCCGCGCCGCGAGCGCATCCGCGGGATCCACCAGCGGACCTTCCAGAGTGGGCGCAGGCTGGCGCGACCAGGGCCGTTCGGCAAGCTCAGGGAGGTGCGCCGTCCGCGACAGCCCGCGCGAGAGCGCCCCGGCCAGCCGGGCCACCTCCTTGTCGCGCCGGACCGCGGGCGCCACGTACCGGAGCTGGGCGGGCGCGGTCTGGCCGAGCACGGGATGGATGTCCGGCCGCCTGCGGAGCAGCGCCGCGTCGTCCCTCGAAATTGCCCGCCCGGTGCAGGCGGCGGCGAAAAGCGCGCACAGCCCCACCGCGAGCCCGGCCCGGATGCCCACGGGGCCACTATACAGTCGCGCCATGAAGCTGCTGGCGCCGCGGCCCTCTGCGGGCATCTACCTCGTCCACAAGCCGGCGGGCCCCACGAGCTTCAGGGTGGTGCAGCGCTTCCACGCGGCGCTCGAGGCGACCCCGGGACGGCGCCTGCAGGTGGCGCACGGCGGCACCCTGGACCCCTTCGCCCACGGGCTTCTACTGGTGCTGGTGGGGCAGGCCACGCGGCTGTTCAATCACCTCCACGACGTGCCCAAGGTCTACGAGGCGGAGCTCGGCTTCGGCGCCGAGACCGACACAGGGGATCTCCTCGGGCGCGTGGTGGGCGGAGCTCCCCAGCGCGCGGCGGCGGTTACCCCTTCGGAGGTCGAGGCGGCCTCGCGCGCGTTGCTGGGCTGGACGGAGCAAGTCCCCCCTTCGACCAGCGCGAAGCGAGTGGACGGCGAGCGGGCGTACGCGCGCGTGCACCGGGGCGAGCGGGTGACCCTGCCGCCGTCGCGCGTCTACCTCCACGAGGCGCGGTGGCTGGGCACAGACCGGGTGCGGCTCGTGGTCCGGGGCGGGTACTACGTTCGCGCCTTCGCGCGGGACGTGGGCCGGGCGCTCGGGTGCGGCGCGCACCTGAAGGCGCTGCGCCGAGCGGCGATTGGGCCCTGGGAGGACCCCGGACCTTTGCTGGGTGAACACGGGCCCATCACCGGCGATGGGCTCCTGCCGTGGCTGCCGTCTCGGCTGCTCAGCGATGCGGAGCTGGGCGCGCTGCGGGTGGGGGAGGCCATTGCAGCGGGCGGAATCCAGCCGGCGTCGTGGCGTCAGCCGGCGGGTTTTCCGTGGCCGGATGGACCGGTGAGAGGACTGCACCAGGGGCGCCTCGGAATGCTGCTCGGGCCCGCCGCGGAGGGGGACGAGCGGCTGCGTTCAATGGCGGAGTTGCGCGGGCTCTAGCGCGGTGAAGCGACCAGGCGAGCCCAAAGCGCCCGCTGTCACACACGCGACCCCGGCGGGCTGTCCACCGAGCAGCAAGCCGGTCGAAAAGCGGCTCGACAGTGGGCGCGCAAGCCCCAGATTCCGCGATATGGAGCGCCGACATGAATGAGAAGATCGCCGTCATCGGGCTCGGCTATGTGGGACTGCCCGTCGCCCTCGCCTTGTCGAAGAAGTTCCCCACCATCGGGTTCGACATCCACAAGGAGAAGGTGCTCGAGCTGCGCAACGGCATCGACCGCAACGGCGAGACCTCCACCGAGGACCTGAAGGCGGCGCCGCTCAAGTACACGAGCGACATCTCGGACCTCAAGGGCATCACCTTCTTCGTGGTCGCGGTGCCCACGCCGGTGGACCCCAACAATCGGCCGGACCTCACGCCGGTCATCAAGGCGTCCGAAACCGTGGGCAAGGTGCTCGAGAAGGGCGCCGTCGTCGTCTACGAGTCCACCGTGTACCCGGGCGTGACCGAGGAGCTGTGCGCGCCCATCCTGGCGAAGGTCAGCGGCCTCGACCGCAGCGAGTTCAAGCTCGGGTATTCGCCGGAGCGCATCAACCCCGGCGACAAGGAGCACACGCTCGAGCGCATCGTGAAGGTGGTGTCCGGTGAAGACGCGGACACCCTGGAGCGGGTGGCCGGCGTGTACGGCGCCATCATCGAAGCCGGCGTGCACCGCGCGCCCACCATCAAGGTGGCCGAGGCCGCCAAGGTCATCGAGAACACCCAGCGCGACCTGAACATCGCCCTGATGAACGAGCTCTCGCTCATCTTCGACCGGATGAACATCCGCACCTGCGACGTGCTGGCGGCGGCGGGGACCAAGTGGAACTTCCTCAAGTTCACGCCGGGCCTGGTGGGCGGACACTGCATCGGCGTGGACCCGTACTACCTGACCACCAAGGCGCAGGAGCTGGGGTACCAGCCGGAGGTCATCCTCGCGGGCCGCCGCATCAACAACAACATGGGCCCCTTCATCGCCCAGAAGCTGGTGAAGATGCTGGTGCACGCGGACGTGCCGGTGCGCCGCGCGAAGGTGGGCGTGTTGGGGCTGACCTTCAAGGAGAACGTCTCCGACCTGCGCAACTCCAGGGTGCCGGACATCATCCGGGAGCTGAA
>CAZQVZ010000180.1:0-11297 GCA_964596895.1 uncultured Myxococcaceae bacterium
TCCTCGTTCATCGGGCACTTCATCCGCTCCTTCACCGGCTCCCCGTTGCCGTTCCCGTTCTCGGGCTTCTTCTCCAGCGTCCAGGAGAACGTGTAGGAGGCGCCCTCCGACGTCTTCGAGTACTCCTCGGTGCCCTTCTTCAGCAGGCGCGCAATGGTGGACTTGGACGAGCCCACCGGCCCGTGCAGGAGGATGACGCGCTTCTCGGTCCCGTAGCCCTGGGCCGCGGACTTGAAGACGTTCACCAGCTTCATCAAGGGCACGTCGAGCCCGAAGATGGCGTCCTTGCCGCCGTTCCGCTCGTCGGAGAAGAAGTGGTACCGGATGAGCTTCTTCTTGTTGTCGAGGTACTCGCTCTTCCCGTGACTCAAGATCATGTCGTACAGCCGCTGGTAGGCCGTGCGGGTGACCTTGGGGTTCTGCTGGACGATCTGGAGGTAGTCCTCGAAGGACCCCTCCCAGTTGAGCTCCTCGTACTGCTTCTTGTCCTGGAGCGCCGCGATCTTCGCGACCCAGCCGGAGCCCTGGCCCATGCTTTCCTTCATCTCGGTTCCTTTCTGCACCCCAACGAAGCACCCCTGCGAAGCACCCCTGTGACGAGCAAACCCACGGGATCCGACCGCATTTCGCAGGCACCGCCAATTATAGAGACGCGGTCCCCCCGCCGCAGGGGCCGGTGAGGCGAACTGCCCGACATTGGCCCCCGGAAGTGAGCTTGTGGGCCAACGATGCGCACCCCCTCGTCCACCTCCGGACGCTCCCTGGCCCCGGGCCCCTTCCTCCGGGGTCGTACTTTCGCGGCCACAGACTTGGAATTACAGCCGGTGTGCGATAGCTGGAGCGCCCAGATGACGCTCGAGACCTCCGGACGAACCGAGCCCCGCCTCCTGGCGGTGCTGACGCTGCTCGCCCTCGCCACGCTGCTGCCCCGCGCGCTGGTCTTTCCCCTCAACGAAAACCTGCACGGCGACGCGGTGGTCCGGACGGAGCTGGCGGAGCGCTGGGCCGCCGACCCGCATTGGATCTCCAGCTTCGAGGACGGCGCCTACCAGTTCGGACCGCTGCACCTCTATACGGTAGGCGCGGCCCTGTGGGTATTGCCCGACCGGGCAGATGCCGGCCGCTGGGTGAGCCTGCTCTTCGGGGTCCTCGCCGTCATTCCGCTGTACCTGCTCACCCGGCGCCTCTTCGGCTGGCGGGCAGGCCTGGTGGCGGGCCTGTGCTTCGCCGCCTGGGGCATGCACGTGCAGTTCTCCACCACGGCCGCCAGCGAATCGCTCTCCATGTTCCTGGTGCTGAGCGCCCTGGCCTTCTTCGCGCGCGGCTGGGAGAGCGGGAAGCTCCTGCCGCTCTTCGGCGCGGCGCTGGTCATGAACCTCGCCTGCGCCACCCGCTACGACGCGTGGATGCTCGCGCCCCTGCTGTCACTGCTGTTGGTGTTCCGCGACGAGGACCGGGTGGCGGGGCTGACCCGCGGCGTCCTCTTCGGCCTGTTCTGTCTGCCGTTCCCCATGATCTGGATGCAGGGGAACGAACTGGCCACCGGCTCGCCTCTGCACCCCATCGCCTACATCAACGAGTTCCACGAGCGCTGGGCGGCCTCCAGCCTCGCGAGCTGGGGCGCGGTGGGCATCCGGCTGCACAACCTCCTCTTCTGGCCGGCGATGGCGCTGTTCACCCTCAGCCCGCTGGTGGCCGCGCTGGGCGCGGTCGGCATGGCGAAGGTGTTCCGGGCGCAGCGGCGGCACCGCTGGCTCATCTGGGTGGCGCTGGTGCCCACCGCCTACTTCACCTTCCGCAGCGTGGTGCTGGTGGACTTCGCGCCGCTCGGCCGCTTCACCGCCGGCCAGCTCGTGCTGCTCCTGCCCTTCGTCTCCGCCGGCTTCGCCGCCCTCACGCAGCGCATGGCGGTGCCGGCGCGGCTGGGGCTCGCCGGAGCGACCGCGCTGGTGGCGGTGGCCACGCCCCTGTGGCTGGGCCTGTTCACCTGGGAGGCGGAGCAGGGCGTGGCGGTGGCGCTGAACCCGGTGAGCCCGGTGGCGCAGAACCCCCGGCACCTGATGCAGGCGGCCCACACCGTGCGCGAGCAGCTCGCGGCGGAGCAGGGCGCGGTCCTCATCGACGCGGATGGGGCCTACAGCGACATCCAGATCGCCTTCTTCAGCAACCTCCCGGAGTCCCGGATGATCCGCGTGCGCTGGGGAGACCTGGAGCAGCGGCTGGAGCGGGAGCGGCCGGAGTGGCTCCTGCGCATCGAAGGCGGGCAGCTGCAGGCGCGCGGGGACTTCGCGCAGCGCGAAGGCCGCGTGCAGCTCGGCGAGTTCTGGTTCGAAGAGGTCCCGGGCCTGCGCGCGCCGTTCCAGCTCTACCGGGTCATCCGGACCCATGACGCCCCCACCGGCGTGGGCACCGCCGGCGCGCCCGAAACCCCGGTCACGCCGAAGAAGCCGCGCGCCAACTAGGCGTCGTCGTCGCTCCAGTCGGGCGCCACCCGCCCGGGCTGGGCGTCCATCCAGCCCTGCAGGATGAGCTGCGCCGCGAGCTGATCCACCACCTCCCGGCGCTTCTTCCGCGACACGTCCGCCTCCAGGAGCACCCGCTGCGCGGCCACCGTGGTGAGCCGCTCGTCCCAATAGAGGACCGGAAGCCCGGTGGCCTTCGCGGCCGCCTCCCCGAACCGCCGGGAGGCCTCGGCCCGCGGCCCCTCCGAGCCGTCCATGTTCAGGGGAAGGCCCACCACCAGCGTCGAGACCTCGTGCGCCTCACACAGCCGCTTGAGCGCGGCGAGGTCCTCCCGGATGTTCTGCCGCCGGAGCGTGGTGACCCCCTGGGCGGTGATCCCCAGCGCGTCCGAGACGGCGATGCCCACCGTCTTCGTCCCCACGTCCAGGCCCATGGTCCGCATCGGCCGCGGAATCTAGCGGCAATCCCACCCCGCGGACGATCCATCCGTCCCGGAGACCGGACCTCGCCCCGGCTCCAGTCCAACCTCCCGTAACTCCAGCGCTTCTGATCCGCGCGGTGCGGCCTTCGGGCTGCAAACGCAGCCGGCGTCGTCACGCGTCGCGGCCCGCACCCCATCCCAAGGCCGCAGGAGTTCTGAACATGGGCATCAACCTGGATATTGGAAAGATCGCCGGCGGCCTCCTCGGCGGTGGCGCAGATGCCCTCGGCGGGGCGGCAGGCGCGCTCGGAGGCATCACCAAGGCGCTGGACCCGCTCGGGTCGGTGGTGGACACGCTCGGGTCCGCGCTGGGGTTGCCGCCCGCGGTGACCAACGCGGCGAAGCTCGGCATCGGCATCGCCTCCGGCAACCCGATGATGATGGCCAACGGCGCTCTCGGCATCGTCCAGGACATGGCCAAGGAAGTGCCGGCCATGACCGAGATGTACGACGGGCACCTGTCCGCGGGCATCGACAAGTGCGGCAACGGCTACGTGAAGGGGGACTTCAAGGGCCCGGGCGGTTCGCTGGGCTTCGACATCCACAGCAACCCGCTGCTCAGTCCGTTCTCCTCCCACGCCTCCTTCTTCCTGAAGATCGGCCTCGGGCACGGGAACAAGCCCTCTGCTCCCCCCGGCGTCTCCCACCCGCCGCCGCCGCACCAGTCCTCTCCGGTGGAAGGGGGCGCCAGGCCGCCGGCCCCCGGAAAGCCGCCCGCGGGAAGCCCCTCGGAGCAGGAGTACCTGCGCGCGCTCGAGACCATCTCCCACAACTGGGGCGCGATGATCGACGGGTCGAAGTACACGAACTCCACCAACGACTGGAAGCTGGACGCGGCGGAGCTGCACAAGCTCACGAAGCATCCGAACCCCGAGATCGCCCATGCGGCGAACCTCGTCCTGAGCAACCCGCAGATGCGCGAACGGCTCTTCAACGCGCACGGCGACGGTCGGACCATCACGCTCGGCGAGGTGCGCTCGGAGATTCACCGCCTCCGGACGGACATGGAGTTCGGCAAGACGCCTTCGCCGGAGTCGGGCCGCATTGATGGTTCGCGCCCGCCGCCTCCGCCGGTGGCGTCCGGAGCCGAAGGGCCCCAGACCTCCGGGAAGACGCAGGGGACGGGCAAGTTCGACAGCATCATCAACGACCCGAACCTGAGCATGGAGGACAAGATCATGATGATCCTCTCGCAGATCATGGACGAGGTGGATGACGAGATCCTCGAGACCATGGGCCAGCTCGACAAGGACCAGGCGAAGGCGGCGAAGGAGAAGGACCCGAACAAGAAGGCTGCTGGCGACTCCGCGGCGAAGAAGACGGAGCTGCACCTCCAGAACCTCATGGAGAAGCGCAAGCGCATGTTCGACCTGATGACCAACGTCTCCGCCAAGTTCAACGAGATGGCGAAGGCCGCCATCCAGAACATGGCCCGGGCCTGAATCCCATGAACCGCATCCTCAAGAACAAGGACACGACCATGAACACCGAAGCGACCGCAGTCGACAACCTCAAGAAGTTCGTGAAGGGCGAGATGACCTGGGCCGAGGTCGAAGGGATGACCTTCGAGGAAGCCCGCGCCATCGCGCAGGTGGGCTGCGACCTGGCGGCGGCGGGGCGGCTCGAAGAGTCCCGCGTCATCTTCGAGGGGCTCGTCGCCGGCAACCCGAAGGACTCCGGCGCGCAGGCGGCGCTGGGCACCGTCTACCAGAAGCTCGGCCGCATCGAAGACGCCATCTCCGCCTACGACGCGGCGCTCGAGCTCGACGCGCGCAACCCGGTGGCGCTCTCCAACCGCGGCGAGCTCCGGCTCAAGTCGGGAGACAACGAGGGGCTCGCGGACCTGATGCGCGCCATCGAGGCGGACCAGGCCGGTGAGACCGCCGCCGCACGCAGGGCCGCGGCGCTGGTCAAGGCCATCACCCTCCAGGCGGTGGAGCTCCTCAAGAAGCAGCAGAAGTAGGAACGCGGGCGGCGCATTGGGGCGCCGAAGTCGTCGGGGAGCTGGGGAGCGGCCCGGCGGCGCGGGAGGCAGGTGGGTCCGGACGGTGTTGGGGGATGGGGTTTGGGGCGCCGGGCCTACCTGCCACTCGTCTTCTGCTCCCACGCGGACACGGCCTCGAGCCGCTCCGAGATGGACGGATGTGAATGGGCCCGGATCACCGCCCACCTCGGCGGTGCCGGGTCCAGCTTGTTGGTGCGCGCTGCCTTCACCAGCATCCGCCGGAAGGCGTCCGGATCCTTCGTCAACTCCAGCGCGTACCCGTCCGCCTCCAGCTCCCGCGCGCGAGAGACCGCGCCTGCCAGGGGCTGCCCCACGTTCAGCAGCACCGTCAGGGTGAGCAGGATGAGCGGCATGCAGCGCACGTCCCCGTACGCCCTCACCCCGAACCATCCGCGCCGGGCGGTCAGCGCCAGCAGCCGGTGCACGAGGAACAAGAACGCCACCATCGCCAGCGCGCCGAGGATGCGGCCCGGCCAGCGGGACTCGTGGATGTGGCCGGCCTCGTGCGCCACCGCGGCCAGCACCTCGTCCGGCGCCAGGGTCTCCACCAGCACGTCGTTGAGCACCACCGTCCGCGTAGGCCCCTGGCCGGCGAAGTAGGCCTGCAGGTTCTTGCTCGCGCGCGACGAGCGCTCCAGGAAGACGTCTCCGTAGGCGACCTCGGCCCGGTCCAGAAGGCCGTCAATCCGAGACCGCAGCTCCCCCTCTTCGAGCCGCTCCTGCTCGAAGTAGAGCCGCGCGCGGTACGGGTCCAGCAGCGGTGAGGCCAGCATCGCCACCCCCGCCGTCACCCCGAGCACGAGCCACCAACCCCGCAGCCGCCGCGCCAGGCCGAACAGCCCGAACGCCACCAGGCACTGCGCCACCGCCTTGAAGACGAAGGCCTTGAAGAAGTCCCAGGTGAACCCGCCCGGCGTGTAGTTGGACTGCCCGAAGCGGTGCTCGTGGAAGTAGCCGAGGTACACGCCCTTCGGCAGGAAGATGGCGTTCACCACCGCCATGTACAGGAGCGTGAAGAGCAGCGCGGCGCCCCAGCCGGGACCTCCCCAGAGCTTCTCCAGCGCCGAAGGCACGGCCCGCACCACCGGCACCTTCCGCAGCCACAGGAGCCGCCGGTCCAGCCAGCCGGCTGCGCCTTCGGCCCGGGCGAACAGGGGCCGGACCGCGAAGCGGAGCAGAAGCAGGTAGACGCCCACCGTCACCACGTCCCGCACCGCGAGCCACGCGTAGAAGGGCGCCGCGTACGCGCGCACGTGCTCCAGCTCCGCGGGCGAGAAGATGGGTTCCAAGAGCGCCCGGAGTCTAACCCTGCGGCGGCGTCCCGGTGGTCAGCCGGGAGGAGCCGGGGGCGGGCCCATCCTCGCTGCTGGAGGTGGCCGGCGTCTGGGGCCGGGCAGGCGCGCCCTGCTCCTCCTCGCGCAGGGCGTCCGCCAGGAGCAGGTCCTTCATCTTCTTCAGGCTCAGCCGCGTGTCCTCGACGAAGACGTTCTGCGCGCCAATCCGCTCCGCCGCCTCCAGGGTGCGCTCGTACACGTTGATGGCCTTGGTGATGAGGATGCGGATCTTCTTGCGCAGCTCCTGCCGGTAGATCTCCGCCTGCTCCCCGTCGAGCTCGGAGGGCGCCGGCGAGTTCACCATGTGGTCGTAGAGGTTCTCGTACAGCCCGCCGATGCGCGCGCCCGCCGCGGTGGCCCAGTATCCGTTGCCGATGCGGATGGCCCGCAGGTAGTGCCCCTGCGCGGACAGCAGCAGCTGCGCCTTGTGCTCGAGGTCCTCGCCGAGCTTCTCCGCGCCCTGCGCTGGATCCAGCACCACCGACTCGTAGTGCAGCCGGTAGATCTCCCCGAGGAAGAACTGCGCCTGGCCGGGGAAGTAGTCGTCCACGTCCTCCTTGTGGGTGAGCCCGTTGTACGTGGACAACGCCTTGCGCAGCGCGGCCTCGGCCTGCTGGCTCAGCCCGGCCTCGTGCAGGCAGATGCCGTTCTGCACCATCGCCTCGATGCGCTTGTTCCACGGCAGATCCGCCCGGTGGGCGATGATCTCCAGGAGCCCCGCCGCCTCCAGGTGCCGCCCGAGATGGTAGAGCGTCTCAGCCACGCGGAAGGTCGCGTCGAGCGCGTCGCCGAAGCCGCGCTGGGGATCCGACAGCTCGTCGAAGCGCCCGTACGCGAGCTCCCACTCCTCGAGCCGCTGGTGCGCGAGCCCGGCGTTGTACAGCGCCGCCCGGCGGTGGCGGCTGTCGGGGTGGAAGTCCGCCAGCCGGCCGAAGTAGCGCGCCGCCTTCTTGTAGTCGTTCGCCGCGTAGGCGCTGGTGCCGCCCGCGAAGAGCTCCTCGTCGTTGAGCCCCTCGAGCTCCGGGTCTCCTTCGATGTGCACCGGTTCGAACGCCAGCTCCTGCGGCGGCCGCCCATCCCCGTCCCCCGAAAGCCCCCTCCGGGCCCCGGTGCACCCGACCAGCGCCACCGCGCCCAACGCCGCCATCCAGAGTCCAACCCTCATCCGTGCCTGCCTCCCGGGGCGCCTTCTCTCCCTACCTGCGGCAAATCCACCCGCCTCTGGGACAGCGCCATCCCGCGCGCGGTTCCAGATCTTTCAAAGCGGCGAATCTAGCGCGATGCCCGCTGCGCCGCCGCAGCCGTTCCGCACGCAGGACACCCTGGCCAGCGGAGGGTCGGCTGGCTGCTACAGGGCCTGGCGTTCGCCCGCGAGGAACCGTCCGGTCTCCCACAGGGCGCCCAGGTCATGGACGTCCCGCTCGAACCTCGGGACCAGGACCAGCGGCGTGGGCGCGCACTTCCGGGTGAGCTCCGCCACCGCCTGCGCGTCGTGCTCGGCCAGGAGCCGCTGCTCCCCCAGCGTCGTCTCCACCCGGATCCGCAAGGACGGCTCCAGGGCCTTCGCCGCCGCGAACGCCTCGTCCGGCGGCGCCGCGTGCACCCGGTTCACCACGATGGCGGTGACGTTCATCCGGTTCTGCTGGAGCAGGGTGTGGAAGTGGATGACCTCGTCCAACCGCTCGCGCGCCGGCGCCGTCACCAGCACGAAGGAGGTGGAGGGCGCGGCGAGCAGCGCGCGGACCTCGCGGGCGCGGACCCGGAAGGAGTCGGTGAGGCTGGAGATGGACTGCATGAACGCCGCCAACTCCTGCAGGGTCTCGGTGCCGGTGAACCGGGAGAGCGTCCTGGCGACGTAGCTGGAGCCGAAGTTGAGGACGCGCAAGCCCACCTTGCCGGCGGCCAGCGCGGGCGTGAGCAGCCAGCGGGCGGCGTCGTTGTCGAACAGGTCCAGGATGCGGTTGGGCGCGTCCAGAAAGTCCAGCGCGTGCGCGGTGGGCGGGGTGTCCAGGACCACCAGCCCGTACTCGGATTGCGCCCGGAGCTGGCTCAGCTTCTCCATGGCGATGTACTCCTGGGAGCCCGCCAGCCGCGTGGACAGCGCTTGATAGAAGCGGCTCTCGAGGATGCCCTGGCGCTTGTCCGGCGGCGCGTGGCGCATGACCACTTCGTCCCAGCTGCGCTTCATGTCCAGCATCATCGCGGACAGGGGCGCGCCTTCGGGGACGCCCGCCGCGGCGAAGATCTCCTGCGCGATGCGCGTCTGTTCGTTCCCCAGCTCCGACAGCCCCAGCGAGTTGGCCAGCCGCTTCGCCGGATCAATGGTGCAGACCAGCGACGAGCGCGCCTGCGCGGACGCCGCCCGGAGCGCCAGCGCCGCGGCCACCGTGGTCTTGCCCACGCCGCCCGCGCCCACGCACACCAGCACCGTCTGCCGGGCCAGCGCCGCGCTCAGGGCCTCCGCGCCGGTCACGACTGCGCGCTCCACAGGGGCGAAAGGTGCGTCACCGCCTGCTCCACGATGCTGCGCGGGCTCTCCATCCGGTAGGCGCGCGGCACCCGCACCACCGGCAGCCCCAGCTCTGCGGAGAGCCGCGCCTCCGCCTGCTGCGACAGGCGCTCCCGGGTGAAGTGCTGCTGCACCGGCTCACGCAGGGCAGGGGGCACCCGCGCCACGTCCTGCGCGTTGAAGCGCTCGGGGATGAACATGTTGAGGACCGTGGCGGAGCAGGGGATGTGGACCTCCTCCACCAGCGCCCGGTGCAGGTCCACCGTCTCGTTGACCGGCATCTCCTCGGGCAGGCTCACCAGCACCGTCCCGGTCACCGAAGGGTCCACCAGCCGGTCCCGCATCTTGCGGGTCTGGGTGGCCATGGGGCCGGGCGGCACCGTCTCCAGGATCACCTGCGGCACGCTCAGGAAGGCGATGGCGTGCCCGGTGGCCGGCGCGTCCATGATGATCCGCTCGTACTTCGGCTGCCCGTCCGGCCGCTTCTCCTCGAGGTGGTAGAGCACCTTCCCCAACATCACCAGCTCCTGAAGGCTCGGGATGAAGCGCAGGAAGTAGCGGACGAAGCGGTTTTCGAACACCGCCTTGTAGATGCTCTGGAAGCGCAGGACCAGGAGCGCGTATTCGCGCAGGGCCTGGGGCGGCTGCACGTTCACCGCCCACAGGTTCGGCTCCAGGAGGCCCACCTCCGGCCCCACCGGTCCGTGCCCGAGCAGGCCGCTGATGCGTTCGCGCGCGTTGATCTCACAGACCAGCGTGCGCTTCCCCTCCCGCGCAGACGCCAGGGCGAGCGCGGCGGCCACGGTGCTCTTGCCCACGCCGCCCTTGCCGGTGACCACCCATAGACGCTGCGCGGTGAGGACTCCCATGAAGGCCCGAGCCACCGTAGGGATGGCCCCCCCACCTGTCAACGCAGCATCGCTTGACACCCGTCGCGCATGAGACCGATTGTTCGCGCGCCTTTCACCGGACGGTCCATGCTCAAGAACAACCCCGTGATGAAGAAGCTGGTGGAGACGGGCGAGGAGCGGGTGGGGAAGATCGCCCAGCAGCTCCTCTCCAACGAGAAGTTCGTCACCGCCATCCAGACCATCGTCTCTCGCACCCTGTCCGCCAAGGGCACCGTCGACAAGAGCCTGCGCTCGGCGCTGGCCGCCATGAACCTGCCGTCCACCGCGGACATGGAGCAGCTGCGGAGCAAGGTGGAGGAGCTGGAGTCCATGCTCGCCTCCATCGAAGACAAGGTGGACGGGCTGGGGTCCAAGGGGGCGAAGAAGGGCGAGGCCTAGGCTTGCGCCGCATCGCCTTCATCAACGAGAAGGGCGGCACCTGCAAGACGACGCTGGCCGTCAATGTGGCCGCGTACTTCGCGCGCCGCAAGGGCCAGAAGGTCCTGCTGATGGACCTCGACACCCAGGGCCACGCGGGCAAGTCGCTCGGCGTGGACGTGCGGACGCTCGAGCCCAACGTCTTCCACCTCCTCTCGGATGACGGCGTCGCGCTGACGGACTGCGTCGTCCCCACCGGGGTGGACGGGCTGCACGTGGTCCCCTCCTACAAGAACATGAGCGAGTTCCCCGTGGCCGTCGCCGCGCGGAAGGACCGCACCCACCTGCTCGCCCACAGGATGGAGGCCGCCAGGGCGCTCGGCTACGACGCGGTCCTGTTCGACGCGCCGCCGTCCATGGGCCTCACCACCGTGAACATCCTCGTCGCTGCCACCGAGGTGGTGGTGCCCGTGGCCCTGACCTACCTGTCCCTGGACGGCTGCGCGGAGGTGGTGCAGACGGTGGCGGACGTGGCGGAGAAGCACGGCCGGAAGGACCTCCGGGTCACCAGGGTGGTGCCCACGCTGTACCGGAAGACCGCGCTCGCGGATGAGATCCTCGCCAAGCTCGGTGAGTACTTCCCCCAGGCGCTCGCCAGGACGCCGCTGGGCTTCAACGTGAAGATTGACGAAGCGCAGAGCCACGGACAGACCATCTGGGACTACGCGCCCTGGAGCCGCGGCGCCCAGATGCTGGAGGCCATCAGCGAGGAGATCCACGCGGCCGGCCTGAAGGCCCGCGCCGCCTAACCCTTCTTCTTCTCCAGTTCGCTGATCCGGCGCTCCAGCGTCTCCAGCCGGTCAATCAACGTCTGCAGATCCCGCCCGAACGCAGGCAGGTTGCCGGTCACGTTCTCCATGGCGTGGCGGACCCGCTCATCCAGCCGGCGCTGCCACTCTTCGATGAGCTTCTGGGGCGTCTTGCCCGCCGCCGAAGCGCCGGTCTCCGCTGCCGGGGGGGCCTCCGTGATGTCTCCGGATGCGCCCTCCAGCTCTCCTTCGCGGCGCAGGAGCTTGTCCAGCCGGCTCTCCGCCTCTTCGCGGATGGAGGCCACGCGAGGCGAGACCTCCCGGGTGATGAAGTCGCTGATGGACTCGCCCGGGTGGCGGATGATCTCCCGGAGCACCGACAGCGGCATCCGGTTCTTCTTCTTCTCCTCCTCGAAGATGATCTGCGC
>CAZQVZ010000181.1:0-11293 GCA_964596895.1 uncultured Myxococcaceae bacterium
CGGCCGAGGACTACAAGCACGTGCTCGAGAACCCGGACATGATCTCCAAGTCGGTCCTGAAGAAGGGGCTCGACGCGGGGACCGCGTTCGAGATCCTCTCGGTGGACATCGCCGACGTGGACGTGGGCGCGAACATCGGCGCCAAGCTGCAGACCGAGCAGGCCGAGGCGGACAAGCAGGTGGCGCAGGCCCGCGCCGAGTCGCGCCGCGCGCTCGCCGTCGCCAACGAGCAGGAGATGCGCGCCAAGACCCAGGAGATGCGCGCCAAGCTGGTCGAAGCCGAAGCCCAGATCCCGATGGCGCTGTCGGACGCGCTGCGTACCGGGCAGCTGGGGGTGATGGACTACTACAACATGAAGAACGTGATGGCCGACACGGACATGCGCGCCGGCATCGCCTCTGGCGTGGGCACCAGGGACGGCTCCACCCCCGAGGCGGCGTAGGCGCACTCGGCCATGGCCCACGGCAGACGTCCCACGCCGCTCCCCGCTGCGCTCGCGTTCCTCCAGGACGCGGACCGGCTGGTGAAGCGGTTCATCCTCGCTGAGGTCCTGGGCCCCCCGCGCGGTGCATCCGCACGGGGTCCCGGGACGAAAGGCAGCGCGTGGACTTCGACTTCGAAGACATCTTCAAGATCGGCGCCGGGATCATCTGGGTCCTCTGGTCCCTCTTCAGCCGGTTCCTGAAGAAGGACAAGGACGCCGCCCCGAAGCCCACCCCCGCGCCGGCCCCCGCTTCCGCGAGGTCCAGGCCGCAGCCCAAGGCAGGCCCGCGTCCGGCCGGTGCTGCCGCAGTGCCCGCTCGGGCGCCCGTGTCCGCCCAGGCTCGGGTCCCCTCCCCTGCTCCAGGCGTCGGAGGACCTTCTGCCGCGCAGCTTCGCCTCCAGTCCGAACTGGAGCGGCTGAAGGCCGCTTCGAAGGAGTTGGGCGAGGCGAACCGGCACGCGCTGGCCACCCGCCGCTTCACCGACGTCCTCACCGAGTGGGTGCCGAAGGAGGCCCGCGCGCTCGAGGGGGAGATCCTCGAGGCAGGTCCCGCCATCCGGCGGCCGCACATGGAGCGGTTCAACGGGCTGCACCTGGTGCTGGCGGAGGTGAAGGAGCAGATCCGCCAGCGCAAGGATCCCACCTTGTTGCCCCTCCTGGGGGACGCGGATGCCCTGGCGGAGGCGTGCTACCGCCCGGTGCTGCAGTTCGCCCAGACCTGCGACTTGCCACTCACCACCGCCCGCCCGGTGACGCGGCTGTCGGAGGTGGATCTCTCCATCTGGACCGGGTTTGCGCCCACCCAGCTTGCGCCCATCTTCCTTCCCCCTGACTTCTTCGGGAGCGTGAAGTGGTGGCCGGCGGTGGCCCACGAGATTGGCCACGACTTCCTCCTGTGCGTGGACGGGCTCCGGGACCGCCTCGCCCACCAGCTCGGCCTGCCTTCGGAGCAGCGGGGCGCGGTGCCCTTGAAGCTCACCGCCTCCGGGCTTTCGGGGGAGGAGCTGTGGCGGGTGCAGGCGGTCTGGCTCGAAGAGCTCTTCTGCGACGTCTTCGGCACCCTGATGTGTGGCCCCGCCTACGGGCTGACCATGGTGGAGCTGTTCGCCGCCCGTGAAGATGTGCGCGAGGTGCTGGTGGTCCCGCCGGATCCGCAGACCGGGCGGTACGGGCCGCATCCGCCGCGGCACCTGCGCGTGCAGGTGGTGGCCCATGTCCTGGACCAGGCCGGCTTCGTCCAGGAGGGGCAGGCGCTGCTCTCGGCCTGGTACGCGAAGCACGGGCTCGACCTGGCAGAGGACGTCCCGCTGATCTTCTTCACCCAGCACGGCTACATCCAGGTGCCGGGGGCGGCGGTCCTGGACATGAGCCGCGCCATCGTGGACACGCTCTACGCAGGCCCTGTGGACGCGCTCCGGGGCCATGGCCTCCGCGACATCAGCGGGCTGGACTACGGGCCTGCGCTGCACGCGCAGGTGATGACGGCGAAGGCTTCGCTGCTCGCAGGTGGGGTGCCGCCGGTGCGGGAGGTGCGCGCCATCATCTCCGGGGCGGTGATGGCCGGACTCGAGCGCCCGGAGGCGGAGGCGCAGATCCTCCACCGCGCGCGCCAGGCGATCCCCGCGGTGGGCACCTTCGAACAGGCGCCCAATGCCTTCTCCGCCGCGCTCGGCCGGACCGGCGGCTTCGCCCCGGGCCTGCAGCACGCCGCGCGGACGGTGGGGCCTCTGGAGTTGGGGCCGCAGGCGGTGGCGGAGGCGGTGCTCCTCCGGGAGCTGCTCGAGCGGCGGCCCGGCTCTGACCGAGGCGCGCCGCGCCGCGGTCCGGGTGGAATGCGGGGCGCGCGCTCGCAGCAGGCGAAGCGGCCTGTGGGCGTCCCCTAGGCCATGCCCCTCTGTCCGTCTGCTGCCTGCCCCTTTCACGTCCGCTTCGGGCGCCCGGCCGAGTACCGCGAAGGGATGGAGACCTGCAGCGACTGCGGCGCTTCCCTGGTCCCGGATCCAGCCCCGGAGCCGCAGGCCGCGTCTGCGGCGGCGGGTACGCGCCCGCGGGAGGTCGTGGGGCCCGTGCCGTGGCGGGCAGCCGGGGTGACCCTGCTGGCGCCGGGGGTGCTGCTGCTCCTGGGCGCGCTGCCCACTCCGGGCATACCGCGCGACCTGCTGGAGAGCGTCGCCTTCGACTTCGAGTACGGCGCCGACACGCGGTCGATGTACCTGGCGGCGCTGGGGCTCGTCCCGTTCCTCTTCGCCTTCGGGCTGGTGGAGTTGGCTGCGGTGGCCATCCCCTCCCTCCGGCCGCTGCGCCACCAGGGTCCCGCCGGACGGGCGCGGCTGGACGCGTGGTCCTTCCGGGGGGGCGTGCTCGTGGCCGCGCTGCAGGCGACGGCGATGGCCGCCTGGCTGGACACGATGAGCACCTCCGGCTTCCTGTCCTCGGACGCGCCGAGCCGTCCCCTGGTGGTGCTCTCCCTCACCGCGGCGGCGACCCTCACTGCGCTCACCGCCCGCTTCGTGTCCCGGCACGGGCTGGTGAACGGCTTCGCCGCGATGATCGGCGCAGGGGTGCTCCTGGATCTCGGAGGGCTCCTTCCCCAGGTGTCGGCAGGCTTCGTCCGCCCCGGCGCGCTCGTGGTCCTGGCGCTCCTGTTGGGCGCGCTCGTCAAAGGCACGCTCTGGCTCATGGCGCCTGCCTCCTCCGGCGTCCGCGCCTCCGCCATCCCTTCGCCCGCGGCCGGGCTGGTTCCGTTGAGCGGGGTGACCTTGCTCGTGGATGGCGCCTTCAGCTTCGGCTTGCCGGTGGACGCGGTGTCGCCCACGGCCCTCCTGGTGGCGAAGCTCGTCGTCTGTCTCCCGCTGGCGGTGGGCCTGTGCCTCCTCTTCAACGGCCCTGGGCGCATCGCCTCGCTGGAGCAGCGGCTCGCGGCGGGTGTAGATCCGAGGGCGCGGGCCCACGCGCTGCGCGAGTCACTGCCCCGGTTGGCGCTCCTCGCCGCGCTCTACTGCGCAGCGCTCGTCTGGCTCGACTGGGTGGTGAACCACGCCATGAACGCGTTCGGGACACCGCTGCCGGTGGAGGGCGTGGCGCTGGTGGCGGTGGTCGCAGCGGACCTCCTGGAGGGGTGGCGCACCCAGCGCCGCGCGCCTTCGGGGGTGACGGCTTGGGTCCTCTCGGACACCTGGGCGCTGGGCCCTGCGGTGGCCTTTCTGAAGACGCATGGCATCCACGCGGAGGCGCGCGGGCTCCGCTACCGGGTGCTGGGGCAGTTCTTCGTCCCCTGGGCCCCCGTCGAGGTGCGCGTCCCCCGAGCAGACGCCGAGCGCGCGCACGCGCTGCTGCAGTCCGCCCTGGTCGAGCCACAGCCGGCAACGCCCGCGGCGCCCGCGCCCTCCGAGCCCCAGGCGCCGCTCACCACATGACCGCGTGACCGCCTGTCCTGCGCATCCGGACGCTGCCGCGGTGGCCACCTGCTGCCGCTGTGGCCGGTTCCTCTGCGACGACTGCCAGCGGAGCCTCGGCGGGCGCACCGGGCTGTGCGAAGGCTGCGTGCAGTGGCTCCTGTTGCCGCCGTCGGCCCAGTCCCGGTGGGCGCTGGGGCTCGCCTGCGTCACGTTCCTGGGCGTGGTGCCGGGCGTCGTGGGGCTGGTGCTGGCGCGGGACGAGGGGCGCCGCATCCTCTACGGAGAGGCGCCCGTGTCCGGCAGCCCCTACCTGCGCCTGGCGCGCGCCGTCTTCTGGCTGGAGGTGGCGGGCCTTGGGTTGCTGGGGCTGGTGGCGGCCCGGCTGTGACGGGGCCAAAGGCTTTCGTCAGCGGGGCAGCGCGGCCAGCTGCAGCGCCCTGGGGTGCAGCTCCACCGGGTTCGCGCCCACCTCCCCGAGCAGCTCCCGCATCCAGGTGTGGCAGGTGAACGCCAGCACCTGGTGCCGCGCGGAGAGCCTCGCGAGCACCTTCGCCGCGTTCTTCGCCCGCCGGGGGTCGAAGTTCACGAGGATGTCGTCGAGCACCAGCGGCAGGGGCGCCCGGGATTCGGAGAACTCCTCCACCACCGCCAGGCGGAACGCGAGGTAGAGCTGCTCCTTCGTGCCGCGGGAGAGCATCTGGGCCTTCTTCGTCTGCCCTTCGGCGTCCACCACGCGCAGCTCCCCTGCCCCTTCCTCTGCCGGCATGAACACCCGGCCATAGCGGTAGCCGGTCAGCTCCGAGAAGTGGCGCGAGGCGAGCTGCACCACCCGCGGCTGCTGCTCCTGTTCGAACCTCTGCCGGGCCCGCGCGAGCAGGTGCAACCCCAGCCGGTCCCGGGTGTAGCGGGTGGCCAGCGCGCGGATCTGCACCAGCAGGCGCTGCTCCTCTGCGCGCAGCCTCGCCGCCTCTTCGTCCGTCTGCAGCCCTTCGAGCTCCTTGTTGACCTCGCCGCGGGAGGTCAGGACCGCGCCCAGCGCCGCTTCGGCCTGCGCCACCTGCTGCTCCAGCGCTTCATGCCGCGCCCGGGCCTTGGTCTCTCCGCCCGCGGCCTCCAGCGCGGCCTGCGCTTCGGACAGGGGCATCCGCGCCGCGGCCTCCACCTCGCGGGTGAGCGCGAGGAGCTCCCCCTCCGCCAGCGCCCTGCGCGCTGCCTGCGCGGCGCGGTGCCGGAAGGTCTCCTCGTCTCCGTCTGCGACGCCCGCCGCGGCGTACAGCGCGCAGAGGGCCGCGTCCGTCTCCTCCCGTTCGGTGACTGCGGCGCAAAGGCGCGTCTGCTGGTCCTTCACCTGCCGCTGCAGCAAGGAGCGCTCCGTGCTCACCTTCTCCTGACGAAGGAGGAGCGCCTGCACGCGTCCAGGCAAGTCCGCCGCGTCTGGCGCTGGCAGGCCTGCGCGAAGGGCGGCCTGCACCAGGGTCTGCAGCGCGGCGCGCACCCCGGCTTCGTCGGCGCAGAGGGCCTCGGCCTCCGCCCTGCAGTCCGACAGCCGCCCTTGTGCCTGCGCCACGCCGACGAGGAGCTTCAGCGCTGCTTCGGGCTCCACGCCCTCCGGCAGGCCGCGCGCCCGGACGAAGGAGCAGAACGCGGCGTGGGCGGCGTCCCACTTTCCGGCCGCGGCGGCCACGGCCTCCGCGAGCCCCGAGCCTTCGCGCGCGAGCGCGTCCCGCCGCCGCTCGAGGCCTGCGCGCTCTTCGGTCAGGGATTCGCGGCGGTTCACCGCCCGCTCCAGCGCGGACAACTCCTGCTCGAGGCCCTCCGGGGCGGGCCCCAGCGCGTCTGCTTCACGCGAGAGCCCGGCGACCTTCGCCTGCGCGTCCGTCCACGCCTGCTCGAGCCTTGCGCCTTCTGCGCGCCGCTCTGCTTCCAGCCGTGCGCGCAGCCACAGGAGCAAGAAGGTGACCAGGGCGCCCGTGGCGGCCACGGCCCCGGACGCCCACGGCCCCGCGAGCGCGAACGCCGCCCCTGAGAGCGCGAGGCCGGCTGCCGCCACGGCGTAGACCGCAGCCGCGGGGATCACCTGCCGGCGAGCCCGGTGCGCGTCCCGCTCCGCCTGCGCGCGCGCGGCGAGGGCGCGGGCACCAGCCAGCTCGTCAGAGAGCCGGGCGCGGCGCTGCGCCTGGGCCCGCTTCTGCGCCAGGGACTCCCGGGAGGCGAAGGACACCGCGTCCAGCGCGCGCGCGTTCTCCTCCAGGGTGGCCTGCACTTCCTCCAGCCGAGATCCATGGTGCGCCCGCCCGGCTTCGGCCTCCCGGAGCGCCCTGTGCGCCGCGGCCCGGTCCGCGCCCAATTGCGAGAGCTGGGCCTGCGCCGAGGCGCCGGCGTCCACGGTCATCAGCTCAGCGGCGCCCTGCGACAGCCCCAGGCCCCTCACGGCCTCCTCCGCCGCGCGCTCGCGCGCGGCCAGCGCCGCCCTCCGGGCCGGCAGCCCGCGCGCAGTCCCCGCCTGCTCCGCGTACCGCGCGGACGCGAGCGCCAGGTCCGCGCGGAGCTGGGGCGCCAGCGCCTCCGACTCGAGCGACGTCTGCTCCGCGCCCAGGGCCTCGAGCGCCGCCTGCAGTTCGCGCTCGGCCACCTGGGCGCGGCGGCGGCGGCCCTGCAACGCCTCCAGCCGGAGGACGCCGTCCGCGGGGAAGGTGCCCAGCGACGCCGGGAGCTCCCTGAGCACCGCCTGATGGGCGGACACCTGCCGCAGCGCTTCGGCCGCTTGCAGCAGGCCCAGAAGCGCCCCCGCCTCCTTGCGCCCGGCCGCAAGCGCCTGGGCCAGGGCGCGCTCTTCTGCGGCGAGTTCGTCTCGCCGGGTGCACAGATCGAAGTAGCGGGCGGGCCGGTCCCCGAGCGCGTCCAGGCGGTCCCGCACGTCCCGCAGGTGCGCCAGCGCCTCGTTGAGGGGCCGCTTCGCCGAGGCGGTCATCCCGAAGATCCCCTCCGAGCGCTTCTTCCACTCCGAGGTCACCTCCGGCAGGCGCCTGGCGCCGCGCATCCCCGCGGCGAACAGGGCTTCGGCCACCGAGGTCTCCTTCGCCAGCTTGTTGAAGTCCGCCAGTTCATCCAGCCCGAAGGCGAAGAGCTGGCAGAACAGGTCCCGGCCCACGCCGCTCAGCGTTTCCTGGAGCAACGAGGGTGGCAGGGGCTCTTTGTGCGCGCCCAGAAGCTGCAGGTCTCCTTCGAGCTTCGAGGCGCGCTTCCAGGTGCGCCGGACGCCCATCACCTTGCCGCCCGCGGTCTGCAGCCAGAGGGTGCCGCCGTGCACGCCCTGTGAAGGTTCGAAGCGCGGCTCCTGCCGGCCGAAGCCGAAGAGCCCCGCGCGGATGAAGGCCAGAAGCGTGCTCTTGCCCGCTTCGTTCTCACCGTGGATCACGTTGAGGCCGGGCTGAAGCTGAAGCTCCAGCTCCGAGAAGTGGCCGAACCCGTGGACCTCAAGCCCGTCCACCCTCACGGTTCGTCCTCCACCAGCCGCTCCACCACCGACCGCGCGGCGGCCTCCACCAGGGCCTGGGCTTCACCCGGCGGGGGCCATGCGCCCAGCGCCTCCTTCAGCCGCGAGGAGAGCTTGCGCAACTCCTCCTCCGCGAACAGCGCGTCTGCGCCCGGGTCCTCCACGCTCTGCAGCACCGCCGCCGCCAGGCCCCCTTCCGCCCTCACTGCGTCCCAGTCCACAGCTCCCGAGGTGGCGATGCGCACAGACTCCAGCGCCCAGGGCGGGTTCAGCGAAGCGGCCTGGCGGCGCAAGAGCCCTTCGAGCGCCTCTGCCTCCTCCGGATGCGCAAGCTCCCGATGAGCCGGCGTGCGGCCGGTGAGGGTCACCCTCCCCGCGTGCGCTGTGGGCCCGTCCACCCTGCCCCCCTCCCGGAGCGCGTCCAGCACCAGGGGCGCCACCGCCTCCACCGCGTCCGCGTCCGAGAGATCCACCTCCAGGCGGTGCCAGCGGACCTCCTCCAGATCCACGAAGCGCGCGGCGGGCCGGCCCTCCCGGACCTCCACCACGGCGCAGCCGCGCGGGCCCGCTTCGTTCACGTGCCGGCCCTGGGGGTTGCCCGGGTAGACGACGGGGGCGCCCGAAGGCAGGGTGTGGACGGCGCGGGTGTGCACGTGCCCCAGCGCCCAGTAGTCCAGCCCCGCGGCGTCGAGGTCCGCGAGCGTGCAGGGCGCGTAGTTCTTGTGCTCGCCGGAGCCGCCCGCGAGGTTCGCGTGCAGAAGGCCCACGGTGAAGCCCTGGCCCTTTCGCGCGAAGTGCGAGGACAGGTTCTCCGTCACCTCCTCCCGCGGATAGGAGATGCCCTGCACCCGCGCCAGGAGGTCGCCATCCTTCCGCACTTCCACCTCTTCGTGGGAGGCGCCAAAGACGTGCACCGACGGCGGCAGCCCGAGCCCGGGCGCCCGCCCCAACAGCGGATCATGGTTGCCGTGGACGATGAAGGTGGGAATGCCCGCCTGGTCCAGGCGGGCCAGGCCCAAGGCGAGCTCCACGCGCGCGCGGACCGAGCGGTCCTTCGTATCGAAGAGGTCCCCGGCGAGGACGAGGAAGGCCGCCCGCTCGCTCAGGCAGAGCGAGACGATGCGGCCGAAGGCGCGGAAGGTGGCGTCTTCGAGGCGCGCGCGAAGCCCCTCCTCCACGTCCAGCCCGCGGAAGGGGCTGCCCAGGTGCAGGTCAGCGGCGTGTACGAAGCGGAAGTCCATGGTGGACCTCCTTGATACCGCGCCGCGCTGACGTCCGGTTGCGCCCGCTCAGCGGAAGCGGCGAGCGGCCAGGCGGGCAGCGCCCCTAGACGAGCCGGCGCGCGACGAGGTTGGCAATGGCCATGACCGCGAAGATGGCGAGCACGACCAGCAGGGTGGTGCCCAGAGGTGGGCGGTACCGGTCCTCCCAGGGCGGGTCGAACCCGTCCCCCTTCACGCCGAGCATCCCGCGCCCGAACCAGCGGTCCGCGGCGGCCATGGGGTTCTTCAAGAAGGCCTGCGCGCGGGAGACGAGCGCCGCGGCCACAACGCCGAACCGCTCCTGGGCGCCGTACAGGCCTCGGGACAGGGCGAGCATCAGCTTTGGCAGGGGACGTCTGTAGAACCAGTCGGTGTCCACCGACACCGTGGCCTCCCCGCGGAGCTTCTCGAAGAGGAGCCAGAACGCGAAGGCGGTCATGGTGAGCAGCTGCAGCGACTGGACCACGTGGTGCAGCGTGTACGGGTGGTAGTCGGTCTTGAAGGGCAGCAGGACGTAGAGGAGCTTCGGAAACACGCCGAACAGGGTGCAGAGGAAGGCCCCCACGGCCATGGCCGCGTACATGTTCCACGGCAGGGGGCGCAGCGCGTCGTGCTGCCGGTCCTTCGGGCTGATGAACATGAACCAGAGCAGCTTCAGCCCCGTGTGCAGGAAGGTCCCGATGGACGCCAGGACCAGGAGCACCTCCGCCCACGGCCAGCCGCCCTGCGACGCCGCGGTGACGATGATCGACTTCGAGATGAACCCATTGAAGAGCGGGAAGCCGCTGATGCTCATCGCCCCGATGGCGTAGAGCCCCATGGCGAACGGCAGCGCCTTTGAGATCCCCCCCAGCTCCGTCAGCTTCTCCTTGCCGGTGGCGTGGATGACCGCGCCCGCGCCCATGAAGAGCAGCGACTTGTAGAGGATGTGGCTGAAGGCGTGGGCGCCCGCGCCATCGAGCGCCATGGGCGTGCCCATCCCTACCGCGGCCACCATGTAACCGACCTGGCTGATGATGTGGTACGCGAGCAGGCGCCGGACGTTGTTCTCGAGCACCGCGTAGACCACGCCGTACAGCGCCATCGCCACCCCGCCCCACAGCAGCACCTTCCAGCCGGGGAAGAGGACCAGGAGCGCGAAGACGGCGGTCTTGGTGGTGTAGGCGGACAGGAAGACCGAGCCGGTGACGGTGGCCTCTCCGTACGCGTCCGGGAGCCAGGCGTGCAAGGGCGGCAGGGCCACGTTCACCGCCACGCCCACGAGGATCAGCCAGCCGGCGAGCCCTGCGTCGGTGGGGATCCGCGCCACGTCCAGCCCGTGGCCTGCGTTCACCCACGCGAGGATCCCCGCCAGCAGGAGGGTCCCGCCGAGCGCGTGCACCGCGATGTACCGGACCGCGGACGCAAAGGACCGCTTCGTCCTCCGGGCGAGGACCAGCAGCACCGAGGAGAGCGCCATCACCTCCCAGAAGACGAGGAAGGTGATGAGGTCCCCCGCGAAGGTGACGCCGAGCGCGCCGCCCGCGTAGGCCCACGCCGCGGGGTGCTCCACGCGGCTCTCCACGTGCAGGGCGTACACGCTGCCGATGACGGCCATCAGCGAGAAGATGATCCCGAAGAGGATCCGCACCTCGTCCACGTGGATGAGGCGCAGGGTCTGGCCCATCCATTCGAAGGTGGGCGTGGCCGTAGGCGCCTTCCCGAAGGCCATCACCAGCACATGCGCCAGCACGCAAAGGGGCAGCGCCACCTGGTAGACCTTCCGCAGGGGCCCGCGCAGGAAGAGCAGCGGCACCGCCCCGAGGATGAGCAGGAGCCCCGGCGGCACCGGGAGCACGGAGAGCTCACTCATCGTCGTAGCCCTCGGGCTTCTGCAGGGCGGCCTTCCCGAGCGCCTTGCTCACCACGATGATCAGCACGCAGCCCGCGAAGCCCAGCACCCCGTTCCAGCCCGGGAACTGGTGGTACCAGTAGGTGGTCCACCCCGGCTCGTCGTAGTGCGGGTCATGGACGAGCCCTTCGAGCGCGGTGCTGACCGCGACGATGAGCACCCCCGAGGCGATGAGGGCGGTCCGCAGCCGCTTCGTCATGGCGCGCCCCCCTGCCCGCTCAGGGTGCGCGCCACCTCCGACGCGAGGCTGAAGAAGCTCCCGCCCACGTCGGGGAACAGCCCCAGCACCACGCACGCGGCGGCGGTGAGCACGGGCGGCGCCACCAGCGCGAACGGGGCCTCGTTGCGCTTGTCGAAGGCGGGGTTCTGCTTGAAGAACGCCGCGAAGAACACGGGGAAGAAATAGACGACGGACAGAAGCGACGAGCCGATCAGCACGAACACGAAGATCACCTGGTCCGCCTCCAGCGCGCCCGAAGCCAGCCACCACTTGGAGGCGAACCCCGGGAACGGCGGCAGCCCCGCCACGCCGATGGAGGCCAGGGCGAAGGCGCCCATGGTGAGCGGCATGGCCCGTCCGAGTCCCTTCATCTCGCTGATCTTCTCCAGGTGCAGGTGCGCGTAGATGGCGCCGGCGCAGAAGAACAAGGTGATCTTCATGAACGCGTGGTTGACGATGTGCATCACCGCGCCGGTCATCCCCGCGCCGCTCAGGAGCGCCGCCCCGAGCACGATGTACGAGAGCTGCCCGATGGTGGAGT
>CAZQVZ010000182.1:0-6346 GCA_964596895.1 uncultured Myxococcaceae bacterium
TCGTTCACCGGGTTCATCTTGAGGACGCAGACGGTGCCCTCGACGAAGAGCTTGTAGACCACGTCGGTGGGCGGGATGGCGTTGACGTTGCCTGCCCCGAGCACCACGCACAGCCGGCCGTCGTGCGGCTTCTTGTAGAAGGACGCCTGGCGTTCGCGCAGGGCCTTCTCGTCGATGCCGGCCTCCATGTGCACGTGCGCCTCGTGCCCCGCGAGCAGCATCCCCTCCAGCTTGTTGTTCGGGTACACCTTCACCGACAGCCGCCCATCCGGCAGCGTGGAGAGCTGCTGGGAGGAGATGCGCGGCGCGCCGTACCGCTTCACCTCCTGCAGGCTCTCCTCGAGCAACCGAAGATTGCGGATGGTGACCATGGGCCCACCGAGCCACTCCTCACCGGACAGCGGGCTTTGGGGGTCGATGCCCTTGGCCCGACACGCGGCGACGACGCTGGCCTCGGCGATGTCGCGGTAGCCCTGGCGCATCTGGGAGACGAGCCGGATGCGCTCGTCCATGGACAGCTTCACGAACGTCCGGCTCGCGTCCTTCACGCGCTGAAGGACGGCGTCGAGTGCATCAAGCGGGGTCGGGGTCAGCTGCTCGGCGGCGGTCATCCGGCGTTCATAGATCAGCCGGCCTCGCCGCGTCGCGTCAGCGCTCGAAATCCACGCCCGCACCCAACCCAAAGTACACACCGCGTCCCAGCCCCCCGCCCGCGTCCGGAGGCTGCGGGAAGAACACCGTGCCACCCGTGCCCAGCACGTACAGCGACGGCATCAGCCGGTAGCGCACCTCCGCGCCGGTGAGGTAGCGCGCGCCATCCCCCAGCCCGGTGACGCCGAACCGCGCGGCCACGGCGCCGTTGCCCTGAAACGCGCGCGCGCTCACCGCGGTATCGAAGTGGGTCCGGCCAAACAGGTAGTGCTCGGCGGCGCCGGTGAAGATGAACGCGGGCGCCTGCAGCGCGGACGGGTCTTCGGTGCCCACCGCCCAGGACACCTCCCCGTAGAAGGAGAAGCCCGCCGGCAGCCGTTCGTCCGCGAGCGGGAGGGTGGTGAGCCCAATGGCGGAGAAGCGGGACAGCTCGTAGTCGTGCCCCATCATCCCCTGCCGGAAGCCGGAGTTCTGCCGCCGCGCTTCGAGCCGTCCGCCGAGCCGCATCCCGCCGGGCTCCGCTTCGCCGGCCACGCCCAGGGTGGCGCCGAGCGACACCGAGTCATCCTGCACGCGGCCGCCGCCGCCGAGGTACGCGCTCATCCGCGAGCGCTGGCCTCGGAAGAGCGCGCTCTCCACCTCCAGCCACGCCAGGGAGAGCCTGGGCGAGCTGCCGCCGCCCCGGCCGAAGTCGTGCGCGACCTCGAGGGAGAAGTGGTAGCGGTCATGGTGCTTCGGCGCGCCCTGGAAGGCGCGGCCGAGATCGATGGCCACCTCGCCCGCGAAGAGCCTGCCGGCGAGCACGTCGCTGGCGAAGACTTCGGTCCGCACCGCGCCGATGTGCACGACGAGCTGCGCGCCGGCCGGGTGGTAGTCCGGGTTGAGCCCGTTGGAGTAGCGCGAGACGAGCTGGCCGTTGCCGAGCGTGTACCGGTGGAACGCGCCGGCCCGGAGCGCGAAGGCGCCGCCCTCTTCACCCACCCGCAGATGCCGGAGCACCTGGCCGAAGTCGGACAGGCCGTCCCAGTCCTCACGGCGGAGGATGCCCGCGTGGTCGGACGCGCGCTGGTGGGGCTCGTCATCGATGAGGCGCAGGCGCACCAGCGCGCCCAGCTCCAGGGCGAAGTCGGGGCCGCCGTCGAAGGAGAGGATGGGCAGGCCGGCCAGGAACAGGTCCTGCCCGCCGTCGCGCGGACCGGAGGGGAAGCTGAGGACGGACAGCTCGAGGCCGCCGCGGAAGCGGGCGGGGCCCACCGTGGCTTCGGCCGGCGAGACCGCGGTCACGGGCGGAGGCGGCGCGGGCGGGCCTGCACCGGCCTGCGTGAGCACGAGGGACAAGGACAACGCGAGCGCGTGCATCGAGGCAGAGCGTAGCCCCATTCGCAGGTCCGCTCGACAGCTCCTTGGGCCCAGTGTTTAGGTGAGTGGCGATGCAGCGCAGCGTGAAGGTGCAGCTCTTACTTGGGGTGCTGATGGCGGTCTGTGTGCCGCAGCTCTCCGCGCAGGCCCGAAATGGCGGCACCGCGGCGGCGTGTGACGGCTGTCACACGGGCGGCCAGCCGACGCAGCCGGTCATCGCACCCGCGAACCCGAACCCACAGCCCGGCAGCACCCAGACGGTGACCGTCACCATCCCCGCTGTGAACGGCGGGCCAGGCGGGATGTACCTGAAGGCCAACGCCGGGAGCTGGGCGCTCCTCAATGGCCAGGGGACGAAGACGCTCTCCGGCGGCATCGTGCACACCACGCCCAGGGCGCAGCAGGGCGGGCAGGTGACCTTCCAGGTGCAGTGGACGGCGCCGTCGTCTCCCGGAGGCGTGGACTTCGAGGTGTGGGCGCTGTCCGCGAATGGGAACAACTCCACGCTCGGTGACGGCGCCGGCTACGACCACCGCTCCATCGCGTTCGGGTGCGCGGGGACCACGTACTACCGGGACTTCGATGGAGACGGGTACGGCTCGGTGCAGAGCGGGACCACGGTGAACTGCACGAAGCCCTTCGGCTACTCCGAGCAGGCGGGGGACTGCAACGACAACGACCACCGCGACCACCCCGGCGCCACGGAGCTGTGTGACGGGCGCGACAACGACTGCGACGGCGAGACCGACGAGGGGCTCACCTTCCAGACCTTCTACGAGGACAAGGACGGCGACGGCTACGGCGTGGCCCACGGAGAAACACGGGAAGCGTGCGGCGCGCCACCGGGCTTCGCCTCCCAGGTGGGTGACTGCGCGGACGACGACAACACCCGCCACCCCGGCGCGGACGAGGTGTGCAACTCGCTCGACGACGACTGCGACGGCCAGGTGGATGAAGGCGCGCGGGTGACCTGCGGCGAAGGCTGGTGCCGGCGCTATGGCCCCTCCTGCAATCCCAACCACTGCATGCCGGGGATTCCGGAGCCGGAGACCTGCAACTATCTGGACGACGACTGCGACGGGCAGATTGACGAAGGCGACCTCTGCGGCTCCGGCAGGGCCTGCGTGGAGGGCGCCTGCGTGGACGCGCCCTCGGGGGGTGATGGGGGCGGTGGCGAACCGGAGCTTCCCGCCCCAGAACCTTCGGACGGCCGCAAGCGCGGGTCCTCGTGTGCGCAGGCTTCGGGCAGCTCCCCGTTGCTGTGGCTGGTGGTGCTGGCGGCGTCGCTGACGGTCGTGGGCCGCTGGCGGACGCCCGGGGGGAGCGGGAAGCTCTGGCTGGCAGCGCTGCTGGGGCTCACCGGCTGCAGCAGCGGCTACAAGAGCGAGTCATTGGGTGTGAGCTGGCAGCCGCCTTCGTTCGCGAAGCTCGTGGCGGAGGAGGCCGAGCCCCATCCCACCGCGCGCTTCTCACCGGGCATCACGCTGCGGCGCGTGCCGGAAGATGCGCCCGGGGCGGGCAACCGAGAGGCGCTGCTTGCTGCGGTGGCAGCGGCGTCCGGGCTCTCGTTGCCGGAGAAGATCCGCTCGCACCGGTCCGGGACCCTGCCGGCCGGCAAGGTGGAGCGGCTGGAGCTGGAAGATGCCCAGGCGCGCACGCTGCTCTACGTGGTGCGCGGCGACGGCCACTGGCTCGCGCTGACGCTGACCGCGCCGCATCGCGAGTACACGCGGCTCGAGAACGGGCTGGAGCGGTCGCTGGCCTCGCTTCGGATCCGGTGAGTCGCTAGGCTGCCTGCCTGCTGGGGGGCCGGCCTCAACCACCTTGAACTGGAAGCGCCTATGAAGCGGCGTTGTCTCTTCGTCCTCGCGGCAGTCGTCCTCCCGGGTCTCGCGTTCGCCAACGCCACCGGCATCGCGGTGGTGGGCTCGCAGGGCTGCAACGCCTGCCACTCAGGCGGGGTCGCGCCCACGGTGACGGTGACACCGTCGGCCGCGCAGGTCGGCGGCGGCGGAACCGTCACCCTGACGGTGACCGTCACCACGCCCAACGGCACCCGCGCCGGCTTCAACCTCGACGCGTCGAACGGGACCTTCACCGATCCGGGGCCAGGGGTTCACCTGCTCGGCGGCAACGCCACGCACAGCGCTCCGAAGCAGGAGGACGCCTCCGGCATCGTCACCTTCACCGTGGATTGGGTGGCGCCGGCCTCCGGGAACGTCACCTTCACGGCCTGGGGCAACTCGGTGAACTCCAACGGTGCCAACACCGGAGACCGCTCCGCGTCCGCCACCACCAGCGTTGCCGTCTGCACGCCCATGAACTGGTTCGCGGACGCGGACGGGGACACCTTCGGAGACGCGTCCAGCGTGGTCTCGGCCTGCAGCGCACCCGTCGGCTTCGTGGCCAACAACCTCGACTGCGACGACAGCGACTCGGCCGTTCATCCGAACGCGCTCGAGGTCTGCGACAACATCGACAACGACTGCGACGGCTCGGCCGACCAGGGCATCGGCACCGTCTTCTACGCGGACCTGGACCTCGACGGCTTTGGGGACCCGGCAAGCACGGTGATGGCCTGCGCCATGCCCAATGGCTTCGTTGCCAATGGCGACGACTGCGACGACACCCGGGCGAGCACCCACCCGGGCGCCGCCGAGGTGTGCGACTTCGCGGACAACGACTGCGACGGCAGCATCGACGAGGGGCTGCCGACGCAGCTGTGGTTCGTGGACGCGGACGGCGACGGCGTGGGCAGCGGCGCCGGGACCCCGGCCTGCGCCCAGCCTGCCGGGCACGTGGCGGACGACGGAGACTGCGACGACGGCGATGCGCAGGTGAGCCCCCTGCTCGCCGAGGTCTGCGACGGGAAGGACACCAACTGCGACGGCAACATCGACGAGGGCCTCCCCACCCAGACCTGGTTCGAGGACATGGACGGAGACGGGGTGGGCGGCGCCACCACCGTGGTCGCGTGTGCCCAGCCGGCGGGCTTCGTCGCCCTCGGCGGCGACTGCAATGACCTCGACGCCACCGTGAAGCCCGGCCATGTGGAGCTGTGTGACCACAAGGACAACGACTGCGACGGCAACATCGACGAAGGCGCGCTGCTCACCTTCTTCGCGGACGCGGACGGTGACACCTTCGGCAACCCGGCCATGACCCAGACGGCCTGCGAGGCCCCTGCGGGCTTCGTCGCCAACGGCGACGACTGCGACGACGGACGCGGTGACGTCCATCCCGGCGCGGTGGAGACCTGTGATGACGTGGACGAGGACTGCGACGGCGTGGCGGACAACGGCGTGCCGCTCGCCACCTGCGGGCACGGCATCTGCCAGCGTCAGGGCACGAGCTGCCACGCCTCGAGCTGCACGCCGGGGCTGAGCCAAATCGAGACCTGCAACGGGCTCGACGATGACTGCAACGGCTTCGCGGACGACGACGCGGACGCGCTGTGCCCGGGCTCGGAGGTCTGCACGGCGCAGACGGACGGTGGCGCCCTCTGCGCGCCGCCTTCGGAGCAGCCGGACGCAGGCACGGGCGGCGATGCGGGCGTGGGCGGGGACGGCGGCACCGGCGGCGGTGACGGGGAGCCTGCGGGCTGCGGGTGCAGCGCGGAGGGCGGCTCGGGCTTCGGCTGGATGATGGGCCTGGCGCTGTGGGTGCTCGCCATGTCCACCCGCCCCCGCAGGGTCGCGCTCCTTGCCCGCAGACGCGAACGCCAGGCGCGCTGATGGACCTCTCCTTCCTGGACGCCATCGGCGGCACGCGGACGGTGGTCGCCGTGGCCGCAGGGCTCCTCGCGCTCTGGGTGCTGCGCCGCCTGTTCGCGAAGAAGCCTGTGTCCTCGCACGTGGAGTCCAGGCGCTGCGGAAGCTGCGGCTTCGTGGGGCAGATGAGCCGGCACCGGCCTGTGTGCCCCAGGTGCGGGAAGGCGCCGTAGGGGCGGAGGCGCGGAGGCGGGCCCCTCACCCCTCGCCCTCTCCCAAAGGGAGGGAGACCTACCTGGCGCGGCGGGCGGCCTCCACCCGGCGCTCCTCCAGCCCGAGCGTTCCCGCGGCGTCGGCCAGGTTGCGCCAGAAGCCCACGTTGGCGTCTGCGGCCTGGCCGGCGAGGGCCAGCTCGTCCCACGCCCGCTCCAGCTCGTCCGCGGCGATGTGCTCGTGGAACCGGGTGAGGGAGAAGCGGACCTCCTGCGACAGCGGCGGCTCGAGCAGCCTCACGGCGTCTTCCATCAGGGTGACGGTGCGTTCGCTCATCGGCCCGCGACCCTACCAGCCGGCGAAGGCTGTATCCTCGGTGCGCGCGGAGCCGGTGCAGCCTACCGACGGGCCGC
>CAZQVZ010000182.1:6446-11258 GCA_964596895.1 uncultured Myxococcaceae bacterium
CAGGTGATGTCGGCCTCCAAGCCGCTCGTCGCGTGGGCCATCGCCAGGCTCGAAGGGGAAGGCGCGCTTCGGGTCGAGGCGCCCGTGAGGGCAAAGGCGAGGTGACCGTGCTCGAGGTCCTCACCCACCGCTCCGGCGTGGTGATGCACGAGCTGAGCGCGCAGCCGGAGCGCTGGTCGGACCCTGATTGGGTGCTCGCGTCCATGGCGAGCGCGAAGCCCACGTTCCGCGAGGGACGCTGGCGTACGCACCGTATGCCTTCGGGTGGATCCTCGCCGAGGTCGTCCGGCGGGTGAGCGGGCTGGACCTGCGGACGTTCCTCGAGGGCCGCTTGCCACAAGCCGTGCGCGGCGTGCGGTTCCTGGACCCCGGTCAGCGTCAAACGATGGCGAAGAGCGACTGGCTCGCGTCTGCGGGACCGACGCTGGCCGGCGTGGACGTGTCGAAAGACTTCGAGCACGTGAACCAGGACGTGGTCACTGTCACCGCGACTGTCCCCGGCGCGGGGCTGCTGGCGAACGCCCGTGAGCTCGCGGCCTTCTATGACCACCTGCTCGCGGAGCGCCGCGCCGAGCCCCAGGGCCTCGTGGCCCGCTGCACGTCCCTGGCGACCTTCGGCATCGAACGGCAGTTCCGCGTCCCGATGCGGCTGGGCCGCGGCTTCAACCTCGGGGCGCTCTGGCGTCACGCCGACGAGTGGTGGAAAACCGGCCCGTGCTTCGGTCACGCCGGCGGCTTCGGCGTGCTGGCGTGGGCAGACCCCCGGGACGACGCCGCCATCGCCATCGTCACCAACGGGCACCGGGGGATGAGCGACCTCGCCCGGCGCTTCGCTCCTCCGGGCAGGGCGATAAGGCGCGCGCTGGCCTGAGGGATCTTCCGCCGGCAGTTCACCGCGCCAACGCGCAACTCAGTCGTCCGAGTCTGCGGCGCCCCCCGGCCCGCCCGGCCCACCGCGCCCGCCGCGACCGGGCCTCGCCTTCCCGCCACGCTTCGGCATCTCCGCCTGCAGCTTGCGCCACAGCTCCGGGCCGAGCGCTTCGCGGACCTCGAGCATCAGGCCCACCCGGTTCTTGCGGACCTCGGCCTCGGCCTTCGAGACCTTGTCGATGAGCGCCATCACCGCCCGCTGGTCGGGCCGGTCCTGGGCGAGCAGCTTGTCCAGCTCCAGCCGCGCGCGCTTGAGGTCCGCCTCCAATTCGATGATTTGCGCGTTGGCGTCGAAGGCGAACTGCTGCACCTTCTGCTGCACGTCCTTCGGCACGCCAATCTTCTCCGCCACACGGGGAGGAATCCCGCCGCGTCCGCCGCGCCGCAGCTGCGCGTCCGCCTGCTGCACGGGCCACAGCACGCCGAGCGACATCAGGGCGGCGAGGGCCATCACGTTTCGTCTCATGGGGTCTGCTCCTCTTCCTCTTCTGCTTCGTTGGACAGCTCTGAATCCGGCGAGAGCCACTCGGGGAGCGCGCCGAAGCGCCGGTAGGTGAAGTCTTCGGTGACGACGTTCCGCTCGAAGAGCCGGTCCACGCGCGCGAACGTGGCCTCCAGCGGTTCGCCGGCTGCGAGCGGCCCCTCCGGCGCGTCGGACGCCGGCGGAGAGAGCACCCACGTGAAGGCCAGCGCGCTCGCCGCGACAGCGCCCGCTACCCAGGCCTGCTTCGCCCGCCGCCGCGACTGCAGAGCCTCCGCCAGCGTGGGCGGGGTGAGCAGCGGCACCACGTCACCTTCTGCCGCGCGGGCCAGGCCGTCCGTCACCGCCGCGAGGTGCCGGCAGGGCAGACAGCCTTCGACGTGCGCGCGCACCGCCTCCGAGCGTGGCTCGCCGTCCACCAGCGCCTGCGACACCTGTGCACATGAAGCCGCCCCGGACGTCATCTGCGCGCTCCTTCCTCTTCCGCCGCCCGCAGCGGCTTGAGCTTCTTGAGGGCCCGGTGCAGGTGCACCCGCGCGGTGCCCACGTCCACGCCGAGCGCGTCCGCCACCTCCGCCACCGGCAGACCTTCGAGGTAGCGCAACGTCACCGCCGCAGCCTGCTTGGGCGGCAGCCGCGCAATCGCCGCCTGCACCGATGCGAACCTGCGCGCGTCGTCCAGCGTCGTCTCCAGCGCCGGCGCCGCGACCGCTTCACGGCCGTCGCCCCCGCCGGGCAGGAGCACCTGCAGCGTCCGCCACAGCCGCCTGCGCCGGAGGCCGTTCACCGCGCGGTTCACGAGGATGCGCCGCAGCCAGGGGCCCGCGCGCGCCGTGTCTCGCAGCGCCGCCCGCTGCTCCCACGCGTCCGCGAAGGTGGCCTGCACGAGGTCTCGCGCCTCCTCCCGGTTCCGGGTGAAGCGCCACGCCAACCGCATCAGGTCCTGCGCGCGCGCGGTCACCACCGCTTCGAACGCGGCGTGCGAGGACACTTCGTCCCCCGCCACCTGTGCTGCCGAAGGTTGTGCCCGCGCGCCGCTCACGCCCGCATCAGACAGGCGACGCGGCCAAAGGGCATACCCGCCTACGCGCTTTTCTCTGGCGACCCGTCCGCGTGAGGCAGCCGCCGGGCGGCGTCCGCCTCGTACCTCTGCCCGCCGGGGAGGTGGTCCAGGATGACCCCCAGCCAGTAGTCCCGTCCGTAGTATTCGCTCATCTTCCCGAGCACCCGCCCGTCCCGGACGAGCAGGAACGTCGGGATGCCCACCAGGGAGAAGCGCCGGGCGAGCTCCGGATATTCGTACGCGTTCACCTTCACCACCCGGACCTGGTCTTTGGGCAGCCGCGCGAGCAGCTCCGGCGCCTCACGCGCGAAGACGTCGCAGTTGGGGCAACCGGGTCCCCAAAAGTCGACCACCACCAGCATGCCTCTGGCGTCGAAGACGAGCGGGTCGAAGTCGGCAGCGGTGGCTTCGAAGATGGGCATGGCTCCCAATGTTCGAAGCCCGTTCTCCTCGCGCAACCTGATCGCCGAGACGAACTGCAGCTTTACCGTGAACGCGTCGTTCTTCCCGAAGTCCGAGTCCCGCTCGCCCTGGCGGAGGTGGCGCCCAAACGACCTCGATCCGGAGGCGAGGGCCTACCCACATTGTCGGCGGATGTCGGCAAGGTCCCGACCGCTCGCCGTGCACAGGTTTCCCCCATGGACACCACCGCTAGAAGAGCCCTCGGGCAGCCGCAGCCGTGGCTGGTGCTGGGCGGGTTCCTGCTCGCCTCGGCCGCTGCGGCCACCCTGGGCGGCCTGTTCTCGCCGGACGGCGGGAGCGCCTGGTACGCCCGGCTCGACAAGCCTGCCTGGACGCCCCCTTCGTGGATGTTTGGCGTGGTCTGGACCGCGCTGTACGTGACGATGGCGCTGTCCGCCTGGCTGGTCTGGCGGGCGGGAGGGGCGGACCGAGCGCGGCCGTGGCTGTGGCTCTACGGCGTGCAGCTCGGACTCAACGCGCTCTGGTCTCCCCTGTTCTTCGGCGCGCGGCAGCCGGGCCTGGCGCTCGTCGACATCGGCCTGTTGTGGGTGGCGCTGGCGGTGCTGTTGCCCCGGTTCTTCCGGGCCTCGCGCGCGGCCGGGTTCCTGTGGGTGCCGTATCTCGCGTGGGTGAGCTACGCGGCGGCCCTGAACCTCAGCATCTTCCTGCGGAACTGATGCGACCTACTTGCCCGGCGGTGAGAGCACGAGGATGAGCTTGCCGCTCTTGTAGTCGCCGCAGGGGATGAAGACCGAGCCCTGCCGGCCCAGCTGGTAGACCGTCTCCACCAGCTTGCGCTTGCGGTCCTGGGGATCCGGCACGGTCACCCGCACCGAAGCGCTGCCCTCCTTGATGTTCACCAAAGACAGCGAGGCCTTGCGGCCGTCCGGCAGCGAGACGTCCCGGGTCCCGCCCTGCTCGAGCGACACCTTCTGCTGCGACTGCCGCTTCCAGGAGGTGAAGGTGATGCCGCTGCGCGCGAACTCCTCCTTCATCTTCGAGAGGTGCGGCGGCTCGATGGTGGTGCCGTCATTGGAGGCGAGGACGACCTCCGTCTGGACGTCCACCTTCTGCTGCGCCTGTGCCTCCGGCGCCGCAAGGGCGGTGGCGAGGAACAGCAGTGCCAGGGGGGCGGCGTAACGACGGGGGCCTTCGTGCATCACAGCTCTCCTCCGCGGGGCGGGGACGAGTCACGGACCTCTTCCTCTTCCTCTTCGCCGCCTTCGGTCCGCTTCCGCTCCGGCTGGTTCACCAGCCAGATGATGGTGTTTCCGCTGTCGGTGCTCATCACCACCGGAGCCACCCGCGCACCCTCCTCCACCGTCACCTCCTGCACCGCCACCCGTTCGTTGGCGTAGCCGGTGGGGGTGCCGTCCCGGAGGACGAGGACGGCCGCCAGCACCACCACGGCCACGGTGGCCATGGCGGTGACGAGCCCGCCGCGCTGGTGGAGGAACATCTCCGAGGCTGCCAGCTTGAAGCGCTCCCAGAGGGGCGGGCGCTCGGGGGTGACGTGGGCCATCACCCGCTGGGAGAACCCTGTGAAGTCCGCTTCATCCGCGAGCATCTCCATGCCCAGCCGGATGAGGCCGGATTCCGCGCGCAGGTCCGCCACCCGGCCGGTGCAGTCCGGGCAGGCGGCCAGGTGCCGCTCCACCACGGTCCGTTCGGAGGGCACGAGCTCCCCGTCGATGAAGGGGGAGAGCATCGGGAGGTAGGTCTTGCAGGCCGGGTTCATCGCCATGGCGTCACCTGAGGGGATGCCCGTTCGGACGGAGCCGCGCGAGCGATATTCCGGGGAGCCTCATTCGTTCCCCACTCCGCTCTTTGACTCGTCCAACTCCAGATATTCACTGAGGATTTTCTGCGCCTTGGC
>CAZQVZ010000183.1:0-11241 GCA_964596895.1 uncultured Myxococcaceae bacterium
GTCCCGCGCTGCGAAGAGCCTCCCTGCCCGCGCATCCCAGATCGCGAAGGCGAACATCCCGCGAAGGCGCGTGGGCAATTCCGTCCCCCAGGCGTCGTAGCCGTGGAGGAGGACCTCGGTGTCCGAGGTGGTGCGGAAGACCGCGCCCCCGGCGGTGAGCTCCCGTCGCAGCTCGGCGTGGTTGTAGATCTCACCGTTGAAGACGACCTGCAGGCGGCCCTCCGCGCTGCCCATGGGCTGGGCGCCGTGCGCCACGTCGACGATGGCGAGCCGCCTGTGGCCGAAGCCCACGTGTCCTTTGCACCAGAGGCCCTCGCCGTCCGGACCGCGGTGGACGAGCAGCCGCGTCGCCGCTGCGAGCGAGGCGCCATCCACCTTTGAATCCGGGCGGGCATTCACCCGACCCACGATGCCGCACATGTCTTCCCCCGCGCCGCAGACCGCCGGACGTTCAATCGAGGCGACAAGCTAGGAACCGTGGGGCGACGGCGGAAGCCTTGCCCCCATGGGCGCGCGACCTACCTTCCCGCGAGCGTCAGGAGGGGTGGGATGGGCCGCAGAGATGGAAACAAGGTGCTGCTCATTGGCGACTATCCGCCGCCCATGGGTGGCATCGCCGTGCATGTTCAGCAACTGCAGCGGGCCCTGGTCCGCCGGGGAATGACCTGCCGGGTGCTCAACATTGGCAAGGGTGACGCGCAGGCGGACGGGGTGATCCGCGGCCAGGGCTATGGGCGGTACATGAAGGCGCTCCTCCGCCACGCGGCCGAAGGGTGGCTCCTGCACCTGCACACCAGCGGCAACAACCCCAAGGCGTGGACGGTGGCCGCGAGCGTGGCCGTGGCCGGGCAGATGTTCGGGGCGACCTCGGTGGTGACGGTGCACTCCGGCCTCCTGCCCCAGCGCCTGCCCGAGAACGCCAGCCTGCGCCGGCGCGCGCAGGTCGCGCTCAAGGGATTCACCCACGTGGTCGCCGTGTCCGAGCCGGTGAAGGCGACGCTGGAGGCGTTGGGCGTGAAGCCGCAGCGCCTCTCCATGTTCCCCGCCTTCTGCGCCAGCGAGGTGCTGCCGGGCGAGGCCCCCTCCTGCTTGCAGGAGGCGCGCGCGCGAAGGCGACCTTTGCTGGCGGCGGCGCACCACCCTTCACCCGTCTACGGCCGCGCGCTGGTGATGGAGGCGCTGTCGCTTCTGGCGCCGAAGTTCCCGGACGTCGGGCTGGCGCTGTTCGGTCCGGGGACGGGCTCGGCCGAGTACCGCGCGGACGCGGAGCGGTTCGGGGTAGCGGCGCTTCTGGAGGACCTGGGCGAGTTGCAGCACGCGCAGGCGCTGGCGGTGATCTCGAAGGCGGACGTGTTCGTGCGGCCGACGACGGCGGATGGAGATTCGGTGTCGGTGCGCGAGGCCCTGGCGTTGGCGGTACCGTGCGTGGCCACCGACGTGGCGTACCGGCCACCGGGCACGCTCGTCGCGCGCGGGGCGGACGCGCAGGATCTGGCGGAGAAGATCCGGCTGGCGCTGTCCGCACAGGTCGCGCCGGTGCCCCAGCCGGACGCGGCGGCGTTCTTCGAAGCGCTCTACGGGACCCTCGGGCTGCGCGGGAAGCCGGGAGCCGCCGCAGCGGGCGAAGACGAAGGCGCCCGCGCGGAGCCTTCTGCCGGCGCCAGGGCGTAGCACCGGCGAGCCGCGAGGGCCGCCTGCTCGCGCTGTGGGCAGGCCCCGGTGTAGGTTCCTGCGTACCATGTACGCCTCCCTCACCTCGCGGTCGTGGCTGCTCGCGGTTCCCCTCTCCCTCGCGCTCGCGTGTGCCGAACCCGAAGGCGGGATCCCCGGTCCAACCGGGCCCCAGGGTCCCGTCGGCCCGCCCGGCCCTGCGGGCGATCCCGGCCCCACCGGAGAGCGGGGCATCCCCGGTGAGGTGGGTCCCAGCGGCGCCACCGGCCCTACCGGTGCGGGCGAGCCCGGTCCCGCAGGTCCCACGGGGCCTGTGGGTCCCGCAGGTCCTGCCGGGATGCAGGGGCCTCAGGGCGCCGCAGGTCCGCCGGGGCCCCAGGGACCGCAGGGGCCGGCCGGCGCCAAGGGCGCGACAGGTGCCGCAGGTCCCACGGGCGCCGCAGGTCCCACGGGCGCTGCAGGTCCCACCGGCCCGACGGGTCCTGCCGGCGCCGTTGGCCCCACCGGCGCCAGGGGCGCGACCGGCGCCACGGGCCCCGCCGGCGCGCAGGGGCCGGTAGGCCCGGCGGGGACGGCAGGTCAGGACGTGCTCATCGCCTACACGCCCGGGCCGCTGACGATGACCGGCGCGCAGGCGGCCACGGCGATCCCCGGGCTCACGCACACCTTCACGCTCACCTCGCCCACCCGCGTGCTCATCAGCACCAACGGCGGCGTCCAGACCACCAGCACCGCGGCCACCGGGTTCAGCGTGGTGGACGTGTACCTCGTGGTGAACGGGCTGCTGTTGCCCGGCTCTGCCTACCAGCGCGTGGTAGCGGCCAACACCACCGGGTACTTCTCGTCGGGGATGACCGCGAACTGGAGCATGAGCGCCGGCACCGCGCTGCCGGCCGGCACCCACACGGTGCTCGTGCGGGCCGCGGGCGCCAACGCCTCGGGCGCCAACGCGGTGATCGGTGGCGACGGAACCAGCCCGCTGCAGGGCGAGCTCAACGTCACGCTCATCAAGCCATAGAGTCTCGTCATGCTGCGCCAGTCCCTCCTCGCCCTCTTCGCCGTCTCGGCCCTCACGTCCGGCCTCGCCGGCTGCCGCGGCCCGGACATCTTCGGGACCATCGACCTGGGCGAAGGTGTGCTCGCCCCCGAGCGCGGCACGCTGGTCATCGAAGCGATGCCGGTCACCCGCGCCACCGAGCCGATGACCGTGTCGCCTTTGCGCCTGGACGTGGCGCGGCTGAGCTTCCCGTTCGACTTCGAGCTGGTCGGCAACGGTAGAAAGCCGGGAAACAAGCTGTGGCAGGTGAGCGCGCGCCTCGAGGAGGACCCGGTGGAGGTCCTGCTCGAAGGTTCGGACCCCGTCACCGCCCACTGCGACGAGGACGGCGACGGCTGCGAGTTCTCGCGGGCACGGGTCCTCCTCTCCCCACCGTAGGCGGGTCAAACACCACGCCGGCCAGGGCCTTGGATCAGTGGGTGGTGCGGTCCTGCGCCTGCGCGGCTTCGGTCGTCGGCTGCGCCTCCACGTCTCGCGCGCTCTCCCTGCTGCCTGCATAGGGCAGTTCGAACCAGAAGGTGCTTCCCTGGCCCGGCTCGCTCTGCACGCCCACGCGGCCGCCGTGTCCCTCCACCAGCTTCTTCACGGTGGCCAGGCCCAGTCCCAGGCCTTCGGCGCGGCCTGGCTCGGCGCGGAAGTATGGATTGAACAGCCCGGGCAGCAGCTCAGCGCGGAGGCCGGGGCCGGTGTCGAGGACGCTGGTGCGCACGAAGTCATCGAGCCGCTGCACCTGCACGACCACGCGGCGCTCACCGGTCTCTCCCATGTACTTCATGGCGTTGCGGACGAGGTTCCCCAACGCGCTCAGGTAGACCCCGCGGCTGCAGGCCACCAGGCACGGCGGCAGCGCCTGTGCGCGAAGCTCGATGCCCGCGGCCTCTGCCTGCGGCCCGAGGTCCGCCACCACCTCCTCCACCAGCTCCCGCGGCTCCACCCGCGCGCCCGGGTCCGGCTTCGCGCCAGCGCGCGCGAAGTCGAGCAGCGCGGAGATGATTGCATCCGCGCGCGACAGGCTCCGAAGCGCGCCCGAAATAGACGCCTGCGCCCCGGTCTCGGTGGACTTGCGCAACGCCAGCTCCGAAGACAGGCGCGCCGCGGACAGGGGATTGCGGATGTCGTGCGCCACCCTCCCCGCGAACATCTCCAGCTCCGCGGCGCGCGCCTGCAGCGCCTGCGCCTGCGACTGGGCAAGCTGGCGCACGGTCCGGCTCTCCTTGTAGAGGAGCCACGCGACGAAACCCGCGAACAGCCCACACAGCGCGTTGAGCCAGCGGGCCAGCGTGAGGGTCTCCGCCCGCCGCGCGGCGATCTCCTCGGCCATCTGCCTGCCGTGGCGCCCGCTCAGGTCGATGGCCGCGCTCGCGGCGTTGAGCAGGTCCTGGCTCGCGGAGCGGAAGCGGGCCACCTCCCGGTCCAACGCCGCCCCCTCCACCTGGGCCCCCGCCTCCTCGTGCGCGTGGCGCGATGCCCACTCGTAGTAGCGCCAGGCGTCCGTGACCCGCTGCCGCGCCTGCGCCTCCCGGGGCAGCGGCGGCAGGGCCAGGTAGTCGTTCACCGCGCGCTCCGCCTGTGCCAACTCCGCCTCGAACTGCGCATCCGCCGCGCCGTCGGACCTCTCGAGCACCCGCTCGAAGGCGATCTCTGCCCGGAGGACCGCGTTCCGCAGCACGCCCAGCCTTTCGATGCTGGGGCCGGAGTTCTGGGTGATCTGCGCCGCCAGTTCGTTGATCCGCGAGGACGCGCGCTGCACCACCCAGCCCGCCGCGAAGAAGCTGGCGACGACCGCGGCGAACGAAACGAACAGCAGCCGGTTGAACCTGACGGGCATCCCGCTCCTTTTCACAACCCCCAGACCCAGGGGACGAGTACGGCGAGCACCACCAACAGGATCAAGGTGAGGGGTCCGCCCACCTTGAGGAAGTCCCCGAAGCGGTACCGGCCGGGACCGAACACCAGCAGGCAGCTCGGCTCCAGCGGGGTCAGAAACGAGCAGCTCGCCGCGAACACCACGCCCATCGCGAACGTGCGGGGGTTGACGCCCACCTGCTCCGCCGCCGCCAGCGCCACCGGCAGGAGCACCAGCGCCGCGGCCTGGTTGCTCATGGGGATGGAGAGCAGCGCCGTGGCGAGCATCAGGATCAGCAGCACCAGGTGGGGCCCGCCCACGTCCACCGCCTGCGCCGCAAGCCCCCCCACCAGCGCGCCGGTCCCGCTCACGTCCACGGCCACGCCCAGGGCCATCATCGACCCGATGAGCAGGACAATCCGCCAGTCGATCCGGAAGGCGACCGCCGCGTCCAGACAGCCGGTGAAGATCATCACCACCACGCCCAGCAGCCCCGCCACGGGCAAGGGCAGCAGCCCCACCGACCCTACCGTCAGCGCCGCCGCGAAGATCCCCACCGACAGGAGCATCCGCGCGCGGCTGGCGTCGTGGAGCACGTCGAGGCTGGTGAAGCGCAGGAGCAGGGGCCCGTTGCCCACGTCCTCCAGCCGATCCTTGCGGCCCGCGACGAGCAGCAGATCCCCCGGCTGCAGCACCCACGCGCCGAGCCTGCGCTCCGACTGCTCAGCCAGCCGGCCCAGCGAAGGGTGCCGGTAGAGGGCGATGACCTGGGCGCCGAAGCGTTCGGCCAACTCCGCAGAGGAGAGGCGCCGGCCGACGAGCGGGCTGTTGGGGAGCACCAGGGCCTCCGCCACCACCTGGGGCAGCCGCCCCCTCCTGCGCGGCGCGGGCGTGGGCGCCACCTCCACGCCCTCCAGGTGCCGCAGGCGAAGCAGGTCCCGGCGCCGCCCGCGCAGCACGAGCACATCCCCCGTATCGAGCGCGCCAGCGCCCCCCTGGGCGCCCTGCCTTCGCGGCCGAAGCTGGGCGGCCACCCGCAGGCCGGTGGCCCGCTCGAACCACGCCACCGTGCGGCCGTGGAGCTTGCGCTGCACCCGGGCCTCGCTGACGAAGTCGCGCCCTCCCTCACTGCCCGGCGCTCCCGCGCGGGCGCGCAGCATCCGCGGCGCCACCAGCACCAGGAACAAGAGGCCCACCAGCGCCACCGGGATGCCCACAGGAGAGAGCTCCACGAGGCCGATGCGCCCAAGCTGCAGCTCGGTCAGCCGCGCGGAGACGACCAGGTTGGTGGAGGTCCCGTACAGGAACGTCATCCCGCCCAGCATCGACGCGAAGGCGAGCGGCATCAAAAACGCCCGCCTCCGCAGCCCTGCTGCGCCAGCCGCGTGGATCGTCGGCGCGAGGAAGGCCGCGGTGGTGACGGTGTTGGACACGAACGCGGAGGACAAGGTCACCAGCGGCAACAGCGCGAAGAGAAAGCCGCGCCTACCGAGCCGGGAGAGCCCCGCGAGCCGCACGCCGACCCTGTGCATCACGCCTGTGGCGACCAGGCCTTCGGTCATGGCCAGCAGCGTGAAGATGAAGATCACCGTCTCGTTGGCGAACCCCGCGAAGGCCTGCTCCGGCGTGAGCAGCCCCAAAGCCGCCAGCAGGCACACCACCGTGAGCGAGGTGACCTCGACCGGGACCACCTCGGTGGCGAACAGCGCCACGGCGACGATGAGGACGAAGAGCACGAGCAGGACGGCGGACATGGACGAGCCCCGGCAGCGGTGGAGGTTCGAGCGAGGAGGGCGACAGGCGGCGCACAGCCAGTTTCAGGCTGGCGGGTGCGACAGTCTGCTCCGGCCTCCACGCCCCCAACGCGCGCTTCTCGCAGCCCTGCCCCGAGGGACAGGGCAGACGTCCATGAGGAGGCGGAAGGTCCACATGGCTCGGAGGTGGGAACCGTCCCCTTGAAGCGGCGATGGTGGCCGGGCGTTCGCCCCGGCGCCCGCCGCGCGCTCATGCGCCTGGCAGCTCCAGCACGAACCTCGAGCCCCCGCCTTCGCGCGGCTCGGCCCACAGCCGCCCTCCGTGCGCGAGCGCGATCTGCTGGCTGATGTAGAGCCCGAGCCCCAGCCCACCGGCGTTCCGGGAGGTGGCGCGTTCGAAGCGCAGGAAGATGCGCTCCAGATCCTCCGGCCGCACCCCGATGCCCCGGTCCGAGACCAGCAGCCGCACCCGCCCCTCTTCGGCCTCCACGCGGATCTCCACGGGTTCATCGAGCCCGTACCGCAGCGCATTGGTGAAGAGGTTCTCCAACACCTGCTCGAGCCGGAACCGGTCCGCGCGCACCGCCGCCGCGCCTTCCACGTTCACGCGGAAATGCATCCGCTGCGCCGCCGCGTCGGCCTCGAACCTGTCCACCACCTCCCGCACCACCTCGCCGAGCTCCAGGGGCTCCAGGGACAGGTGGAGCCGCTTCATCGCGATCCGCGAGACGTCCAGCATCTCCTCGATGAGCCGGGTCATCCGCACCAGTTGCCGGTTGGCGAGCTGCACCCGCCGCCTCACCCGCGAAGGCTCGAAGGCGTGGGAGGCGCCGTCCTCGAATTGCCTCGCCGCCGCCTGGAACTGCAGCTTCATGGAGGTGATGGGCGTGCGCAGCTCGTGCGAGGCCAGGGAGAGGAACTCGTCCCGGGCGCGGATGGCCTCCTGCAGCCGCAGCTCCAGCTCCTTGCGTCCGCTGATGTCCATGGCCACGAGCACGCCGGCCACGAGGTGTCCGGACTCGCTGCGCACCGGCGCGGCGCTCAGGCTCACCGTCGCCTCGCCGCCGCACAGCCGCACCAGGCGCACCTCTTCGTCCCGCACCACCTGTCCGGACAAGAGCGCGCGCGCCAGCGGCCAGTCTGAGGGTCCGTAGCGGGTGCCGTCGGGGCGGTAGCCCTCGAAGGCGTCGTACTGTGCGAGCGACTGGCCCGGCAGGAACCCGCCGCTGATCTCGTCCATCCGCGCGTTGCGCATCAAGACCCGGCCATCTGGCGCCACCAACTGGACGCCGGCCGGCATCTGCTCCAGCACCGACTGGACCCGCCAGCGCTCCAGCTTGAGGGCGGTGATGAGCCGGAGGTTCTCCATCACCGGCCACAGGAGCTCCGCCACCGAGCGCACCAGGTCGCACTCCCGCTCGGTCCAGGTGCGCGGCGCCTGGGTGGCCACGTTGAGCGCGCCGATGAGCCGCCCGTGACGCAGGATGGGCGCGGTGATGAAGGCGCGGATGCCAATCCCCAGGTGCGAGGCGGCGTGCCCGGCGGTCCGCGGATCGGTGGTGACGTCAGACACGGTGATCATCCCGCCGCCCCGCCACGAGTCGACCATCTGGGGGCCGAAGGACTGCAGGTCGTAGTCGCCGGTCAACGACTCCAGCCCCTTCGCGAAGTCCTCGTGCACGGTGGCGCGGGCGGACTCGTGGTCAATCTCCGCGAACCAGCAGCGCCTGGCGCCCAGCCGCTCTGCCAACCCCCTGGTGGCCTCGAGCACCAGGGCTTCCACGGCGCGGGTGGAGGCGAGCCTTCGGGCAAGCCCCTCGAGGAACCGCCGGTCCGAGACGTCGTGCCCGAGCACCACCACGCCCTGCACCGTCCCCTGCGGCCCCACGTGCGGCGCGTACTGCACGTCCACGTCGAGGCGCTGGCCGTCCTGATCCGTGAGCTGGGCCTGGTAGCGCACGACCTCGCCCGCCAGCGCGCGGTCCACGTGGGGCCGCGCCTTCGCCCAGGCCTCTTCGCCGAGCACGTCCTGAACCGGGCGGCCGCGGATCTCCGCCGCGGTGAGCCCGAAGGTCCGCTCGTAGTGCCGGTTGACGAAGAGGTAGTGCCCTTCGCGATCCATGAAGGCGATGAACGCAGGCGTCAGGTCCATGATCAGCTGGAGCTGGCGTTCGCGCTCGTGCGCCACGTCCGGGCGCAGGTACACGAGGGTCAGGGGCGCCTCGTGGGCCGGCAGCGGCAGGGGCACCCACGTCAGCTCGCAGTGCACCGGGGCACCACTTCGGTGGCGCACCACCACCTGCTCCCGCATCTGCTCCGGGCGGCGCTCGCGGGGCGGCAGGTCCAGCAGCTCCGCCAACGCCCGGCCCTGCGCTTCGCCTGCCGGGTAGCCGAGGAGCGCGTGTGCTGCAGCGTTCCACTCCGTCACCCGCCCGCCCGCGTCGATGCACACGGCAGGGTCGAGCGCGTCTTGCACGAAGGCGCGCCGCCAGGCCTCGGTGGAACCTCCCTCCATATGAGGAGAAGGTGTGTCCCGGCCGTCCGGATGGCCTGGTGCCCGCTCCCTTTCAGCCGGGGCAGGAGCCCACCCAGGGGCTGAACGCCCGGCCGCTCGACCGCCGATGCGCCGAGCGGCACCGAAGGGCTCCCTCCCGACTGGGGCGGCACGCGGACCGCGTCATTTGGCCGCCGCCTGGACGACCGAACAGCCGGGCGGGTGGCGGAAATGCGATGCGATGAATATCCGCCGCGCGTGGGTTCCGGGCGGCGTGAACCCCCCAAGCCCGAGCCCCGCTCCCCTTGTCCTCCTTGGCCTGCTCCTGTCCGGTCTGGCCTTCGCCGCACCGCAGGTCACGGCCACCTCCGCGACGGTCAAGCTCAAGCCCACCGACCCCGTCCCCGAGCACCAGCCGGTCACGCTGATGGGCGCGAAGAACGAGTTCCAGGCCTTCCAGATCGTCGTGAAGGGCGACGGCTCCGGCGCGGCCAACGTCACCGCCACCCTGCCCTACCTGGAGCATCCGTCCGGCGCGCGCATCGAAGCGCCGCACGTGACCTTGTACCGGGCGGGCTACCTGAACCTCACCCAGATGAGCTTCAAGGAGGCCCCCCCGGGGCGGTACCCGGACCCGCTCATCCCGGACACGGACGAGATCGCCTCCGAGAAGCGCAACGCCTTCCCCTTCAACGTCCCGCCCAATGAGTCCCGCATCATCTGGGTGGACGTGCTCGCGCCGGACGACGCGCCAGCGGGCACCTACGTGGGTGAGGTGACGGTCTCGGGGGACGGGTTCGAGACGAAGGTCCCGGTGCAGCTCTCGGTGCTCGAGACGCAGCTGCCGTCCACCTCCAGCCTTCCCACCGCCTTCCTCTTCCACCGGAACCTCGCCTGCCGCGTGCACACCGGGAACAGCGAGTGCGCGAGCGAGTCCGATTCACTGGCCCTGCGCGACAAGTACCAGCGGATGGCGCTGGAGCACCGGATCACCCTCTCCAACGTCTTCACCTTCCCCAACGACGGGAACTGGACCCTCTTCGGCAACCGCTACAGCCCCTGGCTGGACGGCACCGCGAAGACGCGGCTTGCGGGCGCGAAGATGACCTCCGCCCAGTTCCATGGCGCGCGCACCGCGCAGAACTTCCTCGCGTGGCAGGGCTACTTCGACGAGCGCGGCTGGCTTCCGCGCGCCTACGACTACACCGGCGACGAGCCGCCCTACGGCATCTCCTTCGAAGAGGCGCGCTCCCGGCTGCAGGCGGTGAAGGCCGCCGCCCCGAAGCTGCGGACGCTGCTCACCACCACCGTGCAGTCCGCGGACGACCACGGCATCAGCCCCTTCCTGGACCTGGTCGTCCCGGTCATCAACCACATCGACGGGACCGAGGCCCCGTACGTGGGCAACCAGCGGCGCGCCTACGACGGGTTTCTGGAGGCTTCGCCCAGCAAGGGCTTCTGGGCCTACCAGAGCTGCATGAGCCACGGCTGCGCCTTCGGCTCCAACGCGCCGGAGAACAACGCGGGGTTGGGCTGGCCGTCGTACATGGTGGATGCGTCCGCCGCGCGCAACCGCGCCATGCAGTGGGCGCTGTTCCTGCTCGAGGCCGAAGGCGAGCTCTACTACGAGACCGCGCTCGCGCTGGACACCGCCTGGCACGACGTCTTCCGCTTCAACGGCAACGGCGACGGCACCCTCTTCTACCCGGGCACGCCCGCGCAGATCGGCGGGAGCACCCACGTCCCGGTGGCGAGCATCCGCCTCAAGCAGATCCGCCAGGGCATGCAGGACTACGAGTGGCTGAAGAAGGTGGCGGACGCGGGTGACCCCGGCTTCGCGCGGCAGGTGGCGCAGTCGCTCGTCCCCGCCAGCTTCCAGGTGGGCGACGACGGCTTCGCCTACGACCGGGCGCGCCAGCTGCTCATCAACCGCTGGGTGGACCTGCAGCCGAAGGACTCCCACCCGCTGGGGCCCGAGGCGCCGTCGACCCCCGGCACCCGTCCCATCGGCGGGATCGGGGGGGAAGGTGGCGGCGAAGGCGAGGCCCTGGGCGGCGGCGCAACTCCCGGGGCGAAGCTGCCGCGCGTGGCAGGGAGGCTCGGGTGCGCCATGGCGGGGCCGCAGCTCTTCGGGGTGGTGGGCGTGGCCGCGCTGGCGTTCGCTCTCGCCCGCCGCCGTCGTCGGTAGGCAACCCCGAAGCCTTGTGCCATAGAGAGCGGCGCTTGACGCCGCTCCCCGCCTTCGACATCCGCGACGTGAGCAAGCGCTACGGGAGGCGCTGGGCGGTGGCCCGCCTCTCGTACACGCTGCCACGTGGCAAATCCCTCCTGCTCACCGGTCACAACGGGTCGGGCAAGACCACCTTGATGCGCCTCATCGCCACCGCGCTGCGGCCCACCGCCGGCAAGCTGTCGGTGC
>CAZQVZ010000184.1:0-11186 GCA_964596895.1 uncultured Myxococcaceae bacterium
TCACCGCCGGCGGCTCTTTGGGCATCGTCTTCCCGCCCTCCATCCCGATGCTGGTCTACGCGCTGGTGGCCTCCAGCGCCGCGCCGGTGGACGTGAGCGAGATGTTCCTCGCGGGCGTGGTGCCGGGGCTCTTCCTCGTCCTCCTGCTGTCTGCGTACGCGGTGATCACCGGCATCCGGAAGAAGATCCCCACCACCCCCTTCGACGGCAAGGCGGTGCTCAAGGCGCTGCGCGAAGGCGTCTGGGCCCTGGGGCTGCCGGTGGTGATCCTGGGCGGCATCTACTCGGGGCTGTTCACCCCCACCGAAGCCGCCGCCGTCTCGGTGGCCTACGCGCTGGTGGTGGAGTTCCTCATCCACCGGCAGCTGCAGTGGAAGGAGCTCCGGGACACACTGCTCGAGTCCGGCGTGGCGCTGGGCGCGCTCTTGATGATCATGGCGCTCACCTTCGGCCTCAACGACTTCCTCGTGCTGCAGCGGGTGCCGGAGTCTGCGGCCGCGTGGATCGCCGCGCGGAACATGACGCCTCTGGAGTTCGTGCTGGCGCTGAACCTGCTGCTCATCGTCGTGGGCTGCCTGATGGACGCCATCTCGGCGATCCTCATCCTCACGCCGCTCTTGGTCCCCATTGGCTACGCGCTGGGGCTGGATCTCGTGCACCTGGGCGTCATCTTCATCGTGAATCTCGAGATCGGCTACCTGACGCCGCCGGTGGGCATGAACCTCTTCGTGGCCTCCACCGTCTTCAGAAGGCCCCTGGGGGAGGTCATCCGCGGGACCTTGCCCTACGTGGGGATCCTCGCGGTGGGGCTCATCATCATCAGCTACGTGCCCTCGCTCTCCATTGGCCCTGTGCGCTCGCTCCTGCGCGGGCAGGACTTCTATGTGGCGTTCCCTTCCGGTCCCGTGGCGCCGGACGCGGACGCGCAGGTCGCGCTGGAAGAGGGCGAAGAGGACCCACCCGAGCCCGCTGGGGGCGGGGTGAAGACGCTCCAGCAGATGATGGAGGAGGCCCGGCGCCGCGCCGAAGGGGGCGATGCGACTGCCCCCGCGCCGGAGCCCACCGAGCCGCCGCGGGTGAAGACCCTGCAGGAGATGATGGACGAGGCCAGACGCCGCGCGGCCACGACCGGAGAGGAGTGACGCAGCGCGCACCCGGCGCAACGCACCGCGGCGCCCGCAGCCCGCCGCGTCACCTCGTCGAGCAGGCGTCTGGGCACCCGTAGGTGGCAGCAGTGCGTCGTCTGCTACCCAACAGGTGCGTTCAGCGCGCGTCGGCTTCGCGGACGTGCTTCATCGCCATCCGCTGCACGTACTCCAGCTCATTGAGCGCGCGCGCATAGCGGTGGCGGGCCTGGTCACTGCCATCAAAGGCCCGCTGCGCGAACTGAAGCTCCATCTCCGCAGACCGCAACCGGTCCGCGAGCACCCTGGCGTCGTCCATTCCACTCCTCCTGACGACCGCCTCATTGCAGGGCCCTTGCCAACGTTCCGCCTGTCTGGTGCCCCGGCGCGTTGGCGTGCTGCGTCAGGGAGTCGACAAGAAGTGTTTCCCTTATGCGCCGACGTGGTTACTTCCCGCCCATGCCTGCCCGAGCCCTTCTCCTTTCCCTGCTCTCCCGCCAGTGCCTGCTGCTGAAGGCGGACGGCTTCCGGGAGCGCTACCCGCATTGCTGGCTGGTCTGGGAGGCGGGGGCGTGGAACGTGCCCGAGGTGGGTGAAGAGCTCGGCGCCACCCGGCTGCCGTCGCGGGACATGGCGGACTGCCTGCCAGAGAGCGACGTGCTCTGCTTCGAGCTGGCGCCCCCCGGGGAGGGGGACCGGGAGCTGGAGTTGGGCCGCTCTCCCGAATGCGATCTGGTGGTGAACGACGCCACCGTCTCCCGCGTGCACCTGCGGCTGGGCCACGACGGCGAGCGCTGGTGGGCCCTGCCTTTCCCGGACAGCGCCCAGACCCGCGTCAACGGCATCCCCATGGACGGGGAGCACAAGACGCCGCTGGTACCGGGGATGCGCCTGCAGGTCGGCGACGCGGCCATGACCTTCTACACCGCGGAAGGGTTCTTGAGCCGCGTGCAGGGGCAGGCGGAGCGGATGAGCCGGCAGGTCGCCGCCGGGAGCTTTAGCCCCTAGCTCCCTCGCGCCACGCAGGCGCTCGCCTCACACACCTGCTGCGGCGGGCAGACCACGCAAGCCGCGCCACCTGCGCCGCAGTCACTGCCGGTGGTGCCGGGGTAGCAGAGGTTGTCCCGGCAGCAGCCAGCGCACGAGGCCGCGGTGCAGCGGCAGACGCCGTTGGCGCATTCGGTGCCGGAGGGACACGCGGCGCCGGCCCCGCAGCGGCACGCCCCGTCCACGCAGCGGTCCGCGCCCGCTTCCGGCGCGCACGCGGGCGCATCTGCGCACGTGCACCGCCCGTTCTTGTCGCACCTGTCGGACAGGACGGGGTCACACGCGAAGCAGGCCACGCCACCTGCGCCACACGCAGCCACCGAACGATCGAGGCAGCGGTTGTTGCCGTCACAGCAGCCGGTGCAGTTCGCGCACACCTCGGAGGCAGGGCCGAGCGCCAGGGGCACGCGCAGCTCGCGGTTCAACTCGGGGATGACGATGGCTTCCCCCATGGCCACCACGCGCGCCTCGAGCAGCCCGGACACCCTCACCCGCATCGTCTGGCCGGCGCGCTCCTGCGGCAGCCGCACCCGGAGGGTCTGGGTGCCGCTCAGCATCCCCTCCCGCTGCTCGGGACGGACGGCGGGACCAAAGGCGAGCTCCCCGTCCACGGTGCCGTGGAGCTGAACCTGCTCCACCGGGACCGCGCTCGGGTCCACCTCCAGCAGGAGCGACGTCCCGTTGGTGCAGGCGAGGCCCGGGCCCAGGAGCAGCGCGAGCAGCAGGCGGAGGCGCCGGGGGATCATCGCCCGTCCACCGTGCCCAGGGTGGGGCGCTCGGGCCGCATCGCGCTCATGGTGGCCACCGTGGCGCTCGCGGCCACCACCCCGGCCAGCGTGAACCACACCCAGCGGCGCTTGTAGAGCGGCGGCGGGGGCTCGGCGGAGCGGGAGCCGTCGGCTGCAGAAGGCATGATGCCCTGCGCGGCCTCCACCTCCGCGAGCAGTTGCCGGGCCAGCGGCGCGTTCTGTGGGTTCTGCGCGAGGTCCAGGTAGCGCCGGTAGAAGAACGCCGCTTCCTTGTAGCGGGTCAGCTGCCGGTGGCTCTGGGCGATGTTGAAGAGGAACGCCGGCAGCGGGAGCGCCTCGTAGGCGCGCGCATAGTGGTCGATGGCGCGGTCGAACCTGCCGAGGTCGTACTGCCGCTGGCCCTTTTCGAACTCCGCCCGCGCGCGCTCTTCGGGCGAGAGCACCGGCGCGTCGGCGGGTGGCTTTGGCGCAGGCTCTGGGGGAGGGGTGGCGGGTGGCGGGGTGTCCGCCGGCGGCGCGGGTTTGGAGGGCGGAAGCTGCGACGGCGCCTCCGGCGGGGGCGGGGGCGGGGCCGGCTGCGCGGATGCGGAGAGGGCGCCGCCGAGGCAGACGGCCAGGGCCAGGGCGAAGGCGCTATCCCGCGAACGGGTCGAGCACGGCATCACGCGACACTCCAATACTGGAGGACGTCCGCGGCTCCTCGGCCCGCTGGGCCGGCGTCCCCCTTCGGCCCTGCGGGGGCCGAGGTTTGGACGAAGGGTGTGCCACGCTGGCGGCGGCCGCGTCCACCGCGGATGTGACAGCCGTTGGGGCCTCGACGAGCGGCGGGGGGAGCCAGGTCGCCGGGAGGACCCAGGGTGAGAACGCCGGGGGAGCGGCAGGGCCCCCTGCGCTCGTTTCCGCCGCGGTCACCCCGACGGCAGCCACCCGGTCCTCGGGTGCGCGCTCTGCCTTGGCTTCGGGCAGCAGCACCGCGGTGCCGGCCAGCCCGAGCGCGCACAGGAGCACCCCTCCCGCAGCGAGGGTCACCGCCTTCGGCACCTTGCGCTGTCCGGGCGCCTCCACCGCGTGCAGCCGCGTCAGCAGCGCCCCGGCCGAGTCCGGCCTTCGGTCAGGGGCCTTCTCCAGGCAGGCGGAGACGAGGTCCGCGAGCGCGTCCGACACAGGTTCACCCAGCTGCGTGACCGCGCCCAGCGGCGCAGGGGGCTGGGTGAGGATGCTCGCCATCAGCGACTGGAACGTCTCGTCGGTGAAGGGTGGACGGCCGGTGAGCATCTCGTACAGCAGGCAGCCTGCGCCGTAGATGTCCGCGCGGAAGTCCACCGGCAGGCCCGCCGCGGTCTCCGGCGCCATGTAGCGGGGGGTGCCCACCAGCGCCCCTTCGTAGGTCTGGTGGAGCGGGATCTGCGGATCCGGCCGCACCAGCTTGGCCACGCCGAAGTCGAGCACCTTGACGTCATCCCCGCCGTCCTCCCGCGGGCTGACCAGCACGTTCTCCGGCTTCAGATCCCGGTGGATGACCCCCACCGCGTGCGCGGCCGCGAGCGCATCACACACCTGCTCGGCGATGCCCAGGGCGCGCCGGATGGGCAGCGGCCCCGTCGCCACCAGTTCGGCGACGGTGTGGCCCTCCAGAAGCTCCATCACGCAATAGGCGCGCGGGCGCCCGTGGGCGTCCTTGTCCTCCACGAAGTCATGGATGGAGACGATGTGCCGGTGGTCGATGCGGTTGACCGCGCGCGCCTCCTGGAAGAAGCGCTGCACCAGGCCCGGGTCGTTGGCCTGCTCCTCGCGAAGGAGCTTCAGCGCCACCCGCCGGTCCAGCTTCGTGTGGCGCGCCTCGTACACCCGGCCCATGGAGCCCTCCCCAAGGAGCCGCACCAGCTCATAGCTGCCAAGGCGGGCGCCGGGGCCCGTGGGCGTGGGGACGGGGGACATGGTTGACGTGATGGTAGGGACTGGATCCGCCGTGGCACCTGTCGGTGTGCCGTCAGAGGCCAGTGCTCAACACGTGCGGTGGGGCCATCCTTCTACAGGCGGACAACCTAACGCCGGCGGCGTCGGGTGCTGGCCATGGTCGTCCACACCAGGAAGAAGACCAACACCAGGGCTGCAATGGCGATGCTCAGGTAGTCCCACCCGCGCACCACGAAATAGATGGCGGCGCCGAACATCAGGGCGGCGAAGAGGTACCAGCGGCCCTCGCGCTGAAGGAAGGACGGCTTGTCACCTGCGTCCTCCCACAGCCGGGGCATCGTCTCTGCCTTCCGCCACACGGTGGCGCCGTCTTCGAGGACTTCGTCGTCCCGCTCCACCATGCGCTGGCGGCAGGCCTCCTTGAGGTCCTTCAGTGAGCTGAAGCGAAGCTCGCCGTACTGGTTGCGCACGCGGTAGCCCATGACGCCCTCCGGTTTAGCACCGCTCCCGCGTCAGCGGCGGGCCTCTTCGACCCAGGACTGCAGGGGGTGCGGTTCGGTTCCGGCGGCGATGAGCGCGGTGGCAGCCTCCAGCCGCCTTGTGAGGTGGGACATCTCTTCGGTGGGCTCGCGGCCCCGGCCGGTCCGGCGGCCGCAGAAGAAGGTGCGGCAGCCCAGAGGCCGCGCTGCGTAGACGGTGCAGCGTCTGCCCTGTTCGTCCAGGAACGGGCACCCGCCGTCTTCGCGCGCGGGTGGCAGCGAGCGGCCCGCTTCGGCGAGCGCGTGTTGCAGGTAGCGCCACTCGGCCTCGAAGAGCCAGGGCGGCCGGCCGGTCTTCGCAAGCTGGCAGCACTCGCCGGAGGCAGGGCAGCAGAAGGGCCCGTAGGCCGCGTCCGCCCGCCGGTACACCGCCGCCACCTCGGAGCGCGCGCGGCGCTGCAGGTGCGGCGGGGCTTTGCCTTCCTTCACTCCGCCACCCGGAGGAGGAAGCACTTGAGGTAGCGGGACTCCGGCAGGGAGAGGAGCACCGGGTGGTCCCTCCCGGCGCCGCGCTTCTCGATGATCTGCACCCGCCGCTTCGCGTCCGCGGCGGCGGAGGCGAGCATGGCCTCGAAGGCCTCTTCGCCCACGTGGTAGGTGCAGCTCGCGGAGATGAGCATGCCGCCCGGCCGTAGAAGCTGCAGCGCCCGGAGGTTCACCTCCTTGTAGCCGCGCAAGGCCGCGTCCACCGACGCCTTGTTCTTCGCGAAGGACGGCGGGTCGAGGACGATGGTGTCGAACTTCCGGCCTTCATCCACCGCGTCCCGGAGGAAGTCGAAGGCGTTGGCGCAGATCACCTCCACGTTGTCGAAGCGGTTCTTCGCCGCGTTCTGGCGGATGCGCTCCGCCGCGGCGTCCGAGATCTCCACCGCGGTGACCTTCTTCGCGCGCGTGGCCAACTGCAGGGCGAAGCCCCCCGCGTAGGAGAAGCAGTCCAGGGCCTCGCCGTGGGCGTACTGCGAGGCCAGCACGTGGTTCTCCCGCTGGTCGAGGAACGCGCCCGTCTTCTGGCCGTTCAGCAGGTCCGCCTCCAGGGACACCAGCCCTTCGCTGTAGGGGACGGCTTCGGGCACCTCGCCGCGGAGGATGCCCTTCTCCGGCTCGAGCCCTTCGAGGTGGCGCACGCTCACATCCGAGCGGTTCACCAGCCCCCTGGCCCCGAAGTGCCGGACGAGCAGGTCCGCCAGCAGCGCCTTGCGGGATTCGGTCCCGCGGGTGAGGAACTGCGCGCTCAGGTAGTCGCCGTAGCGGTCCACCACCAGGCCGGGGAGCAGGTCCGCCTCGCCGTGGATGGCGCGGTAGGTGGTTTCGCCCGGCAGGGCCCTCCTGCGCAGCGCGTCCGCCCGGGCGATGCGGGCCTGGAAGAAGGCTTCGTCCACCGGGGTGTCGTCGAAGGTCAGCCACCGCAGGGCGATCTTGGAGTGCGCCGAATAGAACGCCTGGCCCAACAGGTACCCGCGCCCGTCGAGCACGCGCACGACTTCGCCGCCCTGCAAGGACGCGTGCGGCTCACCGTCGAGATCCGCCCGGTAGATCCACGGGTGCCCGGTGCGCCAGCGGTCCGCGCCGCGGCGGGTGAGGCGGATCTCCCCGGGCCGCATCGGCGGGGAGCGGTGGGGGCCCCGGGGGCGTGGATCACTTCGACGACGTTCCGCCATGGTGTGCGCGCTTATACTCGACGCAGACCGATGCGCTACGAGCTGCTCCTTCAGCCCCCAGAACCCGGCGCCCCGTTCGATCCTTCGCCCGTCGAGCAGGCGCTGGAGGCGCGCGGGGCCACGGTGCGTCCAGACGGCGCGCGGGTGTGGACGCTGCCGGCGGGGGAGGTGGAGGTGCGAAGGCTCCTCGAAGGGGCACAGGCGCGCGCCTGTGAGTTGCGCATCCCCCTCTCGGAGAAGCTGGACCTGGTGCGGGCGCTGGTCGTCGAGTCCGCGGAGCTGGCGCAGCAGACCGGCACCCGGCTGATGGATCCGCAGCTCGGCCGGGACATTGGCCCGAAGGATGAAGGGGTGGTGGCCGAGCAGTTCCTGCGCACCGCCCGCTACGCCGGCGAGATGATGGGGCTGCCGGAGGCGGTGGCGGCGAGCTTCGCCCCGCCGGATGAAGGGCTGAAGCCGGGCACCAAAGTCGCGCTGGGCCTGCTCGCGGTGGGCGCCTTCGTCTGGCTGCTCGTCGAGGTGGTGCTGCTGCCCTGAGCTGTTCTGTGGGATGTTCCGCCCCCATGAACAAAGTCCTGGTCGGAGTCGGAATCGGTTGTGGCGCGCTCATCCTCATTGCCGTGGTGGGGGCGGTGGGCGCGGGCATGTGGGCCAAAGGGAAGGTGGAGGATCTGGGGGCGATGGCCGGCGCGGATCAGCAAGAGGAGATCCAGCGGCTGAACCAGAAGTACGACTTCGAGAAGCCTCCCAGGGGCCAGCCGGTGGTGCTGACCGAGCGGCGGGTGAGGGACTACCTCGCGGTGCGCGAGGCGCTCACCCCGGTGATGAAGAAGTTCGAAGCCAGGGGGCAGAAGTTCGAGGACAAGAGCAAGGACGGCCAGAAGCCCAGCTTCGGGGACGCCATGGAGGCGATGAGCATGCTCGGCGGGATGATGACCGAGCTGCGGGTGGCGTGGCTCGAAGCGCTGGACGACAAGAACATGAGCCCCAACGAGTTCGGCGCCATCACCGCCGCCATCTACGGCGCGCCCCTGGCCCATGGGCTCGAGCAGATGAAGCAGAGCCAGCGGCCGGTGCTCGAGCAGCTCCGCGCACAGGCGCAGAAGACCGCGGAGGATGCGTCCTTGCCCCAGGAGGCGCGCGACATGGCGCAGGAGCAGCTCAACCAGATCGACGAGCAGCTCGCCGCCCTCCCCGAAACGAACGCGGCCCCTTCGGACAAGCAGAAGCTCTTCGCGCAGAACAAGGAGCTCCTGGACCGGATGCAGGTGGACATGGAGAAGGCGAACCCCGGCGTGGACATCCTCCTCGGCAGCCTCGCCGCCGAAGGCTTCGTCGAGCAGTTCGAGGCGCTGGGCGCCGAGTAGTCAGCCCCGCGTCACCCGCCAACAGCGGTGAATGTCCTGCCGGTGGAAGTCCACGGGCAGGCTTTGGGGCGTCAACTCCTCGAAGCGCAGGCCGCGGAGCTGGTCTGCCTTCAGGGTGAAGCCCCCGAAGTTGGTGGAGAAGTAGAGGACGCCGCCGTCTGCGAGCAGGGACGAGGTGCGCTCGAGCAGCCGCACCTGGTCTCTTTGCACGTCGAAGCGCCCGCGCATCTTCGCGGAGGTGGAGAAGGACGGCGGGTCGAGCACGATGAGATCCCACTGCCCGTCTCCCGGGCGGGTCCTTGCTGCCGCCGCCTCCAGCCACTCGAGCACGTCCGCGCGCACCAGCGCGTGCTCGGGTCCGCCGAGCCCGTTGTGGTCGAGGTTCCGCTCCGCCCAGTCCAGGTAGGTGTTGGACAGGTCCACGCTGGTGGTGGTCCGCGCGCCGCCCTTCGCCGCGTGCACGGTGAAGGCGCCGGTGTACGCGAAGAGGTTCAAGAACCGCTTCCCCGAGGCCTGCGCGCGCACCCGGGCGCGGGTGTTCCGGTGGTCGAGGAAGAGCCCGGTGTCGAGGTGCCCGGCGAGGTCCACCTCGAACAGCAGGCCGTGTTCGCGGACGAGGAAGGGCGCAGGGGTGCCCAGGGCTTCGTACTGCTCCTTGCCCCACACCTTGGGGCGCCGGGTCTTCACGTAGAGGTGTTCGGCAGGGACCTCCAGCGCCCGCAGCGTCGCGTCCTTTGCCGCCTGGAGCTGGGACTCGGCCTCGCCGGACTTCAAGGCGCGCCGGCTCGGGTATTCGATGAGCTGGACGCGGCCGTCGTAGAAGTCCACCGCGAAGGGCCACTCGGGGATGTCCCGGTCGTAGACGCGGAACGCGGTGAGGTCCTCCGCCTTCGCCCACTTGCGCAGGTGGCGGGCGTTCTTCTTCAGCCGGTTCTCGAAGGCCTGGGGATCCATGAACTTTGGGGGCGGTGGGACCGGAGGCTGCACCTACCGCAGAAGTGCCGCCGGCGCGACGTTGGCGTATGGCGGCCCATTCCCAACGGGCGCCGGAGCGGGTTCTGGTCTTGCGCATGCCGAAGAAGGGGGACCCCTCCCAGACCGCCGCGCCGCTGGTGCCCCCAGGGCCCACGCTGCCGAAGCTCCGGACCGCGGCGGCGGAGTGCAAGGCCTGTGAGCTGTGGACGCGTGGGACCCAGACCGTGTTCGGTGAGGGTGCGGCCGGGGCGCAGGTGGTGCTGGTGGGGGAGCAGCCAGGAGACAAGGAGGATCTCGCGGGCAGGCCCTTCGTGGGGCCGGCGGGCGCGCTCCTGGACCGGGCGCTGGAGGAGGCGGGCATCGACCGGAAGCGGGTGTACGTCACCAACGTGGTGAAGCACTTCAAGTGGGAGCCCGCCGAGACCGGCAAGCGGCGCATCCACGCCAAACCGAACGCGAAGGAGATCAACGCCTGCCGCCCGTGGCTGGACGCGGAGGTTGCGACCTTGAAGCCGAAGGTGATCGTCTGTCTGGGGGCCACCGCCGCGCAGGCGCTCCTGGGCCGAAGCTTCCGGGTGAGCCGGCAGCGCGGACAGTGGGTGACGGACTCGCCGCTCGCGCCGTGGGTGATGGCCACAGTGCATCCGTCCTCCATCCTGCGGGCTCCGGATGACGAGGCGCGCAGGGCGCAGACCCTTGCCTTCGTCCAGGACCTCCGCGAGGTGGCGAAGGTTCTGTAGTGGAGGAGCCCTCTTGTTCGGTGGCGGGACCGGGCGCTTCGCTTTAGGGTGCGCCCGCCATGCGCTTCGACACTCTCGCCATCCACGCCGGCCAGGAGCCGGATCCCACCACCGGCGCCATCATGACCCCGGTGTACCTGACCTCCACCTACGTGCAGTCCGGCCCCGGGAAGCACAAGGGCTTCGAGTACAGCCGGACCCACAACCCCACGCGCAACGCCCTGCAGGATTGCCTCGCCGCGCTGGAGGGAGCGAAGCACGGGTTCGCCTTCGCCTCGGGCCTCGCCGCCAGCGACATGCTGATGCACCTGCTGGACGCAGGGGACCACGTGGTCTGCTCAGACGACGTCTATGGCGGCACCTTCCGCCTGTTCGACAAGGTCTTCCGCCGCGCCGGGCTCACCTTCTCCTGGGTGGACATGACCGATGTCCGCAACGTGGAGAAGGCGCTCACCGACAAGACGAAGTTCATCTGGGTGGAGACGCCCACCAACCCGATGCTCAAGCTCGCGGACCTGGCCGCCATCGCCAGGTTGGGGAAGGCGCGGGGCATCAAGACGGTCTGCGACAACACCTTCATGACGCCGTACTTCCAGCGGCCGCTGGACCTCGGAATCGACATCGTCACCCACTCCACCACCAAGTACCTCAACGGGCACTCGGACTGCGTGGGCGGGTTCGTCTGCACCAACGACGCGGCGCTCGCGGAGCAGATGGCCTTCCACCAGAACGCGGTGGGCGGCGTCTCCGGGCCCATGGATTCGTTCCTGGTGCTGCGCGGGGTGAAGACGCTGCATGTGCGGATGGAGCGGCACGCGCAGAACGCCCAGCGGATCGCCGAATGGTTGGAGAAGCACCCGAAGGTGGAGCGGGTCATCTACCCGGGCCTGCCGTCCCACCCGCAGCATGCGCTGGCGAAGCAGCAGATGAAGGGCTTCGGCGGGATGATCTCCTTCGTCATCAAGGGCGGGCTCGAGCCGTCGCGCAGGTTCCTGGAGACGACGAAGATCTTCGCCTGCGCCGAGTCGCTCGGCGGGGTGGAGTCGCTCATCGAGCACCCGGCGATCATG
>CAZQVZ010000185.1:0-11180 GCA_964596895.1 uncultured Myxococcaceae bacterium
ATGTCCGCGCGCAGCGTGTGCAGGGGCACCCGGCCCTCGCGGTACCACTCGTAGCGCGCCATCTCCGAGCCGCCCAGGCGGCCCGAGCACGACACCCGGATCCCCTTGGCGCCGAACTTCATGGACGTCTGGATGGCCTTCTTCATGGCCCGCCGGAAGGCGATGCGGCGGACGAGCTGGGTGGCGATGTTCTCCGCCACGAGCTGCGCGTCCGTCTCCGCCTTGCGCACCTCGACGATGTTCAGGAAGACCTCGTTCTGGGTGAACTTCTGGAGGTCCTTCTTGATGGTCTCGATGCCCGCGCCCCGCTTGCCGATCACGATGCCCGGCCGCGCGGTGTGCACGTTCACCTTCACCTTGTTGGCCGCGCGCTCGATCTCCACGCGCGAGACGCCCGCATGCTCCAGCGACTTCTTCACGAACTCGCGGATGCGGATGTCCTCATGCAGCCACTTGGCGTAGTTCTTGTGCTCGAACCACTTCGAGTCCCAGGTCTTGATCACGCCGAGGCGGAAACCGACCGGATGTACTTTCTGTCCCAACGTCGACTCCTTTGAAGGTTTCCGCGGACTACTTCCGCTTGGTCTCGGCGAGCACCACGTGAACGTGGCTCGACTTCTTGTTGATCCGGCTCGCCCGGCCCATGGCGCGCGGCATGAACCGCCGCTGCGTGGGGCCCTGGTCCACCGAGATGTGCTTCACCACCAGGGTGTCCACGTCCACCTGGCCCTTGGAGAGGTCGGTGGCGTTGGCCACCGCGCTCTTGATGAGCTTGGTGAGCGGCAGGGCGGCGGCCTTGCGGGTGAAGCGGAGGATGTTGAGAGCGTCTCCCACCGGCTTGCCTCGGACCAGCCCCGCGACGAGCGAGACCTTCCTGGGGGCCATCCGGAGGTGACGAAGATGCGCTTTGGACTCCATGGTTCCTCCTACTTGCCCTTGGCGACCTTCTTCTCCGCCGAGTGGCCGGAGAAGGTGCGGGTGGGGGCGAACTCGCCGAGCTTGTGCCCGACCATGTTCTCGGTGACGTAGACCGGGATGAACTTCCGGCCGTTGTGGACCATGAACGTCTGGCCCACGAACTCCGGCAGGATGGTGGAGCGCCGGCTCCACGTCTTCATCGGCTGCTTCTTGTTGCCGTCGATCGCCGCCTGCACCTTCTTGACGAGGTGGTTGTCGACGAACGGGCCCTTCTTGATTGAACGCGCCATCTGGTCGTTCTCCTACTGGCTGCGGGCGCCCGAGCGCCGCTTCTGGACGATGAACTTGTCGGTCCGCTTGTTGGTGCGGGTGGTCAGGCCCTTGGTCTTCTTGCCCCAGGGCGAGACCGGGTGCGGGTTGCCCTGACCGGACTTGCCCTCACCACCACCGTGCGGGTGGTCCACCGGGTTCATGGCGAGGCCGCGGACGGTGGGGCGGATGCCCAGCCACCGGCTCTTGCCCGCCTTGCCCACGCGGATGATCTCGTTCTCGATGTTGCCCACCTGGCCCACGGTGGCGCGGCACTCGATGAGCACCTTGCGGACCACGCCGGAGGGCAGCCGGATCTGCGCGTACCGCCCCTCCTTCGCCATCAGCTGGCCCCAGCTTCCGGCGGACCGGATCATCTGGGCGCCGGCGCCGGGCTTGAGCTCCACGTTGTGGACCACGGTGCCCACCGGGATGTTCTGCAAGGGCAGCGCGTTGCCGGGGCGGATGTCCGCGGTCTCGCCGGCGACGAGCGTGTCACCGACCTGCAGACCCACCGGCGAGAGGATGTACCGCTTCTCCCCGTCCGCGTAGTGGAGCAGCGCGATGTTGGCGGTGCGGTTGGGGTCGTACTCCACGGCCGCCACCTTCGCCGGCACGCCGTCCTTGTCCCGGCGCTTGAAGTCGATGATGCGGTAGCGGCGCTTGTGGCCGCCGCCCTGGTGCCGGCGGGTGATGTGCCCGTGCACGTTGCGGCCGCCCGACTTGCGCAGGGGGCCGGTCAGCTTCTTCTCCGGCGCGTCCTTGGTGATCTCGGCGAAGTCCGAGACCGTCATCAGGCGGCGTCCAGCGGAGGTCGGCTTGTACTTCTTGATTCCCATGGTGGTTCCCTCGATCCGTTCCCTGGTGGCTTACGCCATCCCGCCTTCGAACAGCTCGATCTTGTCGCCTTCCTTGAGGGTGACGACGGCCTTCTTGAAGTTCGACCGCTGGCCGATGCTGCGACCCACGCGCTTGATCTTCCCGCGGACGATCAGCGTCTGCACGCCGGTCACGCCCACCTTGAAGTGGGTCTCCACGGCGCGGCGGACGTCGTGCTTGGTGGCCTTCTTGTCCACCAGGAACGAGTACTGGCGGAACTTCTCCCGGACCCGGTCGTACTTCTCCGTGATCAGCGGTCCCTTGATGACGTCGTGCACGTTCATGACAGCGCACCCTCCAGCGCCTTGGCGGCGGCCTGGGTCAGCACCAGCGCCTTGCGGCGGAGCACCGACTCCACGTTCAAGCCCTCCGGCGGGAGGACGTCGAACTTCGCCAGGTTCCGCACGCCCTTGTGCAGGTCCTGGTTGTCCTTGGCGTCCACCACCAGCGCGCTCTCCAGCTTCAGGCGCCTGGTGAGGGCCTCGAAGGCCTTCTTGGACTTGCCACCATCCACGGGGAAGTCCGCGAGGATGATGAGCTGGTTCTCGCGCGCCCGCTGGGACAGGGCCACCGCCAGCGCGCCCTTCCGCACCTTCTTGGGCGGGCGGTAGGTGTAGTCCCGGCTCTTGGGGCCCATGGCCTTGCCGCCGCCGACCCAGTGGGAGGCGCGGATGGAGCCCTGACGCGCGCGCCCGGTGCCCTTCTGCTTCCAGGGCTTCTTGCCGCCACCGGAGACGAGCGACGTGTTCTTCACGCCCACCGTGCCCCGGCGCCGGTTGATCTGCTGCATCTTGGCGACTTCGTAGAGCAGGTGTTCATTCTGCTCTGCGGCGAAGACCGCGTCGGAGAGGTCAATCTCCGCCACCTTCTTCATGTCCAAATCGACGACGTCGAACTTCATCGCGTTCTCCAGTCAGATGACCCGAAGGCCATCTAGCTCTTGATCTCCACGTCCACGCCGGCCGACAGGTCGAGCTTCATCAGCGCGTCCAGGGTCTGCTGCGTAGGCTCGAGGATGTCGAGCAGCCGCTTGTGGGTCCGGATCTCGAACTGCTCGCGGCTCTTCTTATCCACGTGCGGCGAGCGCAGGACGGTGAACTTGTTGATCCGGGTGGGGAGCGGGATGGGCCCCGCAACCCGGGCGCCCGTGCGCCGGGCGGTCTCGACGATCTCGCCCGCGCTCTGGTCCAGGAGCTTCGCGTCGTACGCCTTGAGCCGGATTCGAATCTTCTGAGTGGCCATTCTCGAATACCCTCACGTGCCTTCGGTCCGTCAGTCGCGCCGTCACGACCAGGCGGCTTCACCGCACCAACGCGGTGAGTCCATCCGGCAGCGGCTCCTGGTTGTCACAGAGCGACTGAAACCGACAGGGGGCGCGGCTTCTACCAAAGCCTGTCGGCACATTGCAACTATCTTTCGTACGACGGTTCTTCCCGGGCCCCGAACGCGCGGGCCGAACGACCTTTTTTCCCGTGTTTTCGCCCGCTTGGGTGCCTGCCGGGCTGGAGGGTGAAGGGCTCGCCGCGCGGCCGCCGTCGCTTTCGGAGGGCCTCGGGGTCCGTGGGGAGCTGCTGGAGGAAGCGCAGGTAGGCCTCGAAGGTCATCTGCGGAGGGCGCCGTCGCCGCCTGGAAGGTCCGCGTGGAGTCGTTCTTCATCGCCAACACACCTTCCTGGCGGCGTGGTGCTCCGGCCTCGGGACCGCGGCGTCGAGCCCCGGACGCGCTCGTCGAGGAAGGCTCCGACTCGTTGGAGCACCCGGACGAAGCTCACGCGCGCAGGGCCGTACCGGGTCAGGCCTCGAGATAGGCGGCGAGCTTCGCGAGCGCTGAGCGGGCCACCCCAGGCTCGCTGGCCGGCGCGTCCCACTGCCCCGCCACGAGCGCGGCGAGGTAGAGGTCCCGGACGTCTCGCAGCCGCATCTGCGGCCGCAGCCCCGATATGCCCCCGCCGTCCGCCAGCCACCCGCAGAACCGCTCCACGGCGCGGGAATAGGTCTTCACCGGACCTCGGCCGATGCGCCCTGACATGGCCTCCTCCTCCATGAAGCCGCGAAACTCGGCCGGCAGCGACGCGAGCGCAGGACCGTACGCGATGAGCCTGGCCCCCATGGCGCCGTGGGACACGGCGCCTTCAACCACGGCGTCCTTCGCCGGCGCCGGGGGCAGATCGTCTTCCTTCAGCGTCAAGGCCTCGGCGAGCTCTGCGCCCAGCGTTCCCGGGTCTTCCTCGTCGCCACCGTCCTCTCGCGCCCCTTCCGCGAGGAGCGCCACCATTTCCGAGACCTCCAGCCTTGCGCCCTGCCCCGTCCCGTCCAGCACACCCGCCACCAATTCCCGCTTCTGCGCGTGCAGCGCGAGGATCTGCTCTTCGATGGTCCCCTTCGCCACCAACCGGTAGACCGTCACCGGCTTCTGCTGGCCGATCCGGTGCGCGCGGTCCGTGGCCTGGTCCTCCACCGCCGGGTTCCACCATGGGTCGAGGTGGATGACGTTGTCCGCTCCGGTGAGGTTGAGCCCGGTGCCGCCCGCCTTGAGGGAGATGAGGAACAGGTCTCCTTCGCCCCTCTGGAAGGCCTCCACCCGTCGCCGGCGCTCCTCTGCAGGCGTCTCACCGTCCAGGTACTGAAACCTGAAGCCCCGCGCCTTCAACGCCTCCCTCACCACCGCGAGGTGCTTGACGAACTGGCTGAACACCAGCGCGCGGTGGCCCTGCGCGCGAAGCTCCTCCACCAGTTCCACAAAGCGGCCGAGCTTGGACGCAGGGCCCCTCCACCCTGCGTCGTGGAGGACCGGGTGACACGCCAGGAGCCGCAGCCGGGTGAGCGCCGCCAGGACCTTGAAGCGGGCGTCCTCCCCGTCTGCCTCCGAAAGGTCCGCCACCGCGGCGAGCCGGGCGTCGTCGTACAGGCGTCGCTCGGCAGGGCTGAGCGCGACCGGCAAGGTGACCTCCGTCCTCGGCGGAAGCTCGGTGGCGACCTCTGCCTTGGTCCTGCGCAGGAGAAATGGCCGGATGAGCCGCGAGAGCGCCCTCTGCCGCTGCGCGTCTGCGCTCCGCTCAATGGGGATCCAGAACCGCTTCTTGAACTGCTCTTCGCTGCCGAAGAGCCCCGGGAGCACCACCCGGAAGAGGCTCCACAGCTCTCCCAGGTTGTTCTCCAGAGGCGTCCCCGACAGCGCCACCCGGAAGGCTGCCTGCACCTCGCGGACCGCCTTCGCCCTTTGGGAGTGGGCGTTCTTCACCGCCTGCGCTTCGTCCAGGACCAGGGTCGTGAAGGGCACAGCCCTGAGCTTGTCCAGGTCGCGCACCAGAAGGCCGTAGCTCACCACCACCACGTCGTTGGGGCCGAGCAGGGCCGGCAGGGCGTCCCGGTCACAAGTGCGCCAGGCGTGCACGCGCAAAGAAGGCGAGAAGCGTTGGGCCTCCGCCTCCCAGTTGAAGCAGACGGAGGTGGGCGCCACCACCAGCGCAGGCCCCTGCCTGGCGCGCTGGGTCAAGAGCGCCAACGCCTGCAGGGTCTTGCCCAGGCCCATGTCGTCCGCGAGGCACGCGCCCGCGCCCCACCCCGCGAGCCGACTGAGCCACTCGAAGCCCTCCTTCTGGTATGGCCGTAGGTCTGCCTGCAGCGCGCTGGGGACCTCCGCGGACGCCGCCTCGCCTTCTTTCATCCGCGTCAGCAGGGAGCCAAAGGAGGCGCAGGCTTCGAACCCGCCCACCTCCTCTGCCAGCGCCTGCAGCGTGGGCGCCGCGCCCACGGTGATCTCCTGGCCGTGCTTGCCGTCGAAGGTGACGTCCGCGAGCGGCTCGAGCTGCGCGCGCAGCTCTTCCGACAGCTCCACGAAGTGGTCGTCCCCCGCCTTCACCCAGGCGCGGCGCGCGCGGGCCGCTTCGAGCAGCACCGCCAGGTCCACCCTCGCGCCGTCCACCTCCACGTCTCCAGACAGCCCGAACCAGTCCCGGCCTTCGGTGACGCGCACCTTGAGGTCCTTCTTCGTGGCCGCGCGGCCAACCGTCGGCCGCTTCGGTGGCCAGCGCACCTCGAGGCCCGCCTTCGCCTCCGCCTCCAGCCTCTGGACGAGCGCCAGCGCCGCATCCGCTTCGACCCGCTGGGAGGACGTCCGGCCTTCCAGGGTCGACGGCGGAGGGAGCCCCAACCGGTCGCACAGCGCCAGCGCGGCGGCCCTCTCTGCGTCGAACGCGCGGACACAGAAAAGCCGCCCGTCCCCGTCCCGGCCTCGCACGCGGTCCGGCCCCTGGCCCACCGGGAAGGACAAGGCCCCGGGCAGGGGCTGGACCCGGAGCTCCACCTCCAGGGTCAAAGGCTCCGGCCGGGTCAGGTGCACGATGGCCGCGGTGGAGGGCGCTACCTCCCGCCCACAGAGGACTGCCGGCAGGACCACCGGGAAGGCCGCCTCCTCCAGTTCGTCCGCCAGCGCATCCGCCGCCTCCTTCGGGAAGGTGTTGCCGCGGCGGTTCAAAATAGCCAGGGCCTGCTGGACCTCTGCGGACGCGTGCGCCACCACGCACGTCCCCCCTTCCACGTCGAGGTGAACGTGCCGGGCCATGGGGCCCGAGCCCAACAGGCGGCGCTCGAGCTCTTCGGGCACGGGGGACGCGCCCAGCATGGGGATGAGCTCGAACCCGTCGCCCTTCTCTAGGCAGGCGATGCCCAGGGCCTCCTTCCGCACCCGCAGGGGTTCGGGATGCCCTGCCAGAAGGACCCTGCCGGTGGGCGCAAGGAGGTCCAGGGCCTGGGGCAGGCGCGAAGGCCCGTCGTAGCCCGAGAGCAGCGTGGCCGCGGTCCGGTCCAGATCCGTGATCTGGCTCCAGACAGAGCGGAGGATCTCCTCCGGCCGCAGTGCGCGTCCGTTGGCCCAGCCGCCGCGCGCAGACGGCCTTTGGATGAGCGCCTCCAGCTTCGGGGTTCCGTGCCGCTTCGGTGGGGACAGGCGCCAGACGAGCCTCGCGCCTTCCAGCGCATCTTCAGCCGCACTCGCCTGGGGCCTGGCGACGAGCCGGACCTGGGCGAGCACCTTGCCCCAATGGGGCACGGAGAGCTGCGTGGCCAGCTCCCGGACCAATTCGGTGTCCGGGTCTTCGAAGACGAGCAGCGCCACGTCTACGGCCTGCAGCGCGTGACGGCACCCGCCGTCCTGCCAGGGACAGTCGCACCGCGTGCTGATCTCCCGCTTCCAGTCCGTGAGCCCCAATTCGACCTTGGGCCTCTGGCCGCCGCGCCTTTTGTCCCTGAGCTTCACCGGGGCTTCGAGGAACAGCGAGAGCGGCTCCGGCCGCAGGCGCAGGATGGTGCCTGAGAGCTGGGCTCTGGGGACGGGCGCGTGACGCCGGCGGAGCGCCTCTCTGAGCGCGAGGAGCTTCTGCGCCAGCTCCAGGAGCACCGGGTGTTGGCCCTCGAAAGGCGGCGCGGCGGCAGGCTCTTGGCGCAGGGCGGCCTCTGCCTCCGCGACCCGGCGGCGGACGTGGCGTTCGGCCGCGCTCTGCAGCACCTTCACGTCCTCCTTGTTGGCGCGGGGCGTCACCCGGAAGGGCAGGTCGTAGAGGAGCTCACCCAGGGAGGGCAGATACGACGCGTGGTAGCCGAGCCTGTCGAAGTGGACGCGGGGCAAGTCCTCGAGGAGGACGGACGAGTGTTCGTCCAGGAGGTCGGTGAGGCCGGCCTGCAGCAGCCAGTCCTCGAGCGCATCAGGGTCCAGTGGGAGCGCGCCCGGCGCGGCGCGAACGGGCCTGCCCACCGCGGCTGGAGGGGCCGTCTCCAGGGCGACCCGGCATGCGCGCAGGAGCGCCCGGCGCTCCTCCTTGTTTCCGAGCGCCTTCAAGGCCTGCCAACGGCGGCGCTCCAGCATGAAGTCGCCCAGCGGCAGCTCCCCGAGCGTCTCAATCTGCCCTCGGAGGCGGTCGAGCTCCGCCTGGTATGCGGGCGGCCTCAAGATCACCGACACGGGCTGTGCCAGCGCGACGAACAGGCCCGCATGCGCGGCCTCTTCGTAGAGCTCCGACAGGCTGTTGGCCCGCCAGAGCCCGAGCTGGTTGGGCGTCACGGGCGGCGTCGAGAGCGGCTTTTGGAGTCTCGAAGTGGACATGGAGCGCCGAGCTAGCACAGTGCCCTGACGCCCCGTCCGCACCAACGAATGGCGTTCACCCCGGCGGGGCGATCCCCGCCCTGGCCGCCTGCTTCGCCAACTCCGGTGGCACCACCGCCTCCATCCACACGCTGTGCTCGTCGGGGCCGCGCCTGTTGACCGCCCAGCGCCCCACCTGCCTTCTGTCCGGCCCGAAGCTCTCCTGTTTCCGGGCGACGAGCGCCTCGAGCTTCTCGGGCTCTAGCCGGACCCCGTCCCGCTCGAGCGCTGCCAGCGCCTCCTTCATGGGCGGTCGCCGCTTCTCCCCGGCGGTCACCACCGCGTTCCAGACCCGCGTCCCCACCTCCAACGCCTGTCTCAAATCGTCGGCGTTCGGGTCGCCGGGCATGATCGCCGCCACGAAGTCGATGAGCGTCTCGGACATCTTCCGTCCGGCCCCCAGCGCCACCTCGAGGGCATGGTGCGGGGACCTTCCGCCGATGAGATCCAGCCCCAGCTCACGGCGAAGAATGGCCGGGTCTGGCTGGCTTTCGTCCCTGGCGCGCGCGTGCGAGTGCTCCATGTCCTTGAGCAGCCCGTGGACCAGCGCACGCCCGGCGTCGTCCTCCACCGCTTGCCGCGGCGTTCGGCCTTCCAGCGCCGGCGAGGGCTCGTCGAGCCAGGCGCGGAGCATGAAGCGCAGCGCCACCTCCGGGTTCCCGGCCAGCGCGTCGAAGGGCTGCGCGTCCAGGTAGACGGCCTCACCACCCGGGAAGGCCGGCGCAGGTGTGGTCTTGCGCTTCTTGCGGCCGAGTGCACCCGCCGCCGCGGTCTCCACCTGGACCGCGAGCGCGTCCGCCCGCTCAACCGAGTTGCTGGAGACGACGAGCTTCTTCCCCGACAGGCGCGCGCTTCCCAGGAGCGTCGCCTTCCAGGTCGCGTGCATGGGATTCCCCTTGCGGACGAAGTCGATCTCCCACGCGCGTCCCCGCTCGCCGGAGGGGTGCGCGCCAGGGAGGGTCGCGAGCCGCTCTTTGAGGGCGGCTTCTTTGCCCTGGGCAACGTCGTACAGGTCCTCGACGAAGACCACGTCGTGGCCGTCGGTGTTCTTGACCGCGCCTTCAGAGGCCGCGTTCAAGGCCCACTCGCCCACGATCTCGTCCCACGCGGCGAGCAGCGCACCGGGATCCTCCCGGTCTTTTGCCCGTTCGAGCGCGTCGTGGGCTTTCGCCGGCGGCAGCGGCCTCGCGTGCGTGCCGCCGAAGAGCGCTTCGGCCTCTCCTTCCACCCGGACAATCCGGCCCAGGACCGCGTCTCGGAACACGAGCGCGCGGGATGCCCCCACGTCCCTCACCGTCGCCCAGACGCCGCTGCACAGCCCCATCACCTCCAGGAGGCCTTCGTCGGCGCGCACGGAGAGGACCTCCCACACGTCCCAGCGGGCCCCCACCTGCGCGGAGAGCCACGCGCGCTCGGTGGGCGAAAGGTTCGCGCCGCGCTCTTCGAGGAACGCCGCCGCGGTGGACTTCCCGCCCTCCCTTCGCCGGTCGTAGAGCGCCCAGGGCAGGAGCAGGCCCGCCCAGGCTTCGCGCTGGCCGTACAGCGGGTTCGCGGCGTCTTGCCGCCAGTCCCTACCCTCCTGCTTCTCGAGCCGCTCCTCGAGCTCTTCGACCAGGCGCGCATCCACGTCGTGCCAGCCGCTCTGCTGGGGCCCGGAGGGGACCTTGGCGCCGCCCGCCGCCCCGTGGCACTTCTTGAACTTCTGGCCGCTGCCGCAAGGACACGGATCGTTCCGGCCCACCTTCGCCGCGGCCGAGGGGACGACCTCCAGCGCGCCTCCAGAGGCGACCCTGGCCGTCGCGCGAGGCCCGACATTGCACTCACCCTTGCCGGTTCCGCCGTCCGCCAGGTCCGTCAGCGCCTCCAGGACCGCCACCAATGAAGCCACCTCCTGCGGGGTGGCCGCCGCGGGCTTGCCACGCACGATCCTCATGACTTGTGGGACCAATGACACCCCCGTGGCGTCCTTCACCGCGTCCGCGACCCATGCAGGCTGGTCCTCCAGGAGCAGCGACAGGGCGTTCAGGCGCGCGAGCCCTGGCTCGTCCCCGGCTTCAACGCCCCTGAGGAGCTGTTCGATGCCACCCGGCGAATAGAGCGCCACCCCGTACTGCTCGCCCTGCGCGCCCATCACCGCCGCTTCGTAGTCCCGCGCCGGCGAGCCCGAGACGCGCACGCGCACCGGCGTACCCCCCTCGATGACGTCCCAGGGTTCGGCAGCGGTGAAGCGGAGCGCCGCCTGCAGCAGCGACCCCAGGAGCGCCGGAGTCTGCATGGGCAAATACTCCCCATGGTCCAGCCCGATGGCGAGCAGCGCCTTGAGCAGGCGCAGGGGCGGGTCCAACTCCGCCACCTGGAATCCAGCCTTCTTTGCCGCGGCGGAGAGCCTCTGGTCGCACTGAACCCCGTCCTTGCCCCACTTGCGAAGCGCGGCGGCGACCGCCTCCTTGTCGTTGCGCGCCTCCAGGATCACCGGCCCCTCCTCCGAGATGACGGGATAGACGTAGGCCTCATCCCTTCCGACTGCGATGGGCCCCAGCTTCAAGAGGATTGGCATGGCGCGCGGCCTATCACTCAGATCTGCGCAGCGGCAACGGCGCCCCGCCTGGTGGGCGCGGTCTGGCGGTCGCGCCTCGACGTGGTCCACCCGGCGCCGGAGCGCGTCCAGCTCAAATGGACCGGGTGGAGGAGCTGCTGGGGCTCGAGGCGGACGCCGCGGTGACCGGCGGACCTCGAGGCCCGCCTGCGCCGGAATGAGCAGCACCTGGGCCTTTCGCCCGCCTAGCCCGCCCTCGTAGGCCCCCCGCAACGGCAACGCCCCGCTCCCTGACTTGAAGGAAGCGGGGCGCTGATCTCACGGAAGCGTGAAGCGACGAGCGCTTACTCGATGACCTCGGCCACGACGCCGGCGCCGACGGTGCGGCCACCCTCACGGA
>CAZQVZ010000186.1:0-11037 GCA_964596895.1 uncultured Myxococcaceae bacterium
CCAGTACTGCTACTGGGACACCACGGCGAAGACGCCGGTGGCGTACTGCTCGGTGCCTACGGATGACCAGACGCAAGGGCAGGGGTGCAATACGGCTACGGACTGCTTCGGGATCGTGAGTAACAACCCTACAGGCATGTTCTGCAGCAACCTGGGGACTTTCGATCAAAGCGGTCAGACAGGCTTCTGCCGGACCTATTGCGATACGCAGGTCGGGACAGTGAGCTGTCCCGCGTTCGGCCCTAACGGGCAGGCGCTGCCGCCGCAGAAATGCACCTTGATCCTAGGTGCGCCTGCCGGCTTTGGGTTCTGCGAGAACGCCTAGCCCTACTCTGACTCCTGGCTGAGAAGGGCGCCCGAGCCACCTGGCCCGGGCGCCTTTTTCGCGCCGCGGGATTGACAGCCAAGTCAACTGCGGGCGAGAAGTCTGACCCTACCGAGGAGGGCACATGGCGCCGACGCTGTCGAACCCGTTCACCGAGGAGCACGAGGCCTTCCGCCGGACGGTCCGGGCGTGGGTGGAGAAGGAATTGGCCCCACACGCGCTGGAGTGGGACCAGGCGGGCATCTTCCCGCGGGAGGTCTTCAAGAGCGCGGGTGAGCTCGGCCTCTTCGGCATCAACCATGACCCGAAGTACGGCGGGTCCGGGCTGGACTACTGGTACGTGACCGCGTTCACCGAGGAGCTGTCGCGCTCGTACAACGCGGGCGTGAACATGGCGCTGCTCGTCCAGGGGCAGATGGCCACGCCCATCATCAACGAGATCGGCTCCGACGAGCAGCAGCGGGAGTTCCTCGCGCCCGCCCTGGCGGGAGAGAAGATCGCCGCGCTGGGCGTGAGCGAGCCGGGCTGCGGTTCGGACGTGGCCAACATCAAGACCACCGCGCGGAAGGTGGGGGACGAGTACGTCATCAACGGCTCGAAGATGTGGATCACCAACGGGACCCGCGCGGACTTCATCACGCTGGCGGTGCGCACCGGCGAACCCGGCTACGGCGGCATCTCCCTGGTGACCTTCCCCACGGACGTGAAGGGCTTCGGGGTGTCGAAGAAGCTGGAGAAGGTGGGGAACCTGTCCTCGGACACGGCCATCCTCTACTTCGAGGACTGCCGGATCCCCGCGCGCTTCCTGCTCGGGGAGGAGAACGCCGGCTTCTACCACGTGATGACGAACTTCCAGGGCGAGCGGCTCACCGCGGCCCTGATCGCGGTGGCGGGCATGGAGCGGATGTTGGAGGACGCCATCCGCTACGGCCATGAGCGCGAGGCCTTCGGCCGGCCGATCATCAAGTTCCAGGTCTGGCGCCACAAGTTCGTGGAGCACCTGGCGGCGGTGGAGGCGGCGAAGCGGCTCACCTACTACGCGGTGGACCTCTTCGACCGGAAGGAGAACCCGGTGAAGGAGATCTCCATGGCCAAGCTCTTCGCCGGAGATCTCGCTCAGAAGGTCGCCTACGACTGCCAGCAGTTCTACGGCGGCATGGGCTACATCGAAGAGACCCACATCGCCCGGGCATGGCGGGACATCCGGCTCATCACCATTGGCGGCGGGACGAGCGAGGTGATGAAGGAGATCGTCTCCAAGCTCTCGGGGTTCTAAGAAGGGGCCATGCGACTTTCGAAGCTGGCATTGGCGGTTGCCGCGCTGGGCGCAGGCGTGTTCGCGGTGGGCTGCGGCAAGGAGGAGACGCCGGAGTGCACGCAGGATGTGGACTGCGGCGCGGGGCTCCTCTGCGTGGATGCGGTGTGCAGCTCGCCCGGCGGCCAGACTGATCCGTGCCAGCCGTCCTGGAACCTGGTGCGCAACGGTGACTTCGAGTGCGGCACCGACGGCTGGCGCGTCGGCTTCGCGAACGCTTCGCTGTCGCTGGTGGAGCAGGGCACCAAGGTCGGGAGCAAGGCCCTGCGGATCACCTCGGGCGGCAGCGCCACCTACTACGCGTCGAGCACCGAGGCGAAGTCGGTGGGGCCGGGCACCCTGTGCGCGCGCGCGTGGATGCGCGGGACCACGCCTGCAGGCCACCTGCGCATCGTCTACGCCAACAGCAGCGGGGTGGGGCAGACGGTGAGCTTCTCTTCGCCCATCGAAGAGACCGAGTGGGCGCTGGTGCGGCCGTCCTTCCCGCTCAAGGCCGAGGTCACCGAGAAGGTGGACGTGCACCTTCGGCTCGCGGTGACGGACGCGGTCACGGGCCAGTATCTGGAAGTGGATGACGCCAAGCTCTGGCTGTCCCACGACGGCTCCCGCTCCGAGCACTGACTCCCCGTAGGATGCGGCGCCCCATGCGCTGCTTCGCCGCCCTCCTCGTCGCGCTGGTCCACTTCGTGCCGCTGCGCGCGGCGCGGGCGGACTACATGGATCACTTCGCGCAGCGGAGCGACGTGGGGCCGCGCAAGGTGCCGTACCTCGGCCCCGCGAGGCTCATGCTGATCCCGGTGGAGGTGGCAGGCCACCCGGCCCTGGACCGCCCGCAGTTGCAGCGCTTCTTCTCGGAGGAAGACCCCCAGGGCTTCGTCCGCTACTTCCGGACCGCCTCTAGGGGCCGCTACCAGCCGGAGGTGACGGTGGCGCCCACGGTGCACTTCGACGAGTGCCCGCTGCCGCCGCAGCAGTTCCCCAACTGCGCGGTCGCAAGAGGGGACATCGCCGCGTTGACCGGCGGGATGGACATGATCCGCGAGGTGATCCGGCGCGCGGATGGGCTCGGCGTGGACTTCGCCGCGCACGACGTGAACGGCCGCGACGGGAGGCCGGACCGCTTCGCGGACGGCGTGATGATCCTCGCCAACGTGCCGTTCGGCGGCATCGCCTTCCCGTTCGCGTTCTTCAACCAGGGGGACAACCTCGCAGGTGGCACGGGTGGTCCGCTCATGGTGGACGGCATCCGCATCCCTCACGTGGCCATCGCCGGGGAGGGGGACTCCCGGGTGATGATCCACGAGTTCGGCCACCTGCTCGGGCTGACCGACCTGTACGACGAGAGCGGGCAATACGACGGGCTGCACCTGTCCTTCATGGGCGCCTGGAGCTACGGCCCGAAGATCCCGCTGCCGGACGCGGAGACCCGGTACCGCCTGCGCTGGGCGAATCTCCTCCAGGTCCGTGGGCCCGGGCGGATGCGCCTTCGCCCCGCCGAGACCTCGGGAGAGGTGCTGCGCTTCGGCGCCGGGGACGAATACTTCCTGGTGGAGAACCGGGGGCCTGGCGGCGCATTCGACGCTGAATTCACCGAACGTGGGCTCGTCGTCTACCACGTCGACCGGACGGTGAGGCTCCGCGGGGAAGAGGGGCGCTTCGTGGACCGCCTGGCGAACTGCGTGAACTGCGACCCATGGCACCCGTACATCCGCATCATCGAGGCAGACGGCAGAGACGACCTCCAGCGGGGCGGCAGGCCGGACTTCGCGCAGGACCTCTTCCGGAATGGCGCGGCCTTCATCCCGCCGCAGTCGAACCTCTATTCGGGGGCGCAGACGGGCTTTGGACTCTGGGACATCACGGTGCTCGAGGACGGCTCGGTGGCGTTCACGGTGGACGCGCCGGCCCAGGACGCCTGCGTGGATCTCCTGTGCGAAGACGGCCCGGGGTGCCAGCCGGTGAACTGCGCGGATCCCTCCGCGGGACGGGCCGAAGAGGAGGGGAGCGGTTGTGGGTGCCAGGCCGCCACCGGCGTCTCGTCCACGCTGGCCTGGGCGGCGATATTGACCCTGATCGGCCGGTCCGCGTTGCGGCGGCGCCTGGGCGGGCCTACTTCTTCCGGAACAAGGCTTCGGCGGCGCCAAGGAGGTCCGCCTTCGGGGATCCGGCAGTGGTGCCGCCCTCGCCCAGTTGGAAGAATTCGCAGAAGTTGGCGCCCTCCTTGTCGGAGGGGACCTCGGCGAAGGGCTCCTTGCACGCCTTCGCCACCGTCTGGTCGAAGTGCCTGCAGTGCAGGCAGGCGTGTAGCTCGGCGTCACATCCCGGACAGGTGTCGCGCCGGCCCACCTGGTTGCCTACAATGTCCAACTTCCGGCCACAGCTTCCGCAAGCCACCATGGGACTTTCCTTCCGGCGCGAGTCTACAATGCGCCCCTTTTTCAGAAACGGGAGAACCTCCACGATGCGCAGCCTGATCCTCGCCCTCGCCCTCGCCCTCTTGCCTGCCGCCTCCTTCGCCGGGCAACCGCTGGAGCTGACCCAGGAGGAGTTCAAGATGTTCCGGCATTGGCAGAAGGCCATGCAGGATCCCCGCGTGGAGAAGATGGCGCCGGCGAAGCGGAACCCCGCCATCGCCAGGGATGCCCGGTTCAAGCTCAAGGAGATGGAGGCCGCCGTCGCCAAAGGTGAGGCAGCAGGTGACCTCAAGGCCACCTGCGAAGCCAACATCAAGGAGGCGCTCGGCGGTACCGAGCTCGCCGGCCGGCTGGGGATGATCGACGTGGACCTCTCCGAGCCCCACGGCGTCGCCTACGTGCAGTGGATGAACCAGAGCCAGGGCCAGCTCGAAGAGGAGGCCTCGGTGGCCGCGGTGGGCGCCGCCAAGGCCTGCCCCATCGTCTCCACCATCACCGTGTGGGCGCAGGACGCCAACGCCCCCAAGACCCGCGTCTTCCAGGCGCTGATCTCCCAGTCCGCCGCCGCGCGCATCAACGAAGAGCGGATCAAGGACTTCGCGGACACCCGCTTCATCCGCCTCTTCCAGGGCGTGAAGAACGTGGCACAGGGTGACGTGATCGTCCCCGAGGGCGAGTCGAAGGGCACCGAGAACGCCGAGGGCGGCTCGGGCGGCGGCGGCAGCGCCGGCTCGCCGTAGCGCACCCGAGAGTTCTCGCTCTCCCCCTGGGAGAGGGCGGCTCAGCTCAAAGCTCAGTGCGCCGGCTGCTGCTCGACGCTCTCGAGGCTGCGCTGCAGCTTCTCGAACAGGTAGAGCGCGTAGGCCGCCACCCCACAGAGCACCGCGGCGAAGACGAGCAGCAGCTGCAGGCTCTGCCACAGGTTCGCGTGCTGCAGGACATCATGTCGCTGCGCGAGCAGCTCCACCTGCGCCTCGGCGTGCGTGTTCTCGAAGGTGAGGGCGTATTCGGTGCCCTGGGCCGCGCCGCGCTCCAGGAGCCAGCCTGCCTCGCCCCGGAGCTGCGTGGCGCGAACGAAGCAGCCTGCGGCCGCGCCGGTGCACAACACCCCCAGGAGTATGGAGACCTTCACGCTGCGGAACTGCATGCGGGCGTACCTCCGTACCCGCCGGGGCAAGCTTCCCGCCAGCGGTCACGGATGGTAGGGACCACCCCCAGCATGGGCAAGCCCTACAGACCCCGGGACCACTTCTTCCAGAAGGCGAAGAAGGAGGGACTGCGCGCGCGCTCCGCGTTCAAGATTGAAGAGATCTCGAAGCGGTTCGGCCTGCTCAAGAAGGGTGCACGGGTGCTGGATCTCGGCGCCGCTCCGGGCGGATTCGTGCAGGTGATCGCCGAAGCGGTGGGACCGTCCGGAAAGGTGGTGGGCGTAGACCTCGTCCCCATCAAGCCGTTCAACCTGCCCCAGGTGACCACCGCGGTGCTCGACGTCCTCGCGGAGGACTTCCACGAGAAATTGCAGGCCCTCTACGACGGCGCATGGGACGTGGTCATCTCGGACCTCGCGCCCAAGACCACCGGCATCAAGAACACCGACGAGGCCCGCAGCTTCCGCCTCGCAGAGCGTGCGCTGGAGACGGCGGCCCTGCGCGGCAGGCCGGGGTCCGCGTTCATTGCCAAGCTGTTCATGGGCCGGGACTTCGAGCCCTTCCGCGACGCGGTGCGCGCGCAGTACGAGGACGTGAAGATCGTCCGGCCGGAGGCCACCCGCGGGGCCAGCATGGAGGTCTACGTGGTGGGCCTTCGCCGCCGGCCGTAGCCGCCGCGCCTTCGCGGTTGCCACATTTGGAACATCCGGCCTGGGGGCCGCGTCTACACTGCCGCCATGGTGCGACCTGCCCTCCGGTGTGCCTCCGCCGCTCTCCTCGTCATCGCCTTCGCCTGCACCGCGCCCTCCCGGGTGCCCACGCCGGCCCCAGAGGCCGAAGCGGGCCCGCTGAAGCTCGAAGGCCGAAACCCCGCCACCACGCCGCCGCCGCCCGTGGACCCGTCCGCCGTGAAGCCCTGGAAGGAGATCGACGCCTTGATCGACGAGCAGAAGCTCCAGGCGGTGCTGGAGGCCACGCAGACGCGGTTGCACCAGGCGCGGCACGACGGGGACGAGGCGGAGTGGACGCGGGCGTTGGTGAAGCTCACCCAGCTTCGCATCGGCCTGCACGGGTACGAGACCGCGGTGCGCGACCTGATGGAGGCGCCGTGGCCGCAGGGCGAGCTGCACCAGGCGGTCCTGAACCTCTTCTACGCGCGCTCGCTCGTCACCTACGCGCAGGCCTACCAGTGGGAGATCCGCCAGCGCGAGCGCATGGAGTCGCAGGCGAAGGTGGACCTCAAGGCGTGGACGCACGAGCAGCTCCACACCGAGGCGCAGCGCGCGTTCGAGTGGGTGTGGCAGCGGCGGGTGGGGCTGGGCGAGCACCCGGTGAAGGCCCTCTCCGAGTATGTCCAGCCCAACGACTATCCGCAGGAGGTCCGCGGCACGCTCCGGGACGCGGTGACCTACCTGCGCGTGGAGCTCTACGCGGACAGCAGCTTCTGGCGGCCCGAACACGAGAACGAGCTGTTCCGGCTCGACCTGACCAGGCTGCTCGTCGCGGATGGCGCCTTCGCGCAGAAGGTGGATCTGGTGGATCCGGGCGTCCACCCGCTGCTCCGGCTCTCCGCGGTGCTGATGGACCTGGAGCTGTGGCACGCGCAGGGCGGGCGGCCGCAGGCCGCGCTGGAGGCGAAGCTCACCCGGCTCGGCCACCTGCACGACCGGTACGACGACGGCGAGCAGCGCGCCGCGATCAGGGCGGAGCTGGAGCGCACGCTGGCGCCGCTCGGCGAGCACCCCTGGTGGGCGATGGGGATGAGCGCGCTCGCCCAGATGCAGCGGGACGCAGGGATGCTGGTGCGCGCGCGGGACACCGCGAAGAAGGCGCAGCTCGTCCATCCCGAGACGGTGGGTGGCAAGCGGTGCGCGCACCTCGTGGCCACGCTGGAGGCGCCGGACTTCACCGTGGTGGCGATGACCCACGACGGCGCCGGCAAACCGTCGGTGGAGATCCACCACAAGAACCTGGGCGCGCTCTACTTCCGGGCCTACCCCTTCGACCTCGAGGCCAGGCTGCGCTCCGCGCGGGACTACAACCTCCTGCCGTCAGGCGACGAGATGCGGAGGCTGCTCGGCGAGCCGCGCGCCGCGGAGTGGACGGTGGAGTTGCCGGCCACGCCGGACCTTCAGACCCACCGCACCTTCACCGCGCCGCCTTTGACCCGGAAGGGCGCCTACCTCGTCGTCGCCTCGGCGAAGGCGGACTTCAGCGAAGGCGGGAACCGGATCCTCGGCACGCACTTCATCCTCACCGACCTGGTGCTCGTCGCCCGCGCCTACGCGGGCGGTGGGACCGAGGTTTCGGCGCTGCTGGGGGAGACCGGCGCGCCCGCCGCGGGCGTGGAGGTGACGCTCTTCCGCTACGACTACCGCAGCGGCCACCAGGCGGTGGAGACGCGGCGCACCGACAAAGAGGGGCTGGTGCGCCTGGGCGGGAGCAGCGCGCGCGGCGGCGGCCACTTCCTGCTCGCGAGGCGCGGCGGTGACCTGGCGCTGGATCCGAGCGGCGTCACCTTCTGGAGCCAGCGGTCTCCCCGGCAGGTCCAGCAGTCGCTCGTCTACACCGACCGCAGCATCTACCGGCCCCTCCAGAAGGCGCAGTGGAAGGTGGTGTCCTTCGAAGGCTCGCAGGACGAGGCCCGGTACAAGGTCCTGCCCAACGCCTCCGTCACGGTCGGCCTGTACGACGCCAACGGCCGCAAGGTGGAGGAGAAGACCCTGCGCACCAACGCGTACGGCTCCGCCGCCGGCGAGTTCGACCTGCCCACCGGCAGATTGCTGGGGCAGTGGAGCATCCGCGCCAACCCCACGGGTCGCGCGGCGATCCGCGTGGAGGAGTACAAGAGGCCCACCTTCCAGGCGGAGCTGAAGGACCCGGAGGGGGCGCTGCGGCTGGGCAAGCCGGCCGCGTTCAAGGGCGAGGCCCGCTACCACTTCGGCCTGCCGGTGACGACGGGGCAGGTGCGGTGGCGGGTGACGCGCGAGCCGCAGTTCCCCTGGTGGTGGGGGCACTGGGGTTACAGGCCACCGGGCGCCAGCATGCAGGTGGTGGCGACGGGGCAGGGCGCGCTGTCGGAGGACGGCAGCTTCAAGGTGGAGTTCACCCCGGAGGCGGAGCCGCCGAAGACGAAGGAGGACCGGCTGGTGACCTGGTCCTTCCGCGTGGAGGCGGACATCACCGACGACGGCGGCGAGACCCGCAGCGCCCACCGGAGCTTCCGGCTGGGGTGGATTTCGGTGGAGGCGCAGCTGGTGCCCCAGGCCCGCTTCTTCACCCAGGAGGCGAAGCCCACCTTCACGCTGCAGCGCACCGACCTGAACGGCACCCCCAGACCCGGCAAGGCCTCCTGGCGCGTCGTCCGCGTGAACGGCCCGAAGCAGGCCCCGTTGCCGGCAGAGGCTCCCGTGGTGGCGCCGGGTGCAGAGGTGGCGCTCCCCGAAGGCCAGCCGAAGGTCTCGACCGAAGGCGACCAGAAGCACCCGCGCTGGGGCGGCGTCTCAGACCTGGAGGCGCTCGCTGCGCGCTGGGCGGACGGCGCGGAGATCTCGAAGGGCGAGGTCACGCACGACGCAGGCGGCGTGGCGAAGGTGGAGACGGCGGCGCTCGCGCCCGGGCTCTACCGGCTCCGCTACGAGACGAAGGACGACTTCGGCGAGCGGTATGAAGCGCAGAGGCTCTTCACCGTCGCCGGCGGAGCATCGCCGCTCCCTGCGCCTTTGCACCTCGAGGTGGACCAGACGAGCGTCACCGCCGGCGAAGCGCTCCGGGTGTTCGTCACCTCCGGCATCCCCGGCGCACGGGTGGTCTTCGAGGTCCAGCGCGGCGGCAAGCGCGTATCCCGGCAGGTGCTCGTCGCAGGCGAAAGCCCGTCCCTGCTCACCTTGCCGGTGCGCGCCGAGGACCGGGGCGGGTTCACGCTCAGCGCGACCCTGGCGCGCGACTACCAGCTGGTCCAGAAGCACCAGAACGTGTTCGTCCCCTGGGACGACAAGGCGCTGCAGGTAGACTTCGCCACCTTCCGCGACAAGCTGCGGCCAGGCGCGAAGGAGACCTTCTCGGTGACGGTGAAGCCGTCTCGGAAGGGCGAGGCCGCCGTGGGCGCCGCGGAGCTGCTCGCGTACATGTACGACGCGTCATTGGACCTCTTCGGGCCGCACACGCCGCCGCAGGTGAGCGCGCTGTACCCCACCCGCCAGGGACACGCCTACGTGCGCACCAGCGTCGGTGCGGCCCATGGGCAGTGGGTGGCGGACGGCGGCTTCATCCGGCTGCCGGACTACCCACACCTGTCGCCGGACGCGCTGCGGTTCTTCGACGACTACGGCATCGGTGGGCCCGGCCGGCGCGGGCGCTTCTTGCAGGAGCGGCGCAGCGCCATCCTCCCCGTCCCGCAGCCCTCCGCCGCAGCGCCCATGGAGGACGCGGAGGCGGCGCAGTCCCAACGTTCGGCGCCGGCGAAGAAGAGCATCGCCACCTTCGGTGAGAGCAACGCCTGGGGCGACGACAAGGACATGGCGAAGGCCGAGGCCAGCCGCGACGAGCGGAAGGAGGGCAGCGCGGCGGGAGAGGACGGCGGCGGTGAGGTGGAGCTGCGCCAGGACTTCTCCGAGACCGCCTTCTGGATCCCGCACCTGCTCATCAACCCGGACGGCAGCGCCACCCTGGAGTTCACCGTCCCCGACTCGGTGACCTCCTGGAACGTCTGGGTGCACGCGGTGACGAAGGACCTGCGCGGCGGATCCGCCACGAAGAAGACGCGCAGCGTGAAGGACCTGATGGTCCGCCCCTACGTGCCGCGCTTCCTGCGCGAGGGGGACGTGGCCAGCCTCACCGTCACCGTGAACAACGCGTCCGAAGGGCCGCTCGCAGGCGACCTGGAGTTGGACATCCTCGACGCGGTGACGCAGCAGAGCCTGCTCTCCGGGTTCGGCCTCACCCGGGAGAAGGCGAAGGCCCGGTTCGAGGCGAAGCCCGGCGGCGGGGCCACCTTGTCCTTCCCCATCACCACGCCCAAGCGGCCCGGGCAGTTCGCCGTGAAGGTGGTGGCGAAGAGCGGAACCCTCTCCGACGGGGAGGTGCGGCCCCTGCCCGTGCTGCCGGGGCGGCTGCACCTGTCGCAGTCCCGCTTCGTCACCCTGTCCGACCAGGCGACGAAGACCCTGCGCTTCGAGGACATGGCGAAGGGAGGAGACCCTTCGCTCACGCACGAAAAGCTGGTGGTCACCATCGACGCGCAGCTCTTCTATTCGGCGCTGGGCGCGCTGCCGTACCTCATCAACTACCCGTACGAGTGCACCGAGCAGACCCTGAACCGCTTCGTGTCGACGGGCGTGTTGTCCTCGCTCTACGCGCAGTACCCCGCGGTGGGGAGGATGGCGAAGACGCTCGCCGAGCGGGACACCGTCTACGAGACCTGGGACGGCGTGGACGCCAATCGGAAGATGGCGCTCGAAGAGACGCCCTGGCTGGTGATGTCGGAGGGCGGCACCGACCCTGGCCACGGGTTTGCGCGGGTGCTGGACCCGAAGGTGGCGCAGGCGGAGCGGGACACCGCGCTGGCAAAGCTGCGCAAGGCCCAGACGTCCAACGGCGCCTTCCCCTGGTTCCCGGGCGGGCCCCCCTCGCCGTACATGACGCTGTACATGCTGCACGGGTTCGCGCGCGCGGCGGAGTACGGCGTGGACGTCCCGAAGGACATGGTGCGCAACGCCTGGGGCTACGTGGCGCAGCACTACCGGTCCGAATACGCGCGCCGGATGCTGAAGGACGACTGCTGCTGGGAGTTCCTCACCTTCCTCAACTACGTCGCTTCCTCCTATCCGGATGAGA
>CAZQVZ010000187.1:0-5927 GCA_964596895.1 uncultured Myxococcaceae bacterium
GCTCTTCGAGCCCACGCAGTGAAGCACTGGGAAGAGTGACGTGTGAGGCGCACGTCGGCCGGGTCTCCATCGGTGAATACCGACCCGGCCTTTATCTCGAGACCCGGGTCCACAATGATGTCTGTCGCTTGTGGACGAGCGGAAGAGGTGCCGGTGGATGACGCCACCGGCCACCATCCAACGCGGCGATGTGGAGGTCTTGACCATGAAGAATCACGGTGTCCTCCCGATTGGGCTGCTGCTCGCCGCGGCGCTCGCGACGGGCTGCGACCAGGTTGGTGACACGAGGGCCGACAGCGGCCCGAGCGATGTACCCGACGCGAGCGCCGATGGCGGCGCGACCGACCTTCCCGACGCAGGCGATGGCGGCGCGGCAGATGCGGGGCACCCTCCGGTCACGTACGGCACGACCTACTACGTCCGCACCGACGGTGGTGACGCCGCGCAGTGCACGGGACTCGCCGACGCCCCCTATCCCGGCTCCGGCACCGGCCAGGCCTGCGCCTGGAACCATCCCTTCATCGCAGTCCCGCCGTCGGGCCCCGCGCGCATCCTCGGCAGCGACAGCGTGATCATCGGCAGCGGCACCTACGAGCTTGGAACGGGTGGCTTCATGCAGCCAATCCCGAGCGGGGAGAGCGCCACCACGCCCACCCGTATCCTCGGCCAGAGCTGCGAGACGCCGCCCAGATTGGTGGGGATCAACGGCATTCACCGCGTCCTCAACCTGGAAGGCAGCTCCAACGTGGAGGTCGGTTGCCTCGAGATCACCGACGGGAGCGACTGCGTCCACAATCACTCCAACGCCGGCGCGAGATGCGGCTCCGGCGACGCGTGGGCCCGGGTCGGGCTGTACGCCCATGCTTCGAGCAACGTGTGGCTGCACGACCTCGACATCCATGGCATGGCCGCGCGCGGCATCCAGGCGGGTGGCCTGCACGACTGGACGGTCGAGCGCGTGAAGATGAACCGGAACGGCAGCGCCGGCTGGAATGGTGATGTCAGCCCAGCCAGCGGCTCGAACTCCGGCGCCATTGTGATGCGCAACGTCGAGATCGGCTGGAATGGCTGCGGCGAGCGGGTGGCGACCGGGGAGCCCTGGGCCTGCTGGGGCCAGCAGACCGGCGGCTACGGGGATGGGCTGGGGACGACCCACACCGGCGGCCAATGGCTGATCGAGGACGCGTACATCCACCACAACACGTCCGACGGCCTCGACCTCCTCTACATGGACGGCGCCGACACCTCATCGGTGACCTTGCGTCGCGTCCTCTCGGTCGCGAACGCGGGCAATCAGGTCAAGGTCACCGGGACGCTTCTCCTCGAGAACTCCGTCCTGATTGGCCACTGCACCTCCTTCAAGGACCAGTTCTTCATGGTCGACGGCGACAACTGCCGCGCCTACGGCTCCACCCTGCTCTTGAGCCTGACCGGAGGAGACACGGCGATCGTGCGCCACAACACCCTGGCCGGAGAGGGGGACACGCAGATCGCCTACCGGGATGGCGATGGGACCGACCGCATTCACATCCAGAACAACGCCGTGGTCGGCTTCCCCTACTTCGTGGACGGCTCGCTCCGGGCGTTCAGCGGCGGCCCGGCCCCGGCTGTGAAGACCTTCTCGGGCAACCTGGCCTGGAACGTCACGTCCTGCCCGAGCGGCGTCGTCTGCGGACAGAACCCGATGCTGACCGACATGAACCTCGCCAGCTTCGATGGAAGGCCGCTCCCGGGCAGCCCGCTCATCGACGCCGCGCCGTCCATCCCCGCTGTGGTCGACGACTTCCTCGGCCGCCCGCGCCCGGTGGGGGCAGGCCCGGACATCGGCGCCTATGAAGCGCAGACGCCCTGAGGGCGCTCCCTCGAAGAGGGCCTCGGCGTCGGGCGCCTCGTCGTCAGAACGCAGCGCGCCGGCGGGCTATTGCCGAGCCCTGTTCACCTGGTGGGCAGCCTCGATGCTCTCGTGGATCACCCGGCCGCTCACGATGGGGAAGATGTTCAGCTCCGCGCCGCTCAGATTGAAGTGGTAACCGAACTGCAGCGTCGCGCCGAGGTTCCCGTCGAGCTCCGGCACCAGGACGAGCGAGGCGTCATACCCGGGCGGGGGCTGGTAGGCATCTTCGAGCGACTCAAAGGAAACGCCGTTGCGGCGGGCAAAGAGTCGCGCCTGGGTGCCGAGATGGCAGCTGACGCAGTCGGTCTGATCCACGACGCGCTTCAACGGGTTCTCGATGCGGGCGATCACCTCTGCGGCAGCCTGGGCCTTTGCCGCGTCGATCGGCATGGACCCCGCGTAGCTCGCGGCACTCAGCAGATAGGCGAAGCTTTCGAGCGGCGCCGGGATGATCGTCCCGGTCGGATCGTCGAGGCTGTTGCGACTGGCTTGCCGAAGCCACGACTGGGAGTGCCCCTCTTCGACCATTCCTGCGAGCGGCGTCGTTTCAAGACCGTTGGCTGAGGGTTCGAACTGGAGGAACCCCCAGTTGTCCATGGCGAAGACGTTTGCCGTGAGGCGGTGGAAGTTGTCTTCGCGGCAGAACTGAACGATCAGCTCGCGCACGAGCGCGCCAGGCGCGGAGTCCATCCCCGCCGCGGCGAGGCCCGGATGCACGCCCAGCGGTCCTTCCGTCGAAACCGGCGAAGCCTTCCGAATCGCGAGGAGCCTGTCGACGACGTGCTCCGACTCCGCAACCGTCAAGCCGTAGTGCAGATGAGCCGCCGCGTCGTCGGTCATCTGCGTCGACCCGTCGGCGCCAAAATTCACGGGCTGTGCGCCGAGCCGGATCTGCGCCTCGCAAGGAGCGTGGAGCGCCCTGCGAAAACAGGGGTCGTAGCGGATGGCGGTGACCATCACCTCCTCCCAGGACCAGGGAAGATCCGCGTTCAAGTCTGGAAGCGCATCGCGGCTCGCCTGGGGGAAGTACGGTCCCACCTCGCCTGAATCCGGCAGCAGCCACAAGTGCTCGCCGCGTTCGGAGATGTCCAACGGCAGCGGCAAGAGCAGGGAGACGTCGTTCGGCGCCAGCCGAAAGGTACCAGCGTCCTCAGGCGGCAGCCCGGCATCGTCGGAGACTGCACCGCCATCGGAGAGGTCGGACGTGCTTCGCCCGCATGCGAACGAGAAGAAGAGCAGCAGGAGGAAGAGCGTTCGCAGCATCCGAACAGCGTAGTTGCTCAGTACGGCGCCTGACCCGTGGGGCCGTCGAAACGGTCGCCACGACGCGACGCGGACGTCTCTCGACGGCGACGCCGGGGATGCGCAGGTAGGCGGTCCCCCGCCGCGGTGGCCAGCATCTTCGCTGCGCGCCTCTCGCGCGGGTAGGCGAAATGTAGGATTGCCGCCACGGACGGGCGCTCTCCGGACCGTGGAGTGGCCCGGCATGGCACCGCGTGACGGTCCGGCGTGCGGCACGCTCGCCCAATGTCAGGCGCCGCGAACGGAGGGGACGAACGAGGCGGAGCAAGTGTACTTGCTCGGGCAACCGCTCGCCCGGGAACGGAGCGCCGTGTCCTGCCAGGACGTTGACGTCGAAGGACCCCTCGTCCTAGAGCCGACCCCATGGCGCACACAGCGATCGTCGTTCCGTCGACCAGCGGGAGGGACGCAAGAGAGGAGCTCGGCCGGGTGCCGTGGGGAGAGCTCGCGCACGCGTACGGGACCGGCGTCGTGGGCGAAAAGCTGCATCAGGACGTGGAGCGGACGCTCTTCAAGCTCGCGGATCCAGATCCCGAGGTCTTCGAAGAGGCCATGGAGGCGCTGACCTCCAACGTGTTTCACCAGGGCACGATCTACGAGGCCACGCCCCACGCGGTGCCGTTCCTCGCCGCCTATCTGGACGATGGCGTGCACCGGTGCAGCCTGATGGCGATGCTCGGCGAAGTTTCGGAGTCCGCGTGCTTCGAAACGGAGGACGGCTGCCGCGCCGGAGCCTTTGGCGAGGATGTGGGTGAGCGCACGTTCGAAGCAGTGCGCGCCAGCGACCGCTTCCTCGCCGCCGCGGGGGCACGGTGCGAACGGTGCCGGGAGCTCGCTGCGGCCGTGCGCCAGCTGGCCGCAGGCGATGAACCCTCCGAGTCGCTCATCGAGACCGTCCGCACGCTGACCGAGCAGCTGTGGGAGACGGACGGAGGTTAGAGCCCCGCTCTCCCACATCCCTTCGGGGAAGAGCACATGGTGATGAGGAGCGAGCTGCAGCGCAGTGCCACATTGCTGCGTGAAGCCCACCGCCCCGCAGTGAAGCTCGCCCCTCACGCCCGGTCCCCGCGCGCGCCCGCTGCCATCGCCACACCGCGCGCAGGAGCCGCCGCTCCAGGAGGCGCAAGCGGTCCGGCCGCTACACCAGCACCCACCGCAGCCGGTTCGGCACCGACAGGGTCCACTGCCGCCACCGCATCTCCCTTCCCGCGGAACGCCGCCGTCTCGTTTCGGGCACAGCCCCGCTGCTTCAACGCTTCGGGGATCTTCACCAGCTGCGGCTTGGCGGCGATGAGGTTGTAGTAGTTGTCCAGCGGGCTGTCCCTCGGCCCCCAGGCGCTGAACGGCGGGCCCCAGTCCGCCCAGCGCGAGTTGGGGCCACAGCGGCCCAGGCGCAGAGTCCTGACCCGTCTGCGCGTTGGATGCGGGCCGGGCCGGCGACGCCACGGTGGGCTCCGCCGGCTGCTGGCTCTTCATCCCCCATCCTCGGCGGACCAGCGCGCGCGGGCCGCGTCGACTGCGGCTGCATCTTCGAGCAGCGCGGTGAAGAGGCCGAGGTCGCGCTCGAGGTGGCACAGGGCGATGGCGCGACCGGTGGCCATCCACTCCGAGTCCGGGTCGTCCGCCGGAGACCCGAGGAGGAAGTGGCGCATCACCGCTCGCGTGGATTCCATCAGGTAGTCCTGGAGCAGGTGCACGACGGCAGCCCGGGCCGGCCAGCTCGACGACGCTTCGTAGGCGCGCACCAGCGCGGGCGCCGCGTCAGGGGTGACGTCGTCGCGCGCCGCCTCGACGTCGCCGAGCGCAGAGGGGTCACCGTGCGCCCGCTGGACCAGCTTCAGGAGGTCTTCCACGGCGTCTTTCGAGTCAGCCCCGCAAGGCGACTCAAGGCGCCGGGGACGGGACCGCAGGGCGCCGGTTTGCCCAGGCGGGTGTTGGAGGCGGAGGTCCTCCGCGGCCGACAGACACGGGCTGGAGCGGCTTTGCCGGGAGGAGCGCGGCTCGAGGCACGGGGTTCGGAGACGCGCGCCTAAGCGACATCGTGCGGGCGAGCGTGCGCGGCGATGAAGACGGCCGCCTCCGCCTTGCTGCGCTGGCTGCTGGCGACGCCCATCGCCAGCTCCACGAGCGCGTCCTCCGAGCATTCCAGGAGGTGGTCGTTGAGATAGAGGAAGAGGAAGGCCGCGGCCGCGGCGACGCGCTTGTTCCCATCGATGAACGGATGGTTCTGCGCCAGGTGATAGAGGTAGGCGGCGGCCATCTCGGGGAGCGTCGCGTGAAGGTATGCACCGTCGTATGAGGCCTCGGGCGCAGCCACCGCGGACTCGAGCAGGCCCAGGTCGCGGACTCCCGCGGCGCCGCCGTAGTGGGCAATCTGGTCTGCGTGGATGCGAAGGACTTCGTCCAATCGCAGGAAGGTGACGCTCACTCCGCCAGCCGCTTGAAGGCCCCCGCGTAACGGCCGTGCATGGCGGACAGGCCGCGCTCGAACTTCTGGCGGTGCGCGTCCGTCGGCGCCGGAGCGATCACGATGACCTTGCCATCGGTGGAGATCTCCACCGGCGCATCCGGATCGAGGTTGGAAGCCTCCAGCAGACCTCTGTCCAGCACCAGGGCGACGCTGTTTCCCGTGCGAGTGAGCTTCTTGATCATCACCAGCCTCCGTACGTACACACTAATGCGCTCGTACGGACGCGGCAAAGACGCCTGGCTGCTCGCCTGCCCTCGGCCG
>CAZQVZ010000187.1:6027-10958 GCA_964596895.1 uncultured Myxococcaceae bacterium
GGCCCCGTCGTCTGCCGCGAAGCTTCGGACGGTGCCTGTTGATTGTTTGGGGGGATGGGGCTCGCCAGCTCCATCCCGGAAGAGGGAGGCTCAAGGGCCGGCGGCCCACTCGGGGACCGCTACGCTCTGCCATTCACAGAGAGGACAGCACCTTCACGAATCAAGCCTGCATCACGCGTGGAGACAGCTTCGGCTCCGGGTTCTTCGTCAACGACTCCGGTCTGGTGCTGACCAATGCGCACGTCGTCGGAAAGGCACAGAAGGTCGACGTGGTGCTTCACGACGGACGCCGGGTGAAGGGTGACGTCGTGGAGCGCGCCGCGGATGACCTTGACCTCGCGCTCGTGCAGACCAGCCTGAAAGCGACGCCTGCGCTTCCCCAGAGCGGCGTCGAGCAGGTGCGCGTCGGAAGCTGGGTGGGGGCACCGTCACGGCAGCGCGAGTCTCCCCAGGCAACCGGACTCCGAATCCGCGCGCTTCCCGTCCGGGCAGGTGGAAGCGGTCCAGATGACGCCATTGACCTTCGCGTCCGTGAAGTCCGCTGCGGTCAGGTCAGAGAAGAAGAACGCCGCGCCTGTGAGATCCGTTCCGCGGAAGGACGCGCCGGTCAGATCGCTGCCGGAGAAGATAGCGTTGTGCATCGTCTTCCCGTCGAAGCGGCGGCCTGCCAGCTCCATGGAGCCGAAACCTGCGCGGGAGAGGTCCTCCCGCTCGTACGCCCCTCCGCCCGGCCGGAGCCGCCTGGGCTGCGGCAGCTCGAAGAGCGCATTGCGCGCCAACAGGTCCACGATGGCGTCCTTGTTGAGCTGGATTCCCTTGTCACCGGGCTCGCCGCCGAAGCCGCCGTACTTCGCGTCAATCACCTGCCCCGCCTGCAGGAGCAGGAGCCAGGGAACGGCCCGGTCCCACAACGGCGCATCGCGGGCCACCTGCGGAAACGCGTCGAAGACCTCGCTCTTCACCTGCACCGACGGCAGCAGTCGCGAAGGTTCGCCGCGCTCCGCCTCGGCGAGGACCTCGTTCAACGCAAGCAGCATCCCCTGGCTGGACCTGCACTTCGTCCCGCCACGCAGCTCGAGCACGAACGGTGGCGCGCGCTGGCTGGACCGCGCCTCTGTGACGCCGGCGTCGGCGGCCTCGATCACGACGGGCTCTGGCGACCTGCGGCAAGAGCCACCCAGAACAGCCACCATCACCACCCGGCCCACAACCGCCCAGCTCGCCCCCCTACGCTGCGCCGTCCGTCTCACACCCGCAGGATAGACGCGCGGCAACGGGCGCCGCGAGCGGCCCTGTGACAGACGCGCGCGTGTTCCGGCGCCGAATCGCCCGCACTCACGCACGGAACGACCACTTCGGCGCTGATCGCCTCCTTGCTGCGCAAGAAGGCCCGGACCACCTCGCGGCGATCCGGGCCTTCAGCGTCACTACCTGATGGCGATCAGCTCCCGCGGCTGTGGGACTCCACCCCCGAGGTGTTGCGCCGCCGCCGGCGGAGCGCGGTCAGCCCGGCCGCGCAGAGCAGCGTCAGCCCCGGCATCAGTGACGTACCTGCCGCCGAGCAGCCCGCGGTCCTGGCCTCCGGAGGCGCTACCTCCGGCGAAGTCACCTGCAGCCGCGCACCTTCACTGGTCACTGACCCCACCTCGTTCCAGATGACCACGTCGTAGGTCCCGGCGTTGCGCTGGCGCACGTCGGGGATCCTGTGGGTCGCGCCGGTGGCTCCGGGAAGGTCGGTGCCGCGGTGGCGCCACTGGTACTGGAGGTTGCCGCCCACGGCCTCGACGGTGAGGACCGCGGTCTCCTGCTCCATCAGCAGCAGCGCGGCCGGCTGGCGCACGATGACCGGATGGGTGATGGGCCCCTCCTGGATGACCTGCAACATCACCTGTGCGTTCTCATCCGCGGTGGCCAGGAGGAGGTCGGCGGTCCGCGCCGGCCCGTCGTTGGCGGGGACGGTGAGCGTGAGCTCGGTGGTCCCAACAGCAAGGTCCGTCAGCCACGGCGTGGTCGCAACAGCCACCGCGGTGCAGCCCTCTCCCATGGAGAAGTCGAAGCGCACCTGCCCACCGTCGATGCCGACCTGCGCCTCCGTGCTCTCGAGGCTCAGCAAGCAGCCACTGGCCTGACGCACCTCGAACGTCTTGGTGTCGTTCGTCTCCGGGCTCACCACCTGGATGGTCCCCGTCCGCGCCGGCCCGGTGTTCGCCGCCGCCTGGTAGGCCACGCCGGTCTCGGTCACCTCGACGTCCTCGAGCCACCCGTCCTGCGCGGCGGCGGTCCAGGTGCAGCTCGCAGCCGTCGTCACCTCGAAGCTGCTGCTCACGCCCTCCGCGCCGATGCCCTCGATGCTGTTCGGCAGCGTGACCACGCAGCCCGCAGCCTGCGACACCGTGTAGTCGGCGGCCGAGTCGGTGGTGGTGCTCTCGACAGTGATGGTCGCCGACCGCGCGGCTCCATCCCATGCGTCCGCCACGAAGGAGACGCCGCCCTCCGTCACCGTGACCTGCGTCAGCCAGGTTGCAATGGTGCTCGCCACCCACTCGCAGCCCGCGCCCGAGGTCACCGCGAAGCTGGAAGCGCCGCCTTCGGCCTGGGTGCTGCCCTGCGCCGACGAGAGCGACACGCTGCAGCCGCTGCGCTGGATGAGCGTGTAGGTCTGGTCGTTCACCAGGATCTGCGCCGTGCGCTCCGGCGTGGTGCTCGCGGCGGCCTCGAACTGGACCGCGCCGCTGCCCGTGCCGCTCGCCGTGAGGTTCGACACCCAGAAGCTCGTGGTGAGCGCGGTCCAGGGGCAGGACACATCGCTCACGGTCACGTCGAAGCTGTGCGCCGCGTCGATCGGATCCACGGTGGCCTGCGACTGCGCGAGCGTCGTCGTGCAACCACCCGCTTGCGTCACCACGAACGCGCTGCCCGCAATGGTGAGCGTCCCTTCACGCTGGGGCGCCGAGTTGGCCGAGACCGTGAGCTGGACGGTGCCGTCGCCGCTGCCGCTGGAGGGGCTGACGCCCGTGAGCCACCCGGCCTGAGAGGTGGCGCTCCACGCGCAACCGGGATGGGACGCGGTCACGCCGACGCTGAGCGACTCGCCCTGCGCCACTGCGTTGTGGCTGGTGGCAGAGAGCGAATAGGTGCAGCCGTCTGCCTGCGTCACCTCGAAGGACTGCCCCGCGATGGAGAGGGTCGCCATCCGCGCCGGCCCCGGGTTCGCCGCCACGCTGAAGCCCACCGGCGCGCTGCCCGAGCCACTCGCAGGCAAGCCGCTCACCCAGCTGGCTCCGGAGGTCGCCGTCCATGCACAGGCAGGATCGCTCGCAGTGAGCGTTGTCCCGAGGTTGCCGCCCGCCGCGCCGGCCTGCGCGCTGGTCGGGGAGAGCGAGTACGTGCAGCCGCTCGCCTGGGTCACGGTGAAGGTCTGGCCGGCGAGGGTGAGGGTGCCGGTTCGCTCGGGGCCTGCGTTGGCGGCGACCGTGTAGGTGACGTTCCCGTTGCCGGTGCCGCTGGCGGTCACGCCGGTGATCCACGAGACGTTGGAGCTCGCGCTCCAGGCGCAGCCCCCGTCGCTCGCAACGATGGAGAGCGTCTTCGCCCCGCCCGTGGACCCTGCAGTGTCGGACGGGCTCGACAGCGAGAAGGTGCAGCCGTCCGCCTGCGTCACCGTGAAGGTCTGCGCTGCGGCGGTGATGGTCCCCGTTCGCGCGGGACCCGCGTTGGCGGCCACCGAGTAGCTCACAGGGCCGCTTCCGGTTCCGCTCGCGGTGACGTTCGTGATCCACGGCGCGTTGCCCGCCGCCGTCCACGCGCAGGCCGCGCTGCTGGCGTTCAGGGCAAAGTTGGCCGGACCGCCCGCCGCGCCCGCGTTCGCCGAGCCATTCGCCAGCGAGTAGCTGCACGCCTCGGCAGCTTCCTGGAAGACGCAGAGGTGGGTGCTGCCAATGCGCGGACAGGCGTCTCGAGGGGAAGTGTCCGTGTTGGGCGCCACCGTGTAGCTGAACGTGGCCGGCCCGGAGCCGCTGCTCGGGATGCCGGAGATCCAGGCAGGCACGTCCGCCGACGTCCAGTCGGTGCAGCCAATGCCGGATGGGGAGAAGGTGGCGGTGAACGAGCCGCCGGAGGCCTCGACGTCTGCCCAGTCGGGGCTGAGCCTCGTGTTGGGACAGCGGATCTGCAGCGGCGCCGGACCGGAAACGTCAACGCGGAAGGTCCCGCTGTCCGACCCGTTCGCGCCGGCGATGATCAGGTCGAACGCAGCGGGATAGGCGTACGCGGGGAAGTTGGTGTTGATGGTGAAGCTGAGCGAGTTCCCGGTCGTCTGCTTGCCTTCCCACCAGTTCATGCACGGCTCGGAGGCCATGAAGTTGTTCTGGTGGACGGTGCCGGCCAGACCGCTCTTCCCGTCGGTGCGGGTCACGGTGAGGGTGAACGCTCCGCTCGTGGGAAGCGCGAAGGAGAAGACCTCGAAGCTCCTCACCACGTCGGTGGCGCGGTTGCAGTACGCGTTCGGGCGCGCGTACGTGTTGGGTGACTGGGCCCGCGGAAAGCTTCCGGTGTAGGAGGAGGCGTGCGCGACCTCCGCCACCAGCGTGCAGCCGAGCAGCGCAGCCAGGGACATCCAGCGAAGGACGGGGAGCGCGCCTGCCTGCCGCGACCGCGTAGGAGAGTAAAAGGGTGATCGGGTCATGGGCCGCCGCCCTGAGCAGAAACCGAGCCACGGCGCGCGCCAGGAGACCTTCGCCTCGACCCGCCTCTGCGTCCGCGCCCGCTTGAGGTGGGTCAATCACGAGGGGTGGGTAGGTTGTGACGACTTGGCCCACACCAGCCCCTCGAAGTCGTCCTCCGGCCTCGGTGACTCGAGGTCCTCGAGGTCCTCGAGGTCCTTCGCCAACTGCCGCAACACCCGCCGCAGCACCGCGTCCACGTCCTCCGCA
>CAZQVZ010000188.1:0-10933 GCA_964596895.1 uncultured Myxococcaceae bacterium
CGGTGCCACCACCCCAGCACTCGGCGATGTTCGGGCAGCGGGCCTCTTCGCAGACGGTGGCGAGCTTCGTCTCCCGGACGATGCCCTTCACCCGCTCGTAGCCCTCACCGTGCGGCAGGCGGACCTTGAGCCACTCGGGTTTCCGGGTCGAGTCGGGCACCTGCGGGAGCGGGAAGCGATCCGGGGTGGCCATGGGAAGGCGGCACTTAACCGCCGGGGGGCGGACGGTCAAGGACACACGCCTGACGCGCGGTGTCGCCCGCTGTGCCGCCCGCTGTGGCGCCCGACACTCCAGGCAGAGCAGCCGGGCAAGGATTTGCCCTTGCTCTCCGGGCGCCTGCGCACCACCCTGCCGCGCCATGGCTTCCATCCAGATTCCTCCGCAGGTCGAAGGCGCCTTCCAGCGCCTGGTCGAAGGCCTCCAGAAGGTGGGCGTGCAGGCAGACCCCTTGAAGGTCCCCTTCGCAGAGCTCGAACCGGGGATCGCCCGGCTTCTGGGCGGCCCGCTTCAGCCGCAGCAGCCCGAGCACCAGGTGGTGGTGCTGGGCGTCTCGTCCCTGCTGGGCATCCGGCTCGCGCAGGATGACGGCGCGTTCTGGGCGGTGAACCGCGAGTCGCCGGACGGCTGGGTGCTCGGCTTCCCGGACGCCATCATCATGCTCTCCCCGTTCGGCGCGGCCCTGGAGGCGGTGGCGCGGGCGAACCTCGGCCGGCTGGATGAGTTGCAGAAGGAGGTCCGCGCGGCGCTCGGGCGGGCCCGGCTGACCCCCGGCGCTGCGCCCGCTCGCCTGTCCCCCGAGGACTACGAGCGCCTGTTCGACCCGGCGTTCGTCCAGTGGTCGGTGGTGGACGAAGGCAAGCTCGAGCGCGCCTGGGAGGCGCCTGTGAGCGGGCTTCTGCGCGACGTGCGAGACGGCATCGAGCGCGCCGGCGCGCAGCTCCCCCCGGAGGTTCGCCGGCAGGTGGAGGGGCAGCTCGTGCAGGCGCTGGCGGCCATGGACCCCTCGAAGTCGGTGCTCGCGCAGGTGGACCGGGCCGGCCGGCTGACGGAGTTGGTCGCGCACCTCGCCGGCTCCACCGAGACCACCCGTCCTGCGCCCGAGGAGTTCTGGGCCGGCGTCGCGCTCCCGGTGCTCTTCATTGGCGCGCCCACGGCCTTCCCCCCGCTCGACGACGAGGAGAAGGAGGCGGTGAAGAGGGGCACAGATCCGCTCTTCCTCTACCTGGACATGGTCCCCTACCAGCACCCCGCGGAGGAGGAGGGCCTGATGGGCGCGTTCGGTGACGAGGACGTGGCCCTGCCCCACCCGGCGCTGGAGCAGGTGGCGCCGTTGCGGCTCTTCCATGTGAAGCTGGATCGCATCGCCCCGCTGCTCGAAGGCTTCGACCCGGCGGCGGCGCGGGCAGGCTTCGAAGCGTTCCTGGAGCACCTGTCCAAAGAGTCCGGCATCACCGTGGGCCCCGGCCCCAGCCAGCAGGTCCTGGATGAGGCCTTCGCCATGCTGGGCGAATTGCGCACGCTCTGGAGCGGGCGCGGCGAAGGGCGGCTGTTCCTGCGCCGGATGCCCGAGGCCGAAGCCGCCGCCGAAGGCGCGCTCGCGCTCATCCGCAAGGCCATGAACGGGCCGCGGATCATCCTCGCCTGAGGGGCGAAGGGCCCGGGGGCGTGGCCGCTACGCGCCGCGTCAGCGGGGGCCGGGGACGCCGGGCTCGATTCAGGTTCAATCCGCGCGAGCCCATGGGGTATAGGACCGCGCGTGTCACGCCCCAGACTGGTCAACCGGAAGGACGAGAAGCCCGCCGAAGCCGGCGCGCTTCCTCGTGATCTGCTCATCCGCATGCACGACCTGATGGTCCAGTCGCGCGTGCTCGAAGAGCGCCTCATCGCCATGTACAAGCAGGGCCACGGGTACTTCTGGATTGGCGGGCCCGGCGAAGAGGGCTTCAACGTCCCGCTCGGGCTCCTGATGAAGAAGGGCCAGGGGCTGGATTACGACTACCTGCACGCCCACTACCGGCAGTCCGGCACCATCCTGGCGCTGGGTGAGCCGCCTTTGGGCGCCTTGCGGCAGATGAAGAACACCGCCACCGACCCGTACTCCGGCGGCCGCAACTTCGCCGGGCACTTCTCCATCTCGAAGTGGAACGTGGCCCCGGTGAGCTCCCCCATCGAGGTGCAGTACGTCATCGCCCCCGGCACGGCGCTGGCGCAGAAGCGGCACGGGGGTGACGGCATCACCATCGTCACCGGCGGCGACGCGGGCACCGCCGAAGGGGATTTTGCGAGCTGCCTCGTCTGGAGCAGCCGCCCCGGCAATGAGCTGCCCATCCTGATCATCGTCACCAACAACGACTGGGGCATCTCCACGCACGGCAGCACCCAGCGGGTGGCGCGTGACATCTCCGAGCGCGGGCGGGCCTTCGGGATGCAGACCCGGACCATCGACGGGAACGACGCGGTCGGCAGCTACCTCGAACTGCAGGAGGCGATGGCGTACGTGCGCAAGGAGCGCAGGCCCTTCCTGCTCGAGGCGCGGGTCTCCCGGCTGTACGGCCACTCCTCGGCCTCGGGCGCCAACAAGGTGACCGAAGAGACCGACTGCATCCAGGTGCTCGAACAGCGGCTGGAGGCGGACGGCATCCTCACCCGGGACCAGATGGACCAGGTCCGCCAGAAGCACATGGATGAGATCTCCGAGATGGCGCGGCAGGCCCGCGACGAGCCCCTGCCCGCACCTGAGACCATCTGGAACAACATCTACTGGGAGGCGAAGTAGCCCATGGCCAACATGGCACAGGCCGTCCGCATGGCGCTGCACTACGCCGAAGAGCACCTCGGCGTCACCGACGTGTTCGGCCAGGATGCAGGCCCGCCGCTGGGCGGCGTCTTCACCGCGACCCAGGGCGTCAAGACCGCCTGGAACACGCCTCTGGACGAGCGGGGGATCATCGGCATGGCCATTGGCCTCGCCATGGCGGGCCAGCGTCCGGTCGCCGAAATCCAGTTCGCGGACTACATCTACAACACCATCGACCTGCTGAAGATCGCCGGGAACACCTGCTGGTCTTCCAACGGCGACTGGCACCTGCCCATGGTGGTGAAGACCCCGGTGGGCTCCGGCATCCGCGGGTCCATCTACCACTCGCACTCCTTCGACGCGACGATGAGCCACATCCCGGGCTGGAAGGTGGTCATCCCCTCCACGCCGCTGGACGCGTACGGGCTCCTGCTGTCGGCGTGCAAGGAGCACAACCCGGTGATGTTCCTCGAGCCCAAGGCGCTGTTGCGCATCCGCGGCGAGGAGCCCATCCCCGGCGAACCCGGGGACGACAAGGCGCTCTCCAGGATGATCGACGCGCCGTTGGGTGACCGGTCGAAGTGGAAGCCCTCGTGGCCGAAGCTCGAGGAGTACCTGGTCCCCATCGGCAAGGCGAAGAAGGTCCGCGAAGGGAGCGGCCTCACCGTGGTGAGCTATGGGCGCACCCTGCCCCTGTGCCAGCGCGCCGCCGAAGCGCTCGCGGGCGAAGGCGTGGACGCGGAGGTCATCGACCTGCGGACCCTCTGGCCCTACGACTGGGAGATGATCTCCGAGTCCATCCGCAAGACCGGCAAGGTGCTCTTCGTGAACGAGGACACCGAGGTCACCAACTTCGGCGAACACCTCATCCGCCGCACCACCGACGAGCACTTCTACTCGCTCCTGGCGCCGCCGAAGCTGCTCGCGGGGAAGTTCGTGCCCGGGATTGGCCTCGCGGATCCGCTGGAGACGGCGTCCGTGCCGCAGCAGGACGACATCGCCCAGGCCATGCGGGAGCTCGCTTCGGCGCAGCCGTAGGGAGGACCCGTCCGGTAGCGCCCACCGCAGGGCGGCACAGGGCGCGGCGCTGACGGACAGCGGACGGATGTCCCCCGGGGCAGCCGGTGTGCCCGTTGCCGCACCTCGCGCGGGGACCACACCTTCGCCGGGTGAGCCCCCCACTGCGAACCCTCCTCCTCCTCTTCGGCTGCGCCACAGCCGCGTGCGGGCCGTCGGTCTTCGACAGCCCCCTGGACTTCGGCGGTGACGAGGCGCGCACCTGCAACGCCCAGACCTGTGATGGCTGCTGTCTCGGCGGAAGGTGCGTGGAGGCCGCGGCCGGCTGCGCGGGCCGCTCCTGCCTCACCTGCCTCGGCGCGGCGTCCCCGGCAGCACCTGCCGAACAGCCGCCCGCTGGCTGTAGCCTCGCCTGCAGCGGGCGGCTCGCCTGTCAGGACGGCGCCTGCGTGCGGGAGGTGGGGCGCACCTGCACGGCCGGGGAGGCCTGCGCGCTGGGCACCTCCTGCCGCGCGGTGGACGCCTACCTCACCTCCCGGTGCCTGCCAGACTGCGCCCGCGGCACCTGCCCCGAAGGCTTCACCTGCTTCGCGGACCGCGAGGCCCGGCCCACCTGCGTGCCCGTCCCGCGGCACGACCCCACCGCGCGCTTCGAGCTGCGGCAGCTCGCGTACGTGGACCCGGAGGGGGCGGCCCAGGCGCCGTCAGGCGCGCCCTGGAAGCTGCCCAACGACAGGCCCTGCTACGGGACCGCGCCCGGCACGCCCTTCGGCTCGCGGGTGGCGCTGTGCCTGCCGACCCGCGCGGGGACGCCGTCTGCCGAGTTCCGGCATTGGCTGGACGGTGTGGCGCTCTCGAGCCTCACCGCCCAAATCTGGCGAATGGACGAAGCGGTGGCGGTGCCCGGCTGCGAGCAGAACGGGTGCTCCGCCCATGAGGCCTACCACGTCGAGCTCGCCGCCCAGACGGGGTCCACCCTGGACCTGCGGCCGGCTGAAGGCCACCTGAGCCAGACCTTCACCCTGCCCCTGCAGCGGCCGGATGGGACGCCCACGGAGGCGCGGCTTCAGGTCCTGATCGAACAGGTCCGCTGAAGCCCGCGCTGTCCGCGAGCGGAGGGCCTAGAAGTGCCGCGGGTGGCCCAGCGTGGCCTCCGCGCCCTCGTGCATGATCTCCGAGAGCGTGGGGTGCGCGTGCATGGTGCGCGAGATCTCTTCGGTGGTGGTCTCCAGCCGCATGGCCACGCAGGCCTCGGCCAGAAGCTCCGTGGCGTGCGGGCCCACCAGGTGGACGCCGAGCACCTCGTCGTACTTCTTGTCGGAGACGATCTTCACCATGCCGATCGCCTCGTCGGAGATGGACGCCTTGGTCACCGCGCCGAACGGGGCGATGCCCACCTTCACGTCGTACCCGCGCTCCTTCGCCTTCTTCTCGGTGAGGCCGACGGAGGCGACCTCGGGGTAGCAGTAGGTGGCGGAGGGGACCCGGTCGTAGTTGATGGGCTCCACCTTCTTGCCGGCGATGTGCTCCACCGCCAGGACCCCCTCCGACGAGCCGACGTGCGCCAGCATGGGGGTGGGGACCACGTCACCGATGGCGTAGATGCCCGGTTCGGTGGTGCGCATGTATTCGTCGGTCTTGATGAACCCGCGGTCCGGCTTGATGCCCGTCTTGTCGAGCCCGATGTCCTCGGTCACCGGCGCGCGGCCCACGGCGGAGAGGAGGATCTCCGCCTCCACCACCTTCTTCTCACCGCCCACGTCGATGGTGGCCTTCACGCCGGTGGCGGTGGTCTCCACCTTCTCCAGCTTGGCGCCGAGCAGGTAGTCGATCTTCCGGCGGCGGAAGATCTTCTCCAGCTCCTTCGAGCAGTCCTCGTCCTCGATGGGGAGCAGGTGCGGCATGTACTCCACCAGCGTGACCTGCGAGCCCACGTGGTTGAACACCGACGCGAACTCCACGCCCACCGCGCCGGCGCCGAGGACGATCAGGCTCTTCGGAATCTCGGCGATCTGGAGGATGGAGTCCGAGTTCAGGATCCGCTTGTGGTCCACCACCACGTTGGGCAGCGACTTCGGCACCGAGCCGGTGGCGATGATGATGTTCTTCGTCTCCAGGGTCTGCTTCTTCCCGTCCGTGAGGGCGACGTCCACCTTCCCCTTCCCGGCGATGCGCCCGTGGCCCTTCACCACGGTCACCTTGTTCTTCTTCATCAGGAAGTCGATGCCGTTGGCGCCCTTGGTGACGACCTTGTCCTTGTGCGCGAGCGCCTGGGTCCAGTTGACCACCGGATCCTTGAGGTCGATGCCGAACTTCTTCGCGTGCCCGATGTGCGCGAACAGCTCCGCCGTCCACAGGAGCGACTTGGTGGGGATGCAGCCCCGGTGCAGGCAGGTGCCGCCCAGGCGCGTGTCCTTCTCCACGATGGCCGTCTTCAACCCGAGCTGACCGGCCCGGATGGCCGCCACGTAACCGGCCGGACCGGAGCCGATGATCACCACGTCGAACGTCTCTGCCACGCGTGCGCCTCCTCGAAGAACGTGCGCGGCAGATAACCCTCGCCACCTGGCGGATCAAGGACATTGGTTTCGCATCGTCGCGCTGACGCAGGTCATTGCCTGGGCTCGGCCGCATCTGTCACAAGCCCCTGCCCATGACGGCAGCCGAGCGCGCAGCGGACGTGGTGGTGGTGGGGGCGGGGATCATGGGCTGCGCGCTGGCGCTGCGGCTCGCCCAGGCCGGCGCGCAGGTGACCGTGGTGGAGAAGGCCGTCCCCGGCGCCGAGGCCTCCAGCGCCGCCGCCGGCATCCTCGCGCCGCAGATGGAGGCACAGGGGCCGGGGCCGGGCTTCGAGCTCGGCCTGCGCAGCCGCGGCATGTACCCCAGGCTCGCCGAGGAGCTCAAAGACCTCACCGGCATCGACGTGGGCTACCGCCCCTGCGGCGTCCTGCTCACCGTGTTCGACGAGGCGGGCCGTCACGGACTTGAGGCGATGGCGGCCTGGCAGACGGCGCTCGGCCTTCGCGCGGAGCTCCTCGGGGCTGACGAGGCGCGGGCCCTGGAGCCCGCCATGAACCCGGCGGCGCACGGCGTCCTGCACTTCCCCGACGACGCGCAGGTGGACAACACCCTGCTGGTGCGCGCGCTCTACGTGGCCGCCGCGCGGGCCGGGGTCAGCTTCCGCACCGGCTGGGTGCGCGGGCTGTGGACGGAGGGCGAGCGGGTGCTGGGCGTGGATCTGGAGGGCGCGCAGGTGGCGGCGGGCGCGGTGGTGCTCGCGGCCGGCTCCTGGTCCGGCCTGGTCCATGGCGCAGGCGTGGGGCCTGCGGTGGTCCGCCCGGTCCGCGGGCAGATGCTGGAGTTGCAGGCGAAGGTGCCGCTGCTCTCGCGGATCGTCTTCTCCTTTCACAAGGGCTACGTGGTGCCGCGGGTGGATGGGCGGGTCATCGTGGGCAGCACCATGGAGGAGGTGGGCTTCGAGAAGGAGGTCACCGCGGGCGGGCTCGCGGCGATCCTCGGGGTGGCGCTGCAGCTGTGCCCCGAATTGGCGGGGGCGCCCGTCACCCGGACCTGGGCGGGCTTGAGGCCGGGCACCCGGGACCACCTCCCCCTGCTCGGAGAGGGGCCCCTGCGCGGGCTCTTCTTCGCCACCGGCCACTTCCGCAACGGCATCCTGCTCGCGCCCATCACCGCCCGCCTGGTCGCCGAGCGGGTCCTGGGTCAACCCACGGCGGTGGACCTCGCGCCCTTCCGCTACGACCGTCCGGGGTTGGGCGCCGCAGGCCCCCGGCACCGTTGACCGAGGGAGCAGGCCCGCACACCCGGCGGCCGTCTGGGTGGCCATGTGTGCAGCAATGCTCTTAATATCCCCCGCCGTGGAAGCCCTCCCCCAGGTACCGCCGCGCATCCTGATCGTCGACGACGACGAGTCCGTCCGAGACGTCATCTCCGTCCTGCTCCGCGAAGAGGGCTACAACTGCGTCGTCGCTGAAGGGGCCGAAATGGCCCTGGATCTGGCTGCGGCGGAGGACACGCCGCTGGTCATCAGCGACATGAAGATGCCCGGCAAGGACGGGCTGTGGCTGCTCGAGAACTTCCGCGCGCGTCACCCGGACACCTCGGTGATCATGCTCACCGGCTACGGGGACACCGAGGCCGCGGTGGACTGCCTGCGGCGCGGCGCGGTGGACTACCTGCTCAAGCCGCCCAAGCTCACCGACCTCATCCGCGCCATCGAGCGGGCGCTGGCCAAGCGGCGCATCGAGCTGGCGCGCAAGCGGTACCAGAAGAAGCTCGAGCGCAAGGTGCGAGACCGCACCACCGAATTGCGCTCGGCGCTCCGCGACATCGCCAACACGTACCAGAACACGCTGCTGGCGCTGGTGGCCGCGCTCGACGCGCGCGAACACGAGACCTCGGACCACTCGCAGCGGGTGGTCCGCTACACGGTGGCCATCGCCGACAAGATGGGGATCAAGGGGCCGGAGCTGGAGGAGATCGGCCGCGGGGCGCTCCTGCACGACATTGGCAAGATCGGCGTGCCGGACGCGGTGCTGCTCAAGCCCGGCAAGCTCACGCCTGAAGAGTGGAAGGAGATGCGCAGGCACCCGGACATCGGCTTCCAGATGATCCAGGCCATCCCCTTCCTCAATGTCCCCGCGCAGATCGTGCTCTCGCACCAGGAGCGGTACGACGGCGGCGGCTATCCCCGGAACCTCGGCCGGAACGAGATCCCCGTGGGCGCGCGGATCTTCGCGGTGGCGGACACCCTGGACGCCATGACCTCCGACAGGCCGTACCGGATGGGGACCACCTTCGCCAACGCCATCAGCGAGATCCAGCGCTGCGGCGGGACCCAGTTCGACCCCGAAGTGGTGCAGGCCTTCCTCGCCATTGGCGAGACCGGCTTGATGAAGATCAAGCAGGACATGATCGCGGAGAAGGCGGCGCAGGCCTCCGGTTTGCAAGCACCGCTGTTGCCCGGCGAGGTCACCGCCACCGAAGAGTCGGATGACGAAACGGATCCGGGCTACAAGCAGAAGCTCAGCGAAGCCTAGGGGCCAACTTGGACGTCCAGACCGCACTCCCGCAGCTCATCGACAGGCAGGGGCGCTCCATCACCTACCTGCGCCTGTCGGTCACTGACCGGTGCAACTTCCGGTGCGTGTACTGCTCGCCGGCGCACTGGGGCGGGACCCGGGAGATGCTGACCGCGCCGGAGTTGGAGCGCATGGTGCGCATCTTCGCGCGGCTGGGGACGAGGCGGGTTCGGCTCACCGGCGGTGAACCGCTGCTGCGTCCGGATCTGGTGGATATCTCCCGGCGCATCTCCGCCATCCCCGGCATCAAGCGGGTGGCGCTGACCACCAACGCCTCGCGGCTCGAGGAGGCGGCCCTCCCGCTGGTGGAGGCGGGGGTCAGCCAGATCAACGTGTCCCTGGACACGCTCGAGGAGGAGACGTTCAAGAAGATCTCTCCGAAGGGAGATCTGAAGGCGGTCATCGACGGAATCGACGCATCGGCGAGCGCAGGATTTGCGTCCTTGAAGCTGAACACGGTCGTCATGAAGGGGGTCAATGAACAGGAGATCCCCGACATCGTCCGGTTCGCGCACGCCCGCGGGTACACGCCCCGCTTCATCGAATTGATGCCCTTCGCCGGAGGCGAAAAGGTCACCAACGACGAAGTCCTGACGATGCTCGCGGCAGCAGGCCTGCCGGCCACCGAAGAGGCGCCGTTCCCGAGCGAGCAGGACGCAGGTCCTGCGCGCTACTACCGGGTGGCGTCCGGCTCGGTGGGCCTCGTGAGCCCCATGTCCCGGAACTTCTGCAGCGGCTGCAACCGCGTGCGGATCTCCTCCAAAGGCGCCTTGCGGGCGTGCCTGGGCGGCCGGGGGGAGATCCTCCTCGGCGAGCGGATGCGCCAGGGCGCCTCGGATGACGCGCTCGTGGCGGAGATCCGCGGGGCGCTGGCGCTCAAGGATGAAGGTCACCAGTTCGGTACGCCAGAGGCGGACAAGGAGCTGCTGACCATGATGGGCATCGGCGGATAGAGGGTCCCTCTCCGGCATGCGCGTCCACCACCTCGCCTGCGGACACCTCCGGCCCTTCGGCGGGCAGCTGATTTCGCCGCTGGTGTGCCACTGCCTGCTCATCGAAGCGAAGGACGGGCTGGTGCTCGTGGACTCCGGCATGGGCCTGCAGGACATGGCCGAACCGGCGAAGCGGCTGGGGCGCGCGTTCGTGGCCGCCATGGGGGCCACGCTCGACGAGCGGCACACCGCCGTCCGCCAGGTGGAGGCGCTCGGGCACCGGCGCGAGGACGTGCGGCACATCGTGCTCACCCACCTGGATCTCGACCACGCCGGCGGCCTCTCCGACTTCCCCCACGCCACCGTCCACGTGTACGCGGACGAGCTTCGCGCGGCGCAGGCCCCCCGGGGCCTCAAGGAGAAGGAGCGCTACCGATCCATCCAGTGGGCGCACGGCCCGAAGTGGGCGCCCCACGAGACGAAGGGTGAGACCTGGTTCGGGTTCGACTGTGTGCGGGAGCTGCCCGGCCTGCCGCCGGAGGTCCTCCTGGTGCCCCTTCTGGGTCACAGCCGCGGACACGCCGCGGTGGCGGTGCAGACGAAGGACGCCTGGCGGCTGCACGCCGGGGACGCGTACTTCTTCCACGGAGAGGTCAACGCCGCCGCGCCGTCCTGTCCCGCGCCGCTGCGGCTGTTCCAGTGGGCGGTGCAGGTGGACGCCCGGGCGCGGCTGTCCAACCAGGAGCGGCTACGGGACCTGGTGAAGGCGCACGGGGCGCAGGTCCAGGTGTTCAGCGCGCACGACGTCGTCGAGTTCGAGCGGCTGCGCGCGCAGACCGCCTCCCCGAACGCGGCCGTCGCTCCCGACACCGCCACCGGCTAGAGCGCTGCGCACCCGCTCCCGTCGGCTCCTCGGGCGCCCGCGCGGTGGGCAGCCGGACAGCCAGGCGCTCGCTGCAGGCTGGGGCGGTGCGCCCCACCCTTTTCCGGACCGCTGGGCGACTGCCCGGCAGACCAGGGAGGGAGGAAGACCATGAAGAAGCTCTTCGCAGGGGCCGCGGTGGCGGCGATGGCGGTGTTCGGGCTC
>CAZQVZ010000189.1:0-10932 GCA_964596895.1 uncultured Myxococcaceae bacterium
TCTCGATGTCGTTGTCGCCGAACATGCTCATCACGTCGTCGATCTGATCCGACGACACGATGTCCGCGGGCAGCGCGTCATTGACCTCGTCGTAGGTGAGGAAGCCCTTCTGCCGGCCCGCCTCCAGGAGGTCCTTCACTTCCTTGCGCTCGATCAGCGCCTCGTCGTCGAGCTCGTCCTCCTCCGCGTCCGGGTCGATCTCCACCGACGCGGCCAGCTCATCCGCCGCCTCCTCGGGGTCGATCTCGTCTTCGGACACCTTGAGGGTGGCCACCGGCTTCTTCGGCTCCTTCTCCTTCGACTCCTTGCCGTCCTTCGCGGCCATGGCGCCCTTCGCGGCGGGCTTCTCCTTGCCCTTCGCGGCGACGGTCGCCTTCGCCTTCTTGACGTCCTTCTCCTTGTCCTTCTTCAGCTTCTTGACGGTCGGGGACCGGGAGGACGACTTCTGGGTGGCCATTCGGGAACGTCTCCTTCGAGCGACTTCTGATGAACGAACGCGGGGGTCTACCGCAAACCTGACTGCATTGACAACGGCTGCGAATTGCGCCTCAAAACCAATGGCACGCAGCGCTTTCTTCCCGCGTGCACTGAATTCAGACCAGCTTCTTTCTAAGGCCGAGCAGCTCGACGCGCTGCTCGAGCAGACGGCGGGCATCCTCGGGCAGCTCGCTCGCTCCCTGCAGGGACGCCGTCACCCGCGCAATCCACGCGAGCTTCTCGTCCACCCGCCTGCGCATCAGCCTGCGACACACGGCGGCGAAGAACGGTTCCAGCGCGCCCTCCTCCGCAGGGAGCCCCCGCGCGGCCTGCTCGAGCGCGCTCCGGAGCCGCTCGGGCGACTCGAAGAGCGCGTCCTGGGCGCCCCTGCCGGACGCCACGTGCTGGATGAGGGACCGGATGGCCCCGTTGGACAATTCGTCCTGCACCCGGAAGGTGTCTGAGACCAGCAGCCGGGGATTCCGCAGCACCGCGGCTGCCCAGGAGACCTCCAGCGGATCCGGCGGCCGCTCTGGCTGGGGGCTCCCCACGGGCACGCCCGCCTGCCCACCGACGGGGCCGGCGGTGGCGCCTGCTCCCGGAGGCCGGGCCGCGGGCGCTGCGGAGGGCCTGGGGACCGGCTTCACGGGCGCGGGCTCCTTGCCGCGCAGCGCCGTCTCCAGCTCCACCGCGGGCAGCCCGAAGTGTTTGGAGAGGGCAGAGAAGAACGCGCTGCGCACCAGCCCCACCGGAAGGGCCGCGCACACCGGCCGCAGCCGCTCGAGCGCGGTCATCCTGGCCTCGAAGGTCGAATCCGGGCCGCCGGGCAGGACGGTCTCGAACAGGTGGCCGGTCAGCGGCCGGGCTTCGGCGAGCAGGGCCTTCACCCCGTCCGCACCCACCCGCCGGGCGAAGGTGTCCGGGTCCTCGCCTTCGGGCAGAAGCGCCACCCGGGAGGCGAACCCGGAGGCGAGGATGGCGCCCGCCAGCCGCTCCACCGCGGCCCTGCCGGCTTCATCCCCGTCCAAGAGCAGCACCAGCTCCTTCGCGTCACACCGCTTGAGCAGCGCCATGTGCTGCGCGGTGAGCGCCGTGGAGCACAGGGCCACCGCGCTCTTCACGCCCACGTCGTGCAGGGCGATGCAGTCGAAGTAGCCCTCCACCAGGACCGCGCTCTTCGTCTTGCGGACCTCGTCCCGCGCCAGGTCCATGCCGAAGAGGACCTCGCTCTTGTTGTAGAGCCGCGAGTCCCGCGAGTTGAGGTACTTGGGCGGCGTCCGGTCCTTCTGGACGGGCTCCACCTCGAGGAAGCGCCCGCCGAAGCCGATGGTCCGGCCCTCCGGGGAGCGGATGGGGATCATCAGGCGGCTGCGGAACCCGTCGTAGTAGCCCTCGCCCACCTCCCGCTTCTTCGCGAGCCCGGCGCGCACGCCCCACTCCAGCATCCCCTCCGCCAGGAGCCGGTCACACAGGTCCGTGTAGGCCATGGGCGCCCAGCCCAGGCCGAAGGCCTTCGCGGTCTCGTCGCTCACGCCGCGGGAGGCCAGATAGGTGCGCGCGTGCCGCCCGTGCGCCTCGTCCCACAGCCGCTCGGCGAAGTGCCGGGCGGCGAGATCCGTGGCCTCCTTCAATTCGTGGCGCTCCCGGGCGGCCGGGTCCACCGCCGCCTCCAGGTCCACGCCGGCCTCGCGCGCGAGGTCCTTCACCGCGTCCACGAAGGTCTTGCCGAGATAGCGCTGCACGAAGGCGATGGCGTCCCCGCCCGCCTGGCACCCGAAGCACTTGAAGCGGCGCATGTCCGGGGTGACGTAGAAGGACGCGCTCTTCTCCTGGTGGAACGGGCAGCGCCCCTTGTAGCTCTTGCCGGACTTCTTGAGTTCGACGTAGCGGCCCACCACCGCGACGATGTCGGCGCGGTCCAGGACCTCCTGGATCTTGTGCTCGGGGATCAGCAACTAGAGCTTCGAGAGCTGGGCCTTCACTTCCTCGGAGACCGCCTTGCCCTCGGCCTTGCCCTGGACCCGGGGCATCAGGACCTTCATCACCAGCCCCATGTCCTTCGGCGCCTTCGCCCCGGCTTCGGCCACGGCCCTGGCCACCTCCGCGCGCAGCTCGTCCGCGGAGAGCTGCTGGGGCAGGTACTTCTGGAGCACCCCTATCTCCTGCTGCTCCTTCTCCGCGAGCTCCGGCCGTCCGGCAGAGGTGTACTGCTCCACGGAGTCCCGCCGCTGCTTGATGAGCGTGGTGACGACCTGCATCACCGCCGAGTCATCCAGAGGCCCGGTCGCGCCCGGCTCCACCTCCTTGTACTTCACGGCGCTCTTGAGCATCCGCAGGACGGAGAGGGTCAGCTCCTCGCGAGCGCGCATGGCGTCCTTGAGGTCAGCGTCGATTCGCTCGCGCAGCGTGGTCATGTGGCACTTACTCCTGACGGAAGACGCAAAAAGGGGAGGGGAGGGCGAGACGACGGACCCCCACCCTCCCCTGACGAAAAGAACTAGTACGCCTTGCGGAGCTTCTTCACCGCGCGCTTCTTGGCGGCGATGGACTTCTTCTTCCGCTTCACGGAGGGCTTCTCGTAGTGCTCCCGCTTGCGGATCTCGGAGAGGATGCCCGCCTTCTCGGTGGCCTTCTTGAAGCGCTTGAGCGCCGCTTCGATGGACTCACCGTCCTTGACTCTGATTCCGGCCATGGGTTCACCTCCCTCCGTCGGCTGTTCGCCAGATTTTTGAAGGGGCCCGTATGCCCGCGCCCGGGCCAAAACGCAAGGCAAGGACAGAACGGTTTGTGGGCTCGGGGTTCGCCGGGCTCTGGGCCCTGGCGCTCGCCCTGACGCCGGCCCCGGCCTTCGCCGCAGACCCGCCGCCTCCCTCCCCGGAGTACGCCCGCGGCTGCCTGCCCGCCTGCGAGCGGACCGTGAAGGACCGGGCCCTGCGCGCGCGCGTGTGCAACCGCTGCCTCTTCCACGGTGACGCGCGGGGTGGGTGGGTGAAGGATCTGGCGAAGCAGGCGCCCTTCCCCAGGGCGCTCCTGCAAAGCGCCCTGTCGGACCCGGACTGGCAGGTGGTCCGCGAGGCCGCCACGGCGCTCTCGCGGCGGGGCGGCGGCTCCGTGGCGGCCGTGCTCGGCAGGCACCTGAAGGCCGCGGCCCCCGAAGCGCGGGACGCCGCCTGCCTCACCGTGGCGCGCGTGGGCGCGGACCGGAAGCTGTCGTGGCGCACCTGGCACCGGAACCTGTCCTTGTCCCCGAGCCTCGCCCAGACCTGCCAGGCGCGAGTGAAGGAGGCGCTGGAGCTGGAGCTGTATGGGCTTGCGCCCACGGCTGCCACCGAGGCCATGGTCCACCTGGGCACCCTCTTCAAGAAGTCCCCGGCCGAGGCCGTGCTGGACGCCATGGCCACCCGGCCGAAAGAAGCGGACGCGGCGCCGGCGAAGGTGCTCCTGGCCCACGCAGGCCATGGAGGCCCGCCGGTGGGGCTGGCGCTCCTGCGCGCGGCGACGGAGGAGAACCGCGAGCGGGTGAACCGGCTGGTGGCCTGGTACATGGAGCAGCTCGAGGCCTTCATGACCGCGCCCAGGTCCACCGAGCCCACCGCCCGGCGCGCGCAGGTTGCCGAGCTCGGCGGGTACGCGCCGCTCTCTGCGCCGGAGCTGGAGGGCTACCTGTGGGACGCGGACCTCGCGGTGCGGCTGGCGGCGGCGCGGGCCCTGGCGGCAGGGGAGGGGCGCACGCTCGCTGTGGCCGTCCACGCGCGGGTGCTCGGAGCGCTGGCCCCGAAGGTCCCGGTGGCGGCACAGACCCGCTGGGTGGAGCTGCTCGGGGCCGCCGGCGGGCGGGACTGCCGCAAGGGGCCGTTGTGGGACATCGCCCACCAGGAGGCCGCGCCTGCGCCTGTGCGGACCGCGGCGGTGGTGGGCTTCGCCGGGTGTGCGGGCACGCGCGCGAAGCCGCTGGTGCAGGAGGCGCTGCGAAGTCCGGAGCCTTCGGTGCGCGCGGGCGGGGTGCTCGCCCAGGTGGAGCTGGGCCCTCTGCCCCAGACACGGGAGGTGGTGGCGAAGGCGCTCTTGGACCCGGCCCCTGCCGTGCGCGAGGCCGGGTGCACCGCCGCGGGGCTGCGCCGGTTTGGAGATCTGGCAGAGGCGGTGGCCCAGCAGCTGGACGCCGAAGAGACCTCCCTGCGGCGGGCGGCGGTGGAGGCCCTGGGGCTCATGCAGGCGCGGGCGCACGCGGGCGCGGTGGCCAGGCGCCTGGGCGGTGATGGGGACCGGGAGGTGCGGCTGGCGGCGGTGGGCGCCCTCGCGAAGATGGGCGGCGCGCAGGCCGCAGCGGCGTTGTCCGAGGCCAGAGGCAAGGACCCCGAGAGCCGCGTGCGCCGCGAGGCCGAAGGCGCCCTGCGCCGGATGGGTTTCGCGCCCTGACCGCCTTCCCTTGGTAGTCTGCGCCCCCATGAAAATCAGCCAGGCCGCCGTCTTCGAACCGAAGAACCTCGAGCGGCGCCGCATCGTCGCGGCCCTGAAGAAGGCGGGCGTGAAGGTGTCCTCCGCCGAAGGGCCGGACCACCTGCGCAAGGAGCACCTGGTGGTCCTGGGCCCCTCCTTGAAGGGGGGCGCGAAGTGGGTGCGCGAGATCCGCAAGCACGCGCCCTCCGCGCTGGTGCTCGCCGGGATGAAGCGGGTGGAGAAGGCGGCGTGGGCGGATGGGGTGTTGCCCCTGCCGGTGTCGGTGCCAGACCTCGAGGTGCGGCTGCCGGAGCTGGTGAAGCTGCGCGTGCTGAAAGAAGGCATGGCCGCGGCGCCGAAGAAGGCTCGCGCAAAGCCCGCCAGCGCCCTGGCCGCCGTGGAAGATGCGCCGAGCCTGCGACCCGGTGAGGGCATCCTCGATCCGCTCACAGGCTTCTACACCTTCCCCCACTTCAAGGAGGTCCTCTTCGTCGAGGTGAAGAGGGCGCGCCGCTACAACCTTCCCCTGGCGCTGGCGCTCATCGGGTTCGACCGGCTGGACATCTCCGGGGAGGACACCGAGCTGCGGGAGAAGCTCTTCGCGGGGCTGGCCCTGGCCATCCGCCGCTCGCTGCGGGACACCGACTTCGCGGTGCAGTACAGCCCGGACCGCGTGGTGCTCTTGATGCCGCACACGGATTTGCAGGGCGCGCTGGTGGTCTCCCGCCGCATCTGTGACCGCGTGGCCCGCGCCACCTTGCAGCACGGGGAGGTGACCTTGCGCCCCACCATCTCCGCAGGGGTCTCCGCCGCCACCACGCCGGGCCGGGAGTTCTCCTTCGCGGAACTGGTCCGCCATGCGCAAAACGCGCTGGACCGCGCGGGCGCCGCAGGCGGCAACCGGGTGGAGTTCAGCGTACCCGACCCCGGCGACGCGCCGACCGAGCAGGTCGTGGTCGGCTCCGGCACCGTGTAGCGCAGTCCGGTGGGCGGCCGTCCAGGTGGAGATGCTTCTGGGCCTCGAGTCGGAAGCACGCGCAGACGGCGTCGGAGCCGCCCGTCGGCTGGAGCGCAGTCGTGGACCGCAACGGGAAGGTGCTCTCCGACGAGCTGGAAGCGCGCTGACCCGGGTTCAAGCCCGCGCCGCCCACAGCCCCGGGAGGCTAGACGCCGCTCACCCGCTTGCCCTCCACGCGGTTCCGGCCGCCGTGCTTGGCGCGGTAGAGGTACCGGTCCGCGGAGGCGATGAGCTCCTCGGGCTGGGCGAAGTCCGTGTCGAGCAGGGTGGCCACGCCCAGGCTGATGGTGACCTTGATGGGCGTGCCGTTGAAGTTGAAGTCCGTCATGTCCACCGCGCGGCGGCAGCGCTCGGCGCAGACGAGCGCCTTCTCTTCGGCGGTCTCGCGCAGCATCAGCGCGAATTCTTCGCCGCCGTAGCGGGCGAAGAGGTCTTCGGTGCGGATGGTCTCGTGCACCCGCTGCGCGATGCGGGTGAGCACGAAGTCCCCCGCCATGTGCCCGAAGGTGTCGTTGATCTTCTTGAAGTGATCCACGTCGAACATCACCAGGGACAGGGCCACCCGGTGGCGCAGGCAGTACGCGAACTCCTTCTTCAAGGTGTCGAGGAAGTACTTCTTGTTGAAGGTGCGGGTCAGCCCGTCCCGGGTGGCCGACTCGTAGATGCTCTTCTGGTACTGCTCCTCCAGCTGGTCCTGCAGGCTGAACTTGAGGACGGTGTTGGAGCCCACCTGGATCTTGTCCCCGTCGTTCAGGGACGCCAGGTCCACCCGCGAGCCGTTGAGGTAGGTCCCGTTGGTCGACCCGAGGTCCACCACCTGGAAGCCGCCCGTGGGGTTGACGAGGATCTTCGCGTGCTTGCGCGAAATGCCGTCGTCCTCCACCTGGAAGGTGGCGTCCTGGCTCCGGCCCAGCACCGTCTCCGCGCGCTCGAGCTTGAACATCCGCCCGACCCCCGCGGGAGACTTCGCGCTGATCACGATGAGGTAGGCGCTGTGGGTCTGCTGCGCCTGCTTCAACAGATCAGCGATGGAGTGGACTGAGGTCTTCTCCTCTTCCATCGTTGGTGGCCATCTTAGGGGGCGGCATCTGAACGCGGCAAGCGAGGTACCCTGGAGACGGGCGTGGGCGGTGGGGGGCTGGGTCCTCCTCGCCGTGGGCGCAGGCTGCCTGCCGAGGGTCCACCACCCCCTCCCTCACCGTGCGCAGGGCCACTGTCTGGAAGTGTGGGCGCTGTCGGTGGACGGCGCCTCCACGCTCCGGGAGTCCGGCGCGCCGGGCTTCGTCCGCGGCGCGCGCGCGCAGCTCCGCTACCACCTGGACCACGGCCCCGGCGCGCGGGTGCAGGTCCTGGACGCGCCCGCCTGCGTGGCCGCGGGGGTCTGCGACGAAGGCGGCGCCCTGGTGCCGGAAGCGCTGGGCCAGGCGCCGGCGGCAAAGCTCGAGCTCGCGCAGACCCCTGTTCCCGGCGAGGTCCCCCAGCCGCTCCCGGTCCTGGGGACGGTGGCGGTGCGGGTGCAGCGGCTGCCCGGCGTCGAAGGAGGCGCGGACCTGGTGGTGTCGCTGCGGGATTCCAGCGAGGCAGAGGCGCCTGCGCTCGTGCTCTGGCGGGGGGCCGCTCCTTCGGAAACCACCCGCGCGCGCTGGTACCGCGCCGGGGAGTGGCTGTGGGTCCAGTTTGAGGCGGACAGCCCGGGGGTTGCGTGCAGCGTGGCGCGCGTGGACCTGCGGCGCGCGGCGGCGGACGTCCTCGACGCGCGCGGGGTGGTCCGCCTGCGCGAGGAGGACCTCGGCGCGGCGCGCGCGGCGCTGGAGGCGGCGGTGGAGTTGGCGCCGGAGGACGCGGGCGCGGCGTACAACCTCGCCTGCGCCCTGGCCCGCTCTGGAGACGAAGCCTCTGCCCTGGTGTGGCTGGAGCGCGCCCTGTGGCTGGATGCGAAGGGGACCTTGAGGCTGTGGGCCCTGCGAGACCCGGACCTGGCGCCCCTTCGCGGCAAGCCCGCGTTCGAGGCGCTCGTCGTCCCGGCGCGTCTCGAAGCTGGCGATGGCGCGGGGTTCTGACAGGCTGCGGGACGTGCAGTGGAACCGCGCGCTCGGTGTTCAGGCCCTCGTCACGGTGGGGATGCTGTGGGCCGTGATGGTGGGCTTCTCCACCTTCGCCGAGTGGGTGGAGACGCGCCCCGGCGCGGTGCTCGCGGATCCGGTGCTCGAGCGGCTTCGGCCGAAGGATCTGACCTGGGTCATCTTCATCGCCCTGTACGCCACGCTCGGCGCGGCGGCCTTCTCCCTGCGCCGGGACCCCGAGCGGCTGCTGGCGGCGCTGCAGGCGTACGCGGTGATGGTGGCCCTGCGGATGTTGGCCATGTACCTGACGCCGCTGGACCCGCCGGCCACCACCATCCCGCTGGAGGACCCGCTGGTCCGCCTGCTCGGGCCCTCGCAGGTGCTGACGCGGGATCTCTTCTTCTCCGGCCACACCGCCAGCTGCTCGATGGCGCTCATCGCCGCGCGGGGAGCCAAGCTGCGGGCGGGGCTCGTCCTGGGCCTCTGCGTGGTCGCGCTGGGGGTGCTCTGGCAACACGTGCACTACACCGTGGACGTGCTGGCGGCGCCGGCCTTCGCCTACCTCGCCTGGGGGCTGACGCTCAGGGCGCGGCGGTGGGTGAGGGCTTCTGCGGGAGGAGCTTCTTCACCCCGGTGAAGAGCGCGAGCGCCACTGCGCCCACCGCCACGCCGACCACCACGTCCACGAGCGTGGGCAACAGCGCACCCCCAATGGCGCCGGACAATTCGCTCCAGTGGTGGATCTGCGCGTACAGCGCCGGGATGCCGTGGGTGATGATGCCGCCGCCCACCATGAACATCGCCAGGGTGCCGAGGATGCCCAGGAGCTTCATCAGGAGCGGCGCGCCCCGGAGCAGGCCCCGGCCCGCCGCGCGGGCGAGCGCGCTCGCCTTGCGGCTCAGGTAGAGGCCCGCGTCATCCAGCTTCACGATGCCGGCGACCAGCCCGTAGACGCCCACCGTCATGATGGCGCTGATGCCGGTGAGCACCGCCAGCCGCATCCCGAAGCTGGCTTCGGCCACCGTGCTCAGGGAGATGACGACGATCTCCGCGGAGAGGATGAAGTCGGTGCGGATAGCGCCCTTGATCTTCGCCTTCTCCGCGGCCACCGTGTCCACCTCGGGGTCCGCGAGGTTGGCCTTGTGCTCCGCCTTCTGCGCGGCGTCCGCGTCCTTGTGGAAGAACTTGTGGAAGAGCTTCTCCACGCCTTCGAAGCAGAGGAAGGCGCCGCCAATCATCAGGAGCGGGAGCACCGCCCACGGCAGGAACTGGCTGATGAGCAGCGCCGCGGGGACGAGGATCACCTTGTTGACCGCGGAGCCCTTCGCCACCGCCCACACCACCGGCAGCTCGCGGTCCGCTCTCACCCCGGAGACCTGCTGGGCGTTGAGCGCCAGGTCGTCTCCCAGGACCCCCGCGGTCTTCCGGGTGGCGACCTTGGTCATCGCCGCCACGTCGTCGAGGACCGAGGCGATGTCGTCCAGCAGGGTGAGGAAGCTGCCGCCGGCCATGGAGCGCGTGTCCTTTGTCGAGGCCCGGGCCGCCGTGGCCCGAAGCACCGAGGACTCTACTGCGCGGCCGGAGCGGCCGGCAGGAACATCTGCGCGCCAGGGCCCAGCGGGATCTCGAAGAGGATCCACACGGTCAGCAGCACCGACCAGACGAGCAGGAACGCGAAGGTGTACGGCAGCATGGTGGCCACGATGGTGCCGATGCCCGCCTTCTTGTCGTACCGCTGCACGAACGCGATGATCAGCGCGAAGTAGCTCATCATCGGCGAGATGATGTTGGTCACGCTGTCCCCCACGCGGTAGGCGGCCTGCACCAATTCCGGCGTGTACCCGAGCAGCATGAACATGGGGATGAAGATGGGCGCCATGATGGCCCACTTCGCGGACGCGCTGCCCATCACCAGGTTGATGACCGCGGAGAGCAGCACGAAGGCGATCATCAGCGGGATGGGCCCAAGCCCCAGCGCCCGGAGGCCATCCGCCCCCTTCACCGCGACAATCAGCCCGAGGTTGGACCAGTTGAACCACGCCACGAACTGCGCGGCGAAGAAGACCAGCACCATGTACGAGCCCAGGGTCTCCATGGACTTCGACATGCCCTTGATGAGGTCCACGTCGTTCCGGACCGTCCGCGCGCCCACGCCATAGGCGGCCCCGACGATGACGCCGAAGAGGAAGATCAACGTGACGATGCCGCTCATGAACGGCGAGCGGAGGAGCGACCCGGTCTCGGCGTCGCGCAAGAAGCCGTTGGCGGGGACGGTGCCCCACAGCACCAGCGCTGAGAGCAGGACGGCGGCGCCCAGCGCAAAGAGCAGCCCGCGCTTCTCGTGCGGCTCGAGCCCCTTGAGGGCCGCGTGGTCCTCCTTCTTCTGGGACTCGCCCTCCGGCGGGACGAAGGGCCCAAGCCTCGGCACGACGATGGCTTCGGTCACCCAGGTGCCCACCCCTGCGACGAGGAAGGTCGACGCGGCCATGAAGTAGTAGTTGCAGGCCGGGTTCACCACGTAGGTCGGATCCACGATGCGCGCGGCCTCTTCAGAGAGGCCGGAGAGCAGGGGATCGATGGTGCCCAGGAGGAGGTTGGCGCTGTAGCCGCCGGAGACGCCGGCGAAGGCCGCCGCCATGCCCGCCACCGGGTGACGGCCCACCGCGAGGAAGATGATCGCCGCCAGCGGGACCAGCAGCACGTAGCCCACCTCGCTGGCGGTGTTGGAGAGCACCCCCGCCAGGACCAGCACGAAAGTGAGCAGCCGCCTGGGCGCGGCGAGCACCAGCAGCCTCAGCGCCGCGCCGATGAACCCTGTCCCCTCCGCCACGCCAATGCCCAGCATGGCCACCAGCACAGTGCCCAGGGGCGCGAAGCCCGTGAAGTTGGTGACCATCCCGGAAGGGTTGGAACCGTGATCGGGTTCAGTGAGGC
>CAZQVZ010000190.1:0-10929 GCA_964596895.1 uncultured Myxococcaceae bacterium
GCGAGCCCGAGTACTACGCGTTCCTCGCCTGGGCCACCTACAAGGCGAAGGGCGGCGACGCGAAGGAGAAGGCGAAGACCGCGCAGAAGGTCCTGAAGAAGGCGCTGGCGCTCAACCCCTACCTCGAGCGCGCCATGGTGGTGAGCGCCATCATCGACGGCGAGACGGGGGATCTGCCCGGCGCGCGCAAGAAGCTCCTCAAGGTGCTGGAGATGAACCCCTCCTCGAAGATCGCCAAGGCGGCGCTCTTGAAGGCGGGGCGGTGAAGGAGACCCTGCGCATCCTCGCGCGCCTGCTCGCGCTCGGGCGGCCGCACCGCGGGCTCCTGCTGCGGGCGTTCGCGGCCATGGTGGTGCTCGGCGTCACCACCGGCGCGTTCGCCTGGTTGATGGGCCCGGCCCTGCGCTTCCTCCTCTCGGGCGGACAAGAAGGCCTGGGCCGCGTGGCCGAGCTCTTGCCCTTCCTCGAGCAGGTGGACCCCTCGCGCGCGCTGTGGATCTTCCCCGCGCTGATCGTCGTCATTGCCCTGGTGAAGGGCGTGGCCTACCTCGGGCAGTTCTACTGGATGGGCCTGTACGGCCAGCAGGTGGCGGCGGACCTGCGGCGGCTGGTGCTGGCGCGGCTTCTGCGCCTGTCGCCCACGGACAGGGCCGCGCGGCAGAGCGGGGATCTGCTGAGCCGCTTCACCGCGGACGTCTCGGCGGTGGAGACCGCGGCGACCTACGCGGTGGCGTCCTACCTGCGGGACACGGTGCAGGTGGTGGTCCTCGCCATCGTCGCGTTGAGCCTGGATTGGCGGGTGGCGCTGTGTGCGTTCATCGTCATCCCCATCGCCGCCATCCCGGTCTCGCGGCTGACGAAGTCCTTCATGAAGCGCGCGCGCGAAGGGCAGGCGGGCCTGGGCGCGCTGGCGGCGCAGGTGGGGGAAGGGCTGGGCGGGATGCGCACGGTGCAGGCCTTCAACGCCGAAGCGGTGGAGCGGCAGCGCTTCGCGGACCGCGCGCGCAGGCACCGGCGGGCGCTGACCCGGGCCGGCTGGCTGCGCGGCGCGGTGCCGGGCGTGATGGAGATCCTCGCCGCAGGCGCGCTGGCGTTGATCCTGGGCTGGGCCGCGCGGGCGCAGACGATAGAGCCGGACGCGCTGGTGTCCCTGCTCGCGGCGATCATCCTCGTCTACCAGCCGGTGAAGGATCTCGGCCGGGTGACGCAGTTCGCGGTGGAGTCCGCCGCGGCGGGCGAACGGCTCTATGGGGTGCTGGACCTCCCGGACGCGGACCGCTCGCGCGGCGGGACGCGGCTTGGGCCCGTGCGCGAAGCGGTGCGCCTCATGGACCTCCACTTCACCTACGGCGACCGGCCTGCGCTTTGTGGGTTGAGCCTCGAGATCCCCGTGGGTCAGACCACCGCGCTGGTGGGCCCGTCAGGCGCGGGCAAGAGCACCCTGGTCTCGCTGCTGCTCGGGTTCGAAGCGCCCCAGCAGGGCCGCATCACCTTCGACGGGGTGCCCGCCCAGGACGCGCCCGCGGACGACGTGCGCCGCCAGTTCGCGCTGGTGACGCAGGAGCCGCTGCTCTTCTCGGGGAGCGTGGAGGAGAACCTGCGCTTCGCCCGCCCCGAGGCGACGGACGCGGAGCTGGTCGCTGCGGCGAAGGTCGCGCAGGCAGACGGCTTCGTGCGCGCCCTGCCCGAGGGCTACCGGACGCGCGTGGGAGAGAAGGGCACCCGGCTCTCCGGCGGGCAGAAGCAGCGGCTGTGTCTGGCGCGGGCGGTGCTGGCCGGGGCGCCGGTGCTGCTTCTGGACGAGGCCACCAGCAGCCTGGACCCCGAGAGCGAGGCAGACGTGCAGGCGGCGCTTACGGGAGCGCTGAAGGGCCGGACCGCGTTGGTGATTGCCCACCGGCTGCGGACGGTGGCGGGCGCAGACCGGATCTGCGTCATGGACGCCGGCCGGGTGGTGGAATCCGGACGGCATGACGAACTTCTCGCGCGCGGTGGGCTATACGCGCGCTTGTGGGCGCTGCAGCACGACGGCGCCACACTGGAGGCGGTGGCGTGAAACCGCTGATGACCATTCCCGGCCCGGGCCGACGTCGCCGTGGGCATCCCATCCGCAACGTCCTGCTGGCGCTGGTCGCGCTGGTGGTGGTGTACGTGGGCGTCTTCGCCTTCAAGGGGCTCGGGCGCGAATACCCGCTCGTCCGCAGCTCGGACGCGCCCTCTGCCCTGCGCGGCGCGGTGCACGTGCACACCACGCTGTCGGATGGGGAGGGCAGCATCGAAGAGGTCGCCGCCGCTGCGCGCACGGCGGGGCTGCACTTCGTGGTCTTCACCGACCACAACCCCGAAGAGCTGCCCCCGCCGCGCTTCCATGATGGCGTGCTCCTCATCTTCGCCGCGGAGCTCTCCACGCCGAATGGGCACGTGGTGTCGCTGGGGACCTCGCGCATCCTCACGCCCGAGGAGCGGGACGGCGACCTGCTGCGGACGATCGATGAGCTGGGCGGCTTCTCGTTCCTCGCGCACCCGGTGCAGCAGAAGAACCCCTGGAAGGACTGGACGTCCGCGGCGAAGGCGGACGGGCTCGAGCTGTACTCCGCGGACACCTTCCTGCGCGAGGCCCAGCGCCGGCCGCTGCAGGTCCTCCTCCCGGCCGCGGCGGCGTGGCTCACCAACCGGACCCATGGGCTCTTGATGATCGTGGACGGGCAGCAGGAGACGACGGACCGGCTCCTGGCCATCGCTGCAGAGAAGCCCTACGCGGCGCTGTGCTCGCACGACGCGCACGGGACGCCCTCCTACGAATCGGTGTTCGGCGCCATGGCCACCTACGTGCCGGCCGGGCCCGAAGGGCTGGGGCTCCCGTCGGATCCCCAGGCGGCCGCGGACCGGGTGCTGGCCGCGCTGGTGGAGGGCACGGCCTGGTGCGCGTTCCACGCCATCGCCGCGGGGGACGGGTTCGAGCTCTCCGGGCTCGGGCCGGACCGCTCCGCCTTCGAAGGGGAGGTGCTGACGGTGAAGCTCCCGAAGGCGCGGCCCGAGCAGATTGAGCTTCGCGTGCACGGCCCCGCCACCCTGCTCGAAGGCGGCGAGCGCGTGCTGCTCGATGGCCAGGGCGCGGTCCAGGTCGAGGTCTGGGCGAAGGTGCCCGGCATGGCGCTGCAGGATGGGTGGAAGCCCTGGCTGGTGCCGTCGCCGGTGCGCGTGGTGGCGAAGCCTGCGCCTGCGCCAGAGGGCGGCGAAGGCGCAGAAGGCGCGGCGGGGGCGGTCGGTCCCATCCAGCCGGTCGCGCAGGACCCGTGACCCGAACCTTCTGCTAAAGGGGCGGGCGGTTCCTCCCGGATGCGCCTTCTCTACGTTCTCGCCAGCTACCTGATCTTCTGGCTCGCCTTCCCCCTGCTTGCGCTCCACCGCAAGACGCGGAGCGGGCTCTGGGAGCGCTTCGGGTTCTATGCGCCGGGGCGCCTGCCGCCGCGGGACGGCGCGAAGATCATCTGGCTGCACGGCGCGAGCGCCGGGGACCTGCTCTCCCTCTCGCCCATGATCCGGGAGCTGCGCGCGCGGCTGCCCGGCTGCAAGGTGGTCCTCTCCACCATGACCAACACCGGGTACCTGATGGGGCGGGACCGGTTGGGCAAGGTGATCGACGGCGTGGTCTACGCGCCGTGGGACCTGTGGGGCTCCACCCGCCGCGCCGTGAAGGCGATCAGGCCAGATCTCCTGGTGCTCGAGTACACGGAGATCTGGCCCAACCTCATCCACGCGGCGCAGGCGTCCGGCGCGCGGGTGGTGATGACCAATGGCCGCTTCTCCCCCGCGCACCTCGGCCGCTACCGCACCCTGTTCTCCTCGGTGGGCAACCCGCTGCGGAAGCTGGACCTGCTCTTGATGCGCGAGGACGACGAGGCGGAGCGCGCGCTCGGGCTGGGCGCGCCGCTGGAGCGGGTGTGGGTCACCGGCAACACCAAGTTCGACGCGCTGGCGGAGGCCACGCTGGCACCCGACGACGAGGCCCTGCGCTCAGCGCTGGGGCTGCCGCGGGAGGCGCAGGTGCTCATCGCCGGGAGCACGCACGAAGGCGAAGAGGAGAAGCTGCTGGAGGTCTACCGGCGGCTGCGCAGCGACCACCCGGGGCTGCGGCTGGTCGTCGCGCCGCGCTACATCGACAGGGCGCCGCGGGTGAAGGCGCTGGTGGAGACCGCGGGGCTGCAGGTGGCGCTGCGCTCGGAGGGCAACCCGCTGGGCGCGCCGGTGGTGGTGCTGGACACCATCGGCGAGCTGTCCCGCGCGTACCGGCTGGGCACCGTGGTGTTCGTGGGCGGCTCCTTTACCACGCGCGGCGGGCAGAACATCCTCGAGCCGGCGGCGCAGGGCCGCCCGGTCCTCTTCGGGCCGCACATGGAGAACTTCCACGACAGCGTGCAGGTGCTGGTGGGCCGCGGCGGCATCCAGGTGAATGACCCGGATCATTTGTACCGCGTGCTGGGGGAGCTGCTCTCGCGGCCGGACACCCTGGCGTCCCTGGGGGAGTTGGCCCGCTCGGCGGTCCTTCAGGTTTCGGGCGCCAGCGCGCGCAACGTGGATCACATGGTGCGGCTGCTCGAGGCCCCGGCGTGAGCACGAAGCCGTCGCCGTTCGTCATCCACCCGCACCTGCACCCGCGCCGCACCGGGGTCACGCGGCACGTGGAGACGGTGGTGCCGGCGCTGGTGGAGACCACGGGGCTGGAGGTGGTGACGTGGGGGCGCTCTTTGGACCCCCGCCTGCCGAAGCTCTCCTTCGCCCAGCTGTGGCGGCGGCTGCGGGCGGGGCCGGTGGTCTGGCACGCGCATCGGAACAACGAGCTTCTGGTGGGGCTCCTGCTGCGGATGTTCGCGCGCTCCTTGCGGCTGGTGTTCACGCGGCACTCCTCCACCAGGCCCGGCGCGTACACCCGCTGGCTGGCGCGGCGGGCGGAGCGGGTGCTGGCGCTGAATGAGGATGCGGCCGGGCACTTCGCGCCGCGCGCGCAGGTGGTGGAGCACGGCGTGGCGCTCTCGCGGTTCATGCCCCCTCCGGGCCGAGACCCCGCGCGGCCAACGCTGGGCGTGGTGGGCCGCGTTCGGCCGGAGAAGGGGCAGGGAGATCTGGCGGAGGCCCTGTCGCCGCTGTTGCCCCAGTTCCCGGCGTGGCGCGTGCGGGTGGTGGGGCGGGTGGCGCCGGAGCACCGCGCCTTCGCCGAAGGGCTGCGCGCGGCGCTGGGGGACCGCCTGTCGCTGGAGCCGGAGCGGCCGGACGTGGAGGCGGTCTACCGGGCGCTGGACGTGGTGGTGCAGCCGTCTCACACCGAGGGCTTCTCCCTGGTCCTGCTGGAGGCGATGGCGTCTGGCTGCTGCGTCATCGCGTCCGCGCTGCCGTACGCGAAGGTGGCGCTGCGGCATGGGCAGACGGGCTTTCTCTACCCGCCCGGGGACGTGGACGCGCTGCGCCAGGTCCTGGCGGAGGTGCTCTGTGCGCCTGAGCGCGCGGCGGCTGTCGGCCGGGCAGCGGCGGCGAGCGTGCGGGAGCGCTTCGGTCTCGAGCACGAGGCGCGCAAGCTCGCGGCGGTCTACCGGGAGGTCTCGGCGTGAGGATCCTCCACCTGCTCGCCTCGCCCTGGTGGTCCGGGCCGCTGGAGATCGTCGCGGCGCTCGCTCTTGCCCAGCGGGACCTGGGGCACGAGGTGAGCGTGGCGGTGGATCGCCAACGCGAAGGCGGCGGGGCGGAGGAGCCCGCGGTGCCGAAGCTGCGCGCGTTGGGTCTGCTGGATGAGGGCGGGCTGGCGCTGTCGGTGAAGTCCAGCCCCCGGGGCGTGCTGCGCGATGTGCGGCGGCTGCGGTTGCGCCGGGGGCTCGGGGTGGTGCACGCGCACTTCTCGCATGACCACCTGCTGGCCCGGTTCGGCCTGCCTCCTGGCGCGAAGCTGGTGCGCTCCCTCCACGCGCCGAGATCCGCCCGCTGGAGCCTGCCGCGCGCGGACGCGTACACGGTGCCGTTCGAGGCCCTGGCCCCGAAGGTGCGGCGGACGGCGCCGGTGCGCGTGCTCCCGGCGCCCGTTCCGGAGTCGTTCGCGCGTGGGGAGAGGGTGAGCCCGGCCGGCGGGAGGGGGCGAATCGGCATGGCGTCCACGTTCCAGCCTTCGCGGCGGCACCTGTTGGGCCTCGAGTCCTTTGCGCTGCTTCGCAGGCAGCGGCCCGAGGCGCGGTTGGTACTGCTGGGGGACGGGGCGCTGGAGGGGCGGCTGCGGGAGCGGGCGGCGCGGCCGGATCTCGCCGGCAGCGTGGAGTTTCGGGGCTACGTGGCCGGCGGCGCCTTCGTGGAGGCGCTGCAGTCCCTGGATGAGCTGTGGGTGTTGGGGCTCGGCAATGACTGGTCGGCGCGCGTCGCGGCGCAGGGGAGGGCGTGCGGCGTGCGAATCGTCGCGGTGGGGGAGGGCGCGCTCCCGTCCTATGCGGACGCGCTGTGTGACGCGGTCTCGCCCGAGGCGGTGGTGAAGGCGTCTTTGGGTGGCGCGCGCAGGCAGGTGCCCATCTTGCGGCCTCTGGAGGTCGCGCGCGGGGTGCTGGCGCTGTACGCGGAAGCTGGAGCGGGGGCGTGAGCGGCGCCTTCATCGACAGGCTCTGGTACCCGAAGGGCCCCGAGCCTCTGGGCATGAAGGTCCTGCGCGCGCCGCTGCATCTGGCCTCTTTCGGCTTCCTCGGCGGCGTGGCGGTGAAGAACGCGCTGTATGACGCGGGCCACCTGCAGGCCCTGCGCGTCCACGGCGCGCGCGTCGTCTCGGTGGGCAACCTCAACGTGGGCGGCGCGGGAAAGACCCAGGTGGTGATCTTCCTGGTGAGCGCGCTGCTCGCTCGCGGGGAGAAGGTGGCGGTGCTCTCGCGCGGCTACGGTCGAAGCTCGGACGAGGTGCTCGGCTTCGACGCGGCGAGCGCGCCGTCCGCCCAGGAGGGCGGCGACGAGCCGGTGCTCATCGCCCACCGGTGTCCGAAGGCGCAGGTGTGGGTGGGCGCGGACCGGCGGGAGCTGGCGCGGCGGGCGGTGGCGGAGGGCGCGCAGGTGCTCGTGCTCGATGACGGGATGCAGCACCGGAGGCTGGCGCGGGACGAGGAGATCGTCGTGCTCAACGAGGCGATGGGCCTGGGCAACGGCGCGCTGCTGCCCGCGGGCCCCCTGCGGGAGCCGCCCACTGCGCTTCGGCGCGCGAGCCTGCTGTGGCTGCGCGCAGGCGACGGACCTTCGCGGGCGCCGGCGTTCGACGGGCCCATCGTCCGGGCGCGGCACCTGCCCATTGGAATCGTCTCCCCGGACGGCGCGGTGCACCCGCCGGACGTCCTGCGCGGCCGCCGCGTGCATCTGCTGAGCGCGCTGGCGCGGCCAGGCGCCTTCCGCCACACGGTGGAGGGGCTCGGGGCCGAGCTCGCGGCGGAGGAGACCCGGGCGGATCACCACCGGTGGGCGCCGGAGGAGGTGACGAGGGCGCAAGCGCGGGCGCAGTCGGAGGCGGCCCTGCTGGTGACGACGGAGAAGGACCGGGTGAAGCTGCCGAAGGACGCGCAGGTCTGGGTGGTGCGGCTCGGCGTGGAGATTGTCGAAGGAGGGGCGCACCTCGAGCGTGTTCTCGGATAGAAGCGCAGCCCATGTCTTTGGAGCTCACGAAGCTCATGCGCGCCTTCCCGCGCCGCCGGGTGCTGGTGGTGGGAGACCTCGTCGCTGACCACTACCTCTACGGCCAGACCGACCGGGTGAGCCGCGAGGCCCCGGTGCTGATCGTCCGCTACGAGAGCGCGGAGGTGAAGCTCGGCGGCGGCGCCAACGCGGCGGCGAACGTGCGCAGCCTCGGCGCGAAGGTGCGCGTGGTGGGCGCGGTGGGCAAGGACGAGATGGGCCGGGCGCTGGGCGCGCTCTTCGAGCAGGCCGGCATCGAGCTGCACGCGGCGCGCGGGCAGGTCACCGAAACCAAGACCCGCATCTACGCCGGCGGCATCAACACCACCCGCCAGCAGATGCTGAGGCTGGACCAGGGCGCGCGCGGCGGCCTCGAGACCCGGGTCAGGAGGGAGCTCGCCCGCCGGGTGCGAGCGGCTGCGAGGGAGGTGGACGCGGTGATGGTGTCGGACTACGGCGCCGGGGTGATCTGCGAGGAGGTCCGAGAGACCCTGCGCGCGCTCGCCCAGGAGGGGCTGCCGGTGTGCGTGGACTCGCGCTACCACCTGCGGGCGCTCCCCGGGATGCGGGTGTGCAAGCCGAACGAGCCGGAGCTTCAGGAGCTGACCGGCATCCCCATCCGCAGCGAAGGGGACCTCCTGCGCGCAGGCGGGGCGGCGCTGGAGCTTCTGCAGTGCGAGTCGCTGGTGGTGACCCGCGGGCGCAGCGGGATGGCGGTGTTCGAGAAGGCGCGCGGGGCGGAGCTCATCCCCGTCCACGGCGCCGCGGAGGCGGTGGACGTCACCGGCGCGGGAGACACGGTGCTGGCGAGCCTCACCCTGGGACTGGCCGCCGGCGCGGACGTGTTCCTCGCGGCGCGGCTGGCGAACGTCGCCGGCAGCCTGGTGGTGCAGAAGCAGGGCACCGCCACGCTCACCCGCCAGGAGCTGCAGGCCGCGCTGGAGGCGGCGTGAAGGTCAAGCTGGCCACCCTGGAGGAGATCCGGCGTCGGGCGGAGGTGGCGCGGGCGTGCGGCCAGTCCGTGGTGCTCGCCAACGGCGCGTTCGACCTCTTGCACGTCGGCCACCTCCGCTACCTGCAGGGGGCGAAGGCAGAAGGGGACGTGCTGGTGGTGGCGGTCAACTCGGACGCGTCGGTGCGCGCCAGCAAGGGGCCGGACCGGCCCATCGTCCCTGAGCTCGAGCGCGCGGAGCTCGTGGCCGCGCTCGCGTGCACGGACCACGTATTGATCTTCGACGAGCCGGACGTGCGCGCCGTCATTCGCGCGCTGCGGCCGGACGTGCACGCCAAGGGCACGGACTACACCGCCGAGAGCGTGCCCGAGCGCGACGAGGTCCTGGCCGTGGGCGGCCGGGTCGCCATCTGCGGGGATCCGAAGGACCACAGCACCACCGAAGTGGCGAAGCGGCTGGGAAAGCGATAGCACCGCGCGCCGAGGTGGCCATGGCGCTCAACGCAAAGCTCAAGGAGATCCTCGTCTGCCCGAAGTGCCGCGGCGAGCTCTCGTTCCACGAGGACCAGGGCGAGATCCACTGCGCCGCGTGCCGGGTTTCGTACCCCATCGTGGATGACATCCCGGTGATGCTGATCGACGAAGCGAAGCCGCTGCCGTCGGACCGCGAGCCCTAGGGCGTGCTCAAGAAGCTGGAGATTGTCGCCAAGCTGCTGCTGGCGCGCCTGCTCGCGGCCCTGTTCTGGAGACCCGGCCGCGCCCGCCGCGCTGCAGCGCGCCTGCGAGCGCCTGTCGGCAAGGTGCTGGTGGTGCGCACCGACGAACGGGTGGGCGAGGCGCTGCTGACCACGCCGCTGCTCACCGCGCTCAAGCGCCTGCGTCCTGCGCCAGAGGTCCACCTGCTCGTGCATCCGCGGGTGGTGCGCGTGCTCGCCGGGCACCCGGAGGTGGACCGGCTCATCCCCTTCTCGCCGCGGGACCGGAACCTGGGGCCCCTCTCCGGCGTGATGCGGGCGCTGCGGCGTGAGCGCTACGACCTGGTGGTGAACGCGGCCAACTGGGAGTCCCCCTCGGTGGGGCCGGCGGTGGTCGCGCGGCTCTGCGCTCACGCGGGCATCGCCCTGGGGCCTTCGGTGGGTCCGGTGGGCGCCCTGATGGACGCGCCGGTCCTCGCGCTGACGGACACGCGCAGCGAGGCGCGGCAGCGGCTGCACCTGCTCTCCCCTCTGGGGCTTCGCGCCGGTGCAGCGCCGCTCTCCTTCCGGCCCGTCGCCGTGGACGCGGTGGTGGAGCAGGCGCTCGCGGCCTGTGGTGGGCGGCCCATGGCGGTGGTGAACCCGGGCGGCAGGGTGGGGTGGCGCAGGGTGCGCCCGGAGGTCTTCGCCGCTGCGGCCCGCGCGCTGGGGGCGCGCGGCCTGGTGCCGCTGGTGACCTGGGGCCCGGGAGAGGAGGAACTGGCGGAGGCGGTGGTCGGCGCTGCGCCGGGGGCCGTGCGCGCGCCGGCGACGAGCATCGACCAGCTCGCCGCGCTGATGCAGCGGGCGCGGCTGACGGTGTGCAACAACACCGGGCCCATGCACCTGTCGGTCGCGGTGGGGACGCGGACGGTGGCCTTCTTCCTCCACATGGACATGGCCCGCTGGGGACATGCCCACCCGCCGCACCAGATGGTGGATCTGACGCCGCTGTCCGAGGCGGAGCGGCCGGGGGCAGCCGCCCTGGCGGTTGACCTCGCCACCAAAAGCCCCTAGGGAGCGCACATGCCGCGGAGCATGACCGGGTTCGGCGTAGGGCGTGCGACGACGGGCGCCGAAGAGATCACCGTCGAGCTCAAGAGCGTGAACCACAAGTTCTGCGAGGTGAAGCCGCGCCTGCCGCGCGAGCTGTCCACGCTGGAGCCGCTGGTGGTCAAGCGCGTGAAGGACCGGCTCGCCCGCGGCGCGGTGGAGGTGACGGTCCGCAGGCAGAGCGCGTCTGCCTCCGGGCAGGTGCCTGTCGTGGACGTGGCGCTGGCGCGCGAATACCAGCGGGCGCTGACCGAGCTCGCGCAGGCGGTGGGCGCGGGCGCAGAGGTTCCCCTGACCTTCATCGCCTCTCAGCCGGGCGTGGTGCGGATGGAGGAGCGGATGGCCTCCATCGAGGACGTGCAGGCGGCGCTGGAGACCGCGCTCGGGCAGGCGCTGGAGGCGCTGGTGAAGATGCGCGAGACCGAAGGCGAAGCCATCGCCCGGGATCTGGGCGCCCGGCTGGACATCGTGGAGGACGGGGTCCGCGCGCTCGAGAAGCTCGCGCCCGTG
>CAZQVZ010000191.1:0-10846 GCA_964596895.1 uncultured Myxococcaceae bacterium
CGTCGTGAGCGTGGACCTCCAGCGCAGCAGTAAGAAGCTGGGCCAGCTCCTCCGCCTGTGCCGCCAGCTCCTCCGCAGCGGAGGAGGACTGCTCGGCGCTGGCCGCGTTCTCCCGGACCACCGCATCCACCCGGCCCACGGCCGTCTGCAGCCGGGTCACCCCGCCGGCCTGCTCGGTGCTCGCACACGCGATCCGCCGGACCAGCTCGTCCACCACCTGGATCTTCGCGAGGATGCCGTCGAGCTGCTCACGCGCGCTCTGGCTCATCAAGGCACCGCCCTCGGTGAGGCCCACGGACTCCCGGATGAGCGCGTCCGTCCGCTGCGCGGCCTCCTTCGACCGCAGCGCCAGCGTCCGGACCTCCTCGGCCACCACGGCGAACCCTGCGCCCGCCTCACCCGCTCTCGCCGCCTCCACCGCTGCGTTGAGGGCGAGCAGGTTGGTCTGGAAGGAGATGTCGTTGATGTCCTTGATGATCTCGCTGGAGCCCACCGCGGCGTTGCGGATGCGGGCCATCGCGTCCACCAGCCGGACGATCTGCTCTGCGCCCCTGTTCGCGGCCTCGCGCGCCGCGGCGGCCGCCTCCTGGGCGCGCACGGTGTCGGCTCCGTTCTGCTCGGCCATCTGGGTGGCCTCCCGCAGGCTCCCGCCAATCTCGTCGATGGAGGAGGCCTGCACCGACGCCCCGGACGCCACCGCCTGGCTGACCTGGGAGATCTGGGCAGTGGCCGCCTTCATCTGCTGCACCGCCGTCGTCACCTGCACGAGCGCAGACTGCTGGGCCGAGAGCCCCCCGTGCAGGTTGTCCACGAGGTCCTTGAAGTCGCCTTCGTAGGCGCCATCCGCGCGCGCGGTGAGGTCCTTCTGCGCGAGCGCCTTCGACACCGCCACCACGTCTCGCAAGATGGCCTTCCGAGCAGAGATGTCCACCACCGCCACCAACGCGCCTGACAGCGCTCCGCTCGAGTCGAAGAGCGGCGACGCCGTGTACTCGACCGGGACCTGCCGCTCGCCTGCGCAAAGCAGGGTCTCCGCCGAAGAGGTCTTCTGCGTGGAGAGCGCCTGGCGGATCCGGCAGCGCTCGGTCCCTGCGTCCCCGGTGCGCAGCAGTTCGTCCACGGTCCTGCCCTGCGCCCCCCGCCCGTCTACCCCGAGGAGCCTCGCGCCGGCGGGGTTCAGGTACAACACGCGCAGGTCCACGTCGGTTGCCAGAACGGGAAGCGGGATGGCGTCGAGGTACGACACCTTGCGGTGCGCGTCGTCCAGCCCTTCATTGATGGTGGCCACCATCTGCGCGAGCGAGTCGGCGAGCACACGGGTCTCGTCCCGGGTGGTGACCTCGAGGCGCCGGGTGCGGTCCCCTGCCGCCACCGCCTGGGCGTAGGCCACCGCGCGCTGGATGGGGCGGGAGGTGCGCCGGGCCAGCAGCAGCGCCAGCACCGACGCGACGACGACGAGCAGCGCAGCGGCGATCAGCACGGCCTGGACGGTCCGCTCCGCGGCGCGCTCCACCCTGACCTGCGCGTCTCGGAATTCTTCTTCGTAGGCGGAGACCCCGATGACCCAATCCCAAGGGGCGAAGTAGGTCACCGCGGCGAGCTTCTGGCGGGGCTGTGCCGCGGCCCCATCTCGCCATGGGTAGGCATGGTGCGACACCGCATGGGACGCCCCTTCGACGGCGCCCTGCACCATCTGCTGGATGAAGGGGTTTCCGTCCGCATCGCGCTCATCCCAGATGCTCTCCCCGTCCCGCTCGCCACCCGCGGAGAGGACGTACCGGCCGCGCTGGGCGCCGGTGCCCTCCACGACGAAGACGTAGCCGGTCTTGCCCACGACGATGTCCCGAAGCCCCCGCTTCACCGTCTCCAGGCCGCTCAGGGGGACGCCCGCGTAGGTCATGCCCACGGTGCGCCCGTTCACCACCAGCGGCTTGTAGGCGGCGAGGTACCACTCCCCGACCACGCGGGCCCGGCCCACGAAGGTCTCGCCCTTGAGCACCGACCTCAAGACGGGGTTGGGCTGACCATCCGGGTTCACCGCCGGGATGTAGGTGCCAATGGCGCGCCGCCCGTTCGTGGCGACGACGTTCGTCGCCACCCGGAGCATGTCGCCGGCGTCGTTCATCCGCAGGAACAAGGTGGCCGTTCCGCCCACCAGGGCCGTGCTGTCGTCCACCACGGGCGTTGGGACACCGGGCTCGAGGTTCTTCGCCAGCGGCCGTCCCGCCAACGACAGGCGCGGCAGGTCCACATTGACCGTCTGCTGGGTGAACTGGTTGGTGGCCTCCCAGGGGTCCGTCTCCACCGAAAGCGCGACGGGCCCGCTCCGGGCGAGCACCCCTTCGAGGACGGACAAAGACGCAGCCACCTGCTGTTCGGCGCTCTCCTGCGCCGTGCGGGTCAGCAAGAGGAGATCCCTGCTGATGGTCTCGAGCTGGGTCCGGGTGCTCTGGGTCAGGACTTCGTCGACTTCGGAGGCCAGCCGGGCGTTCTGGCGCATGAAGATGATGACCAGGGTCAAGACCGTCACGGCGGCCACCGCAAATCCAAGGAAGGCGATCTGGGTCTGGATGGAGCGAAGGACGTGTACCCGCATGGAAGCCTCCTGGCCTACGGGACTCATCGACACATGCGGCGGCCGGCTTCAGCGCGCGCTGCGCGATTGTCCCAGGTCAAGGCGTGACGCAGGCGTCGCAGCGGCTGCGCTCGCGACGGAGCGACGCGGAGCTTGTCCGGGGCTTTGGGCTACGCGAGCAGGGTCCCCAGCGCAGCGACGACCTCCGCCACACCTGCGTAGCCGCCGTACGCCCACGCCCACCACGCGGCCATCATGGTCCCGTGGCCGACGAGGATGAACAGGTGGCTCCACATCTCCACCGGGTCCGACTGCGCGGACCAGTACCGCTGCCAGTGGAAGACCTCGTCCACCAGGCTGTAGACGAACGAGAGCACCAACAGCACCGAGCCGGGGATGAAGAACAGGTCCGGGTGGGGGTATGCGGCGCACAGAAGGACGCAGCTCCCGATGCCGCAGAAGATGGTGAGCTGGTGCACCAGCCCTTCGGCCCGCCCGAGCGCGGCCTTGTAGATGGTGCGGTGGCCGATGGTGTCCACGGCGATGGCCAGGGCGAAGATCCCCGCGCCGGTGGGCACCAGCCACGCGTAGCCGGGCACCGGCGCCTGCACCTGGTGCGAGAACGCCACGAACGCGAAGGTGATGAGGGTCAGCCCCAGCATCATCCCCACCCAGACGCCGTAGACGAGCCAGTCGGTGCGGTCGAACTGGGAGATGCGGGCGACGTAGCGGCCGAGCTCAGAGTCGAATGCAGTCATCGGTCCTCACCACCTCGGGCAGTGGCACGGGCTGAAAGGGGGGGCGCTGGGGCCACTCGCGCGCTGCCGCCCACAGCGCCCGGACCAGGAGCCCGAGCTTCCGCCACAGGGGAACGAACGCGCGGCCGGAGAGGACGTCGTACCGGCGCCGGATGATGACGTCCCCGATGCCTGCGTAGACCAGCCTGGCGGTGCGGATGGCGAGCGCGCTTTGCCACGGCAGATGCGCCAGCCCTGCGTCTGCGGACCGGTAGTAGCGGTCCGCCAGCCCGAGCAGCGTTTGCACCGCCGGCTTCACCCTGTCGGGGTCCAGGGACGCCGAGGTCCCGGCGCCTTCGCCCAGCAGCGCGCGCGGCAGGTAGACCCTCCCGCGCCCCGCGTCTTCGGCCACGTCCCGGCAGATGTTGGTGAGCTGCATGGCGATGCCCAGGTGACTCGCGTGCCGCAGCGCCGAAGGCCTCGAGACGCCCATCACGTGCGCCATCATCAGGCCCACCGTCCCCGCCACCCGGTAGCAGTACAGAAGGAGGTCATCCACCCCGTCGTACCGCTCGCCGCGCACGTCCATGGCCATGCCTTCGAGCAGGTCCATGGGGTACGCGCGCGGGATGCGATACCAGACGACGACGTCCCGGAGCGCGACCAGCAGCGGGTCTGAGAGCTCACCTGCGCCGTACACCTCCTCGAGAAGCGCCCGCTCCCGCTCCAGCGCCGCCTTCGCCGAGGGCACGTCTGGCGCCAGGTCCACCGCGTCATCCACCCGCCGGCACCACGCGTAGAGCACCGCGGCCGCCGGGCGCGCGCGCGCGGGCAGGAGCCGGGATGCGAAGGCGAAGCTCTTCGAGCCCTTCGCCAGGGTGTCGTACGCCGCCAGGACCGCCGCGCTCACGCCGGGACCTCGACGGCCTTTGTTCGCGCGGCCAGGCCCAGGTCCCGGGCGATGAGCCCCACCGTCGCCTTGGCGGTGCTGATGACGCCGGGCACCCCCGCGCCCGGGTGCGTCCCCGCGCCCACCAGGTACAGCCCGGGCAGGTGCGGGTCCTTGTTGTGGGGCCGGAACCACGCGCTCTGGGTGAGCAGCGGCGCCAGGGAGAAGGCAGAGCCCTGGTGCGCGACGAGCTCTGACTGGAAGTCGTTGGGCGTGAAGCAGCGGCGGGTGGTGACCGACGCGCGGACGCCCGGCATCACCCCCTCCAGCGCCTCGAGGATCCGGTCCGCGTACGGCTGCGCCTCCCGCTCCCAGTCCAACGGCGCGTTGCCCAGGTGCGGCACCGGCGCCAGCACGTAGTAGGTCCCCTTCCCCGGCGGCGCCATGGACGGGTCCGTCACGCAGGGCGCGTGCAGGTAGAGGCTGAAGTCCTCCGGCAGCTTCTTCCCGTGGAAGATCTCCTGGAGCAGCGGCCGGTAGCGCGGGCCAAAGAGGATGGTGTGGTGGGCGAGGTCGTCCCACGTCCTGTCGGTGCCGAAGTAGAGGACGAACAGCGACATCGACCACTGGGCCTTCGCCAGCCGCTGCGCCGTCGCCTTCGCCGCCGGGTGCCCTTCGTAGAGCGCCGCGTAGGTGTGCATCACGTCCGCGTTGGAGACCACCACGTCGAAGCGCTCCTCACGGCCGCCTGCGCGAAGGAGGTGGGCGCTCCCATCGAAGCGCGCGCCCTCCACCGGCGTGGACAGCCGCACCTGCCCGCCCAACTCCTCGAAGAGCGTCACCAACGCGCGGACCAGGGAGCCTGTGCCACCGCGCGGGAAGAACACGCCCCACTTGCGCTCCAGGTAGTGGATGAGCGTGTAGATGGCGGAGGTCTCGAAGGGGTTCCCGCCCACCAGCAGGGAGTGGAAGCTCAGGGCCTCTCGCAGGTGCTCATCCCGCACGAAGCGCGAGACGGTGGCGTAGACCGACCGATCCGCGCGCAGCCGCAGGAGCTCCGGGGCCGCCCGCACCATGTCCGCGAAGCGCAGGAAGGGCGCTGCGCCCAGCTCCTCGAAGCCCTTCTCGAACACGCGCCGCGAGTAGGCGACGAAGGCCTCGTAGCCTTCGAGATCCCGCGGGCTGCGGCGCGCGATCTGCTGCTCCATGCGCCCGTCGCCGGTGTAGTCGAAGCTGTCTCCGTCGCTCCAGCGCAGCCGGTAGAACGGCGACACCGGCAGCAGCTCCACGTAGTCGGAGAGGCTTCGGCCCGCGGCGGCGAACACCTCCTCCAGGGTCTCGGGCGCGGTGATGACGGTGGGGCCGGCGTCGAAGACGTGGCCGTCATCTTCGTAGACGTACGCACGCCCGCCCGGCTTGTCCCGCCGCTCGTAGAGCACCGTCTGCACCCCGAGCGCCTGCAGCCGCACCGCCGCCGCCAGGCCTCCGAACCCGCTGCCGATGACCGCCGCGCGCTTCACCATGCCGCCGCCCCCGCGAGCTCCCGGAACGCCTTGCCCAGCCAGATCCGCGCCGGTGGCCTCCCCACCAGCACCCGCGCCCGGTCCGCAGACGAGAGCTGCAGCGCATAGAACCGCGCAATGGTCTCCTCCGGCAGCCGGTGGAACCGCTCCAGCGCCCGCCAGCGTTCATGCGGTGGGAAGGCGCGGAACATCAGCCGGTTGAGCAGCACGAAGAAGCGCGCCTGCCGCGCGTGCTCCTTCCACAGCGCGTGCAGCCGCCTCCGGAGCGCGGGGCCGCGGAAGTTCGACGCCACCGTCTCGGCCAGCCGCGCCGCCACCGGCAGCGAGTATCCGGTGGTGGGATGGAACCAGCCGCCGCCATAGCCCGCGCGCACGGGGCCGTCGTCTGGCGCCGGTGACAGCTCGTTGGTGAAGGTCAACGGCAGCGGCAACACGCCGTGCTCTTCGCGGACGACGTGGTCGACGAGGAGGCCTGCCCGAAAGGCGTAGTCCCTCACCCGCGCGCGCAGGGTTGGCAGGTCCAACGCCGGCGAGTCCGAGTAGTACGTGTCTTCGACCAGCACCCGGGTAGGCGACAAGGGCAGCACGTAGACGAAGCGGTACCCGTCCTCCTGCGGCACCGTCACGTCCATCAGCAAGGGCTCATCGAAGGTGTGTGGCGCCTTCAGCTCCAGCTCCAGCCCGAGGAACTTCTGCGCCGCCTCCACCCGCGCGTTCGACCCGGCGGGGCCGCGCGCGTCGAACACGTGTTCACCCGTGAGCCGCCGCCCATCAGCGAGGGTGACCGACTGGCAGCGCACCTCGGTGGCCGCGGCGCCGAGAAACAGCCGCGCGTTCGGCGCCCCGGCGAGCGCCTCGTGCACGGCCGTGCCCAAAGACGCCGAGGTCAGGGTCGCGTAGCCGCGCGCCACCGTCCGGTCCAGCCCGGGGAACTTCACGCGCCAGGAGGCCCAGCGGTGTTGCACCGCCGGGCCGAGCAGACGCGCCATGGAGGGGGAGACGTCGCCGTCGTGGAAGGACCAGGTGTGGTTGCCCCCCAGCGCCGCATCCCGCTCGATGATGGCCACGGACACTTGCGGATCTGCGTCCACCAACGCGAGCGCGAGCAGCGCATTCTGCAGCCCGCCACCCACCAGGATCACCTCGTATGTCATCGCTCTTCGTGCCCCCATCAGAGCCGCACAGACGCAGACGCGTCCTCTTCGTCTCGGAGGCGGTGACGCTGGCCCAGGTGGTGCGCCTGCTTCAATTGGCTCGCTCGCTGGATCGCTCACGATACGACGTGCACTTCGCCGCCTCTGTCTTCGACGAAGCACTCTTCGCCGGGAGCTCGTTCCAGCGGCACGCGCTCTATTCGCTGCCGGCGGACGTGGTCGCGCGGAAGGTGGCGGGCGGCGGGCGCATCTATGGAGGGCGGACCCTGCGCCGCTACCTCGCCTCGGACCTCGAGGTGCTGGACGCGGTGAAGCCGGACCTGGTGGTGGGCGACCTTCGCTGGTCGTTGCTGGTGAGCGCGCCGCTCCGAGGTGTCCCGCTGGCCTCGCTCATCAACGCGTATTGGAGTCCTTACCGGGAGGACCCCACCTTCCCGCTGCCGGCCCACCCCATCGTCCGGGTGCTGGGACCGAAGTTCGCCGCCGAGTACTTCCCGCGCGCCCTGCCCTTCGTCTTCCGCCACTTCGCCGCACCCCTGAACGCGCTGCGCCGCGCGCACGGCCTGCCCGAAGTGGGCGCGCTCCCGGACCTGCTGGTCGCAGGGGATGTGACCTTGCACCCCGACCCGCCGGGGCTCATCCCGCTGCGGAACGCGCCTGCGAGCCACCACGTCATGGGCCCCGTGCAGTGGGCGCCCCACGCGCCGCCGCCGCCCTGGTGGGAGGACGTCGGCGCCGGCCGTCCTGCGGTGTACGTGACGCTCGGGTCCTCGGGAGATGTGCGGGCGCTGGGGAGGGTGCTGGAGGGGCTGCGCCGGCTTCCCGTGGACGTGATGCTCGCCACCGCGGGGCGCGTGCCGCTCGCGTCGCTCCCCGAAGGGGTGTTCGCCGCCCCGTTCCTGCGCGGAGACGAGGCGGCGCGGCGCGCGGCGGTGGTGGTGAGCAACGGCGGGAGCACCACCGGGTACCAGGCGCTGGCTGAAGGCACGCCGGTGGTTGGCGTCCCCTCCAACCTCGACCAGCACCTGGCCATGGACGCCATCGCCCGCGCCGGCGCTGGCTGCGCGCTTCGGTCAGACGCCCTTGGGGCGGATGACGTGCAGGCCGCGGTGCAGCGTGCATTGAACGGCGCCTACGCGGAAGGCACGCGCCGGGTGCAGGCGCAGATGGCGGGGCGCGACGGGCCTCGAACCTTCTGCGCGCTGGTCGACGCCCAGTTGCAGACACTGCATCCGGCCACCGCGGCGAGCAGCGCAGGCTGAAGCGCAGACTTCTCCACGAATCCGCTGGAAGCGCTGGCTGGCGGGTGCCGGGCCGCCACTAGCTTGGGCGACCTATGACCCGCCTCTTCTTGTCCGTCGCGCTCGCGGTGCTCCCGCTCTCCTTCGCCCACGCCGCACCGCCGGAGGCGAAGTCCCAGCCGCCGGAGCTCACCGCCGAGCTCGAGGCGCTGAAGGCGCAGCCCGAGTCCGCGCAGACGTTTGCGGCGCAGGCGCGGCTGCACCACTACCTCGCGGAGCGGGCCCGGAGCCGGAGCGACCGGCGCAAGCACCGCAAGGCGGGCATGAAGGCCGCGGAGCGCGCGCTGGCGCTGGATGGGGGCCACCCCGAGGCCTTGATGTGGTGGACCGCGCACCGCGGCGCCGAGGCGACGGCGCTCAACCCCTTCGCCGCCATCCGCATCGCCAACGAGGTGGAGCGGACGATGACGAAGCTCCTGAACCTCGCGCCAGACCATGACCACGGCGCGGCGGACCGGGTGCTCGGGCGGCTGTACCACCTCGCGCCCGCGTCCTTGTCGGTGGGCTCGAAGGAGAAGGCGCGCAAGCACCTCGAGGCGGCGATGGCGCGGGCGCCCGCCTTCCCCGGCAACCAGCTCTTCTACGCAGAGTTCCTCCTCTCCGAGGGTGACTGCCCGAAGGCGCGCGCCCTGGCCCAGGCAGTGGCGGACGCGCACGCCGAGAGCGCGGCGCGCTTCCCGTTGGACGCCGAAGGCTGGAAGACGGCGGCCTCCGCGCTGCTCGAGCGGACAGGGGCGTGCCAGTGACGGCGGCGCAGGCCCGGTCGCACGCCCAGGCGGATGCTCGCGGTCAGGACGCAGAGGACGACGCCGCGTGGCTGCAGGCGCTGCAGGCGCAGCTCGCCGTTCACCTGGGGCCCAGGGACGAAGCGGGGCTGGATGGGCGTTGGGCGCGGGCGCAGAGGGCGGTGGCGGACCTGGCGTTGCGGCCGGGGAAGCGGCTGCGTCCGCGGCTGTTGCGGCTCGGGTTCCGGCTGGCGGGTGGAAGGCCCGCGCCTGATGACGGGCTCCTGCAGCTCGCCGCCGGCCTGGAGCTGTTGCACGCGTTCATGCTCATCCATGACGACGTGGCGGACCGCGCCGACACCCGCCGCGGCGGCCCGACCCTGCAGCGGCTGCTGGGCGGCGGGATGCGCGGCAACGATCTCGCCGTCGTCGCCGGTGACCACCTCTTCGCCCGCGCGGTGGAGCTGATGCTGACCGCGTCTTCACCGCACGCAGCCCTGACCACGCGCTTCATGCTGAGGGTGTGCCGGCACACCGCCGTGGGGCAGTACCTGGACATCGACCTCGCGGGTCGCGCTTTGGCGGAGGTGACGCCGCTGCAGACCCTGCGGGTGGCGCGGCTGAAGACGGCCAACTACAGCCTCGCCGCGCCGCTGCAGGTGGGCGCCTTGTGGGCGGGCGGGAGCGGTGAGCTCGTCGAGGCGCTCGGGCGCATCGGCCGGGCGGCAGGGGTGGCGTACCAGCTCCGGGATGACCTGCTCGGCGTCTTCGGCAACGAGGAGGTGGCCGGCAAGTCCGGGAGCGCGGACCTGGTGGAGGGCAAGCGGACCTTGCCGCTGGTGGTGGCGCACCGCCGCGCGAGCGAAGCGGACCGCTGGTTGCTCGACACGCTCCACCAGGACCCCAACCCCATGCGGGTGACCCGCGCGCGCGAGGTGGTGCGGAGGACCGGGGCCGCGACGGTGACGCTCGGGCTCATCGACAGGGCCACCGCGCGGGCCAGACGTCATCTCGCGCTCTTGCCCGACACGGGGCCGCTCGCCTGCAAGGAGGAGCTCGGCGCGCTGTTGGGCGCGCTCAGCCGCCGCAAGCTGTAGCCCGTGAATCGTGGCGGGAGCCGAGAGCGCGTGGTTGGATCCCGGTCCTCTTGAGCACCATCCCTGCGTTCCGCAACGTCCCCCGCACCGGCGTCATCTTCGTCACCACCGAGGCCTCCCGCCGCGGCTTCCGCCAGGGAGATCCCGACTGGTGCAACCTCGGCCAGGGTCAGCCGGAGATTGGCCCCCTGCCCGGCGCGCCGGAGCGGGTGTCGAAGGTCTCCATCGAGGTGGACGACCTCGAGTACGCGCCGGTCGCCGGCGTGTGGGAGCTGCGGGAGGCCATCGCCGCGCATTACAACCGGCTGTACCGCCGCGGGATGCCGTCGCAGTACACCGCGGAGAACGTGGCGGTCTCCGGCGGTGGGCGGGCGGCGCTCACCCGCGCGGCCGCGTCTTTGGGTGTGGTGAACCTCGGGCACTTCCTGCCGGACTACACCGCGTACGAAGAGCTCCTGGACATCTTCAAGGCCTTCACCGCCATCCCCATCCTGCTGGAGGGTGAGCGCGGCTACGCCTTCTCCGTCGAAGAGCTGCGCCGGGAGATCCAGGGCAGAGGCCTCTGCGCGCTGCTCTTCTCCAACCCGTGCAACCCCACCGGCAAACACATCCGCGGCGAGGAACTGGCCCGCTGGGTGGAGACCGCGCGCGAGCTGGACTGCACGCTGCTCATCGACGAGTTCTACACGCACTACGTCTGGACCGGCCGGCCCGGCGCGCTGCCGACGGAGAGCGCGGCGCGGTACGTGGAGGATGTGGACAAGGACCCGGTGGTGCTCTTCGACGGGCTCACCAAGAACTGGCGCTACCCCGGCTGGCGGGTGACCTGGACGGTGGGGCCGAAG
>CAZQVZ010000192.1:0-10805 GCA_964596895.1 uncultured Myxococcaceae bacterium
GATGAGCGGGTTGGAGCGCTCCTCCACCTCCACCCAGAACTCCGCCACCTGCATGGGGGACAGGCCCACCGAGGCCGTGCCCAGAAGCCGCTTGCCCTCTTCGTCCAGCGCGGAGCACACGGCGCGCTCCACGCCGGCGTGCGTCGCCAGCCACTCGAGACAGTGCTGGGCACACACCGACAGCTCGTCCGTGCGGAGCAGCAGCTCCGTCAGGGACAACCTGACGTCGGCGCCCACGAGGGCACCGGACTTCTCCACGAGGCGGGCCGGGCGCACGGCGCGTTGGGAGGGCGAGGGCCAGAGAATGGCTAGGTGTTACGGCGCGAAGGGGCGCGGGCGCGGGGCTTGGACTTGGACTTGGAGGTGAGCTCCTGGTCCAGCTCCGTCTGCGCCACCAGCTCCGCCGGCGCGCGCTGCGCCGGGCCCGCGGTCTGGCCAACGGCCTCCGAGTACTTGAGGTACGTGTCGATGGAGGCGACCACCACGCGCGCTTCGACCGTGATCAGGTCGATGCCGACGAGGGAGACGCGCAACCACGCGTCGATCACGATGCCCTTGTCGAGCACGCGATCGAGAACGTCGATCAGACTGCTTCCACCTGGGGCTCTCTCAACCGGCATCTGGCGTTACTCCCTGTTGGACGGCTTGCGTCGGACAGCGTTCTTCCGCTTCCCAGCCTTCAAGCTCCGGCGGGGGGCGGGTTCCTGAAGTTCAGCGACCTTCGCCTCCAGCAGCTTGACCTGGCGGCGAAGTTCGTCGGCCTCGAGCTGGTTCTGCTGCTGGCGCCCGGGGGTGAGGTAGTGGTCGTACCGCCACCAGTCGAGCCCGATCTCCTGGGCCTTATCGAGTGAGCACACGATCAGGCGGATCCGGATGGTCAGAAGCTCGACTTCCGCCAGCGACACCTTGATGTCGCCTGCGACAACCAGGCCCTTGTCCAGGACCCGGTCGAGTACGTCCACCAGGCCGCTCGCCTTGCCGCTGCCGCCAATCTGGAGGTCGTTTCGCATGCGGAGTGCGAAGGCTTGTATCCGAGGGAACTTTCCATCCGCAAGACCTGCGCCCCCGCCTGCTCACCCCGCGGGGTGAGGACGCTGCGGCTGTATTCCTTTGAACATCCTCACGGCGAGCAGGCGAGCGGGAACCGATTTGCGGCCGACGTTTGGGGTGCGGACCTTGAGCCGGAGGGAGGGAGAACCGGTGCTCTTGCAGCTCGTGCTCGTGTCCGCGGTGGTGATGGGGATGAGCCACACCATCGCCAAGGAGCGGATCTTCGCGCCCCTGCGCGAGCGGCTCGGCGGGCAGCAGACGTGGGCGGGCTACCTCGTCTCGTGCCCCTACTGCGTGTCCCACTACCTGGCCTTCGCGCTGGTGCCGCTCACCGGGACCTACCCCATCCACGTGGCGGTGGAGTGGGGCTTGGGGACGCGCCTTCTGGAGTGGTTCTTCGCGTCCATCCTGGTGACGGTGGTGGCGGCGTTCTTCCGCGTCCTCTTCTGGAGCGTGGACGAGCTTCAGTCGCTGGTGCGCCGCGAGAAGAGCAAGGTGGAGGGGGAGACGGAGCTCATCCGGGGGCGGCTCGACGACGATCGCCGGTCGCCGCCGCCGCCTCCACCGCCACACTGAGGAGAGGGGAAGATGCCGGTCCACCTGGGCACCTCCGGCTTCGTCTACGCGCACTGGGCGCGCATCTTCTATGCGGGCGCGCCGCAGCGGGCCTGGCTTGCGCACTACGCGAAGGTCTTCTCCACCGTGGAGCTCAACAACACCTTCTACCGGCTGCCGAAGCGAGAGGCGGTGGAGGGCTGGCGGAAGGGCTCGCCCCGCGGGTTCATGTTCGCGGTGAAGGGGAGCCGGTTCCTCACGCACATGAAGCGGCTATTGGAGACCGGCGAGGGCATCGACAGGTTCTTCGAGGTGGTGGATGGGCTCGGACCGAAGCTGGGGCCGGTGTTGTGGCAGTTGCCGCCGCAGATGAACAAGGCGGACCCGGCGAGGCTGGACCGGTTCCTGGCCGCGCTGCCGAAGAAGCCCCGCCACGTCGTCGAGTTCCGCTCCGACGATTGGTACACGGACGAGGTCTGCGACGTGCTGGACGCGCACAAGGCGGCGTTCTGCGAGCACGACATCGTCCGCAAGAGACCGCCGCGCGTGACCGGCGGGTTCCGGTACATCCGCTTCCACGGCGCGACCGGCAAGTACCAGGGGCGCTATGGCAAGACCGGCCTGCGCAGGTTCGCGCGCGAGCTGAAGGCGGAGCCGCGGCACGCCTGGGTGTACTTCAACAACGACCTGCACGGACATGCGCTGATGGACGCGCTGGACTTGTCGGAGCTGCTCGGGGACCCGGTGCCGATGACGCTGCACCTGGACGCAGCGCAATGAACAGGCGCCGCCTGGCGCGAAGGACGGACGCTGGTCATGCGTTCGTACGCTCTCAGCCATCGGGAGCAGCCTGGGGATCGTCATCGAGAAGCCCATTCTGGAGCGGCTCGGCATCGACAGGGAGACCTTGCTGGACGTGAAGACGGACGGTGAGCGTCTGCTCGGGTACCAGAGCCCGGACGACTTCTGGACGCTCGATGAGGTGGACTCCACCGAGCAGCTCGTCGAGCCGGGCTGCCCGCGTCTGCGGCAGTTTCACGAGCTGCATCAGGCCGTATTCGAGCAGCAGCAGATCACGACGAAAAGAATCGGGGCGCACCCCCTCCGTAGAAAGGGCGCGCCCCGCATGATGCTTCCTGTGCTTCTGCTGCCCGTCAGACTTCCAGCGCGACCGCCGCTGCGTTCACCACCGCGGCAATCCGCACCGCGTCGTGCACGTGCTCCTCGGTCAGCCCGCCGTCGAGCACGACCTTCTCGTGCGCCTGCAGGCACATCTCGCAGCCGTTGATGGCGCTCACCGCGAGGCAGAACAGCTCGAAGTCCGCCTTGTTGGTGGCCACCTGCGCCAGCCGCTGCATGCGCAGCCGCGCGGGCTTCTGGGTGTACGACTCCTTCCCGATCATGTGGCGGAACCGGTAGTAGACGTTGTTCATCCCCATCAGCACCGCGGCCGCCTTCGCGTCCTCCAGCACCTCGGCGCCCGCCGACTGGTCCGCGACCAGCGCGTCCCGAAGCCGCTCATTCCGGGCCGCGTACGCACACGCCAGGGCCACGCCCCAGCGCTGCGCGTCGTTCAAGGACGGCGTGCCGTTGGTGAGCACGGCCTGGAGGTTCAGCTTGATGTCACGCGCGGCGTCCGGGAAGACGTCGCGCAGGGCGTCGAGGTTCTGCATGCCTACGCCGCTCCCAGCGTCTGCTCGCCCTTCTTCCAGTTGCACGGGCAGAGCTCGTCGGTCTGCAGGCCGTCGAGCACGCGCAGGACCTCGTCCACGTTCCGGCCCACCGACAGGTCGTTCACCTGGACCCAGCGGATGATGCCGTCCGGGTCGACGATGAACGTCGCCCGGTAGGGCACGCCGTCCGCGTGGAGGATGTCCAGCGCCTGCGACAGGTCCCGCCGGGTGTCCGCCACCATCGGGAAGGAGAGGTTGCGCAGGTCCTCGTGGTCACGCCGCCAGGCGAGGTGCACGAAGTGGGTGTCGGTGGAGAAGCCGAGGATCTCCGCGTCGCGGTCCTTGAAGTCCCGGGAGCGCTTGCCGAACTCCGCGATCTCCGTCGGGCAGATGAACGTGAAGTCCATGGGCCAGAAGAACATCACCTGCCACTTGCCCTTGTTGCTGGTGAGGCTGATGTCCTTGAACTCCTTGCCCTGCTCAATCTTGTCCACGGGCCCGGGGACCACGGCCTTGAGGTTGAAGTCGGGGAACTTCTGGCCAATGTTGATCATGTGGTGACTCCTTGGTTGAAGCGGTTTGGGTGACCTGGTGCTGCCTTGCGGAGATACCGATAGCAGCGTCCGTGCCAGCCGATTCCTCCTCTGAAGAGACGCCTGACGGCCCCCTTTGCACCGCCCGGACGGTGAATGCACCGAAATGCCGGTGAAGGGCGGCATTGATATTTCGGTGCCGGCGGTTATGCATGGGGCCATGTCCCTGTCCGTCCCCACCGCCCCGCTGGACCTCACCGAGGACCTGCGCGAGCTCGTCCAGCTGGCCGCCAGGGAGGACACGGTTCAGGACCTCCTGCGCCGCGGCCTCGACTGGCTCTCCCGCGTCGCGCCGTTCGACCTCGCGACCGTGTTCCTGCTCAAGGACTCGGAGCTGGTGGTGCAGGCGGCGCGCGGGAAGCTCGCGGATGACCGGCTCGCGGGCCACACCATCTCCCTGAAGGACTTCCCCACCGTCCGCGAGGCGCTGCAGACCCGCCGCGCGCGCGCCTTCACCGAGACCGACCACACCCACGGCGACGGCGACCCGTTCGACCACGTGCTGGACTTCCCGCCCGGCCACGCCTGCATGGTGGTGCCCCTGTACGCGGGGGATAGGGCCCTGGGCGTGCTCACCCTCGACCGCGCGGTCTGCGAGACCTACCCGCAGCCGGTGGTGGAGCTGATGGAGGTGTATGGGCAGCTGCTCGCCATCGCCATGCAGAACGCGGGGCAGAGGGTAGCGCTCGAGCGGTTGCACGAGCAGGACCACGCGCGCGCCAAGCTGCTCGAGGAGGAGCTCGCCGGTGGCGAAGGCGTGGTGCTGGAGACGAGCCGCTCACCTTCGGTGCGGACGCTGGCCTTCCGCGCGAGGCAGGTGGCGCAGACGGACACCCCGGTGCTCATCCTCGGAGACACCGGCACCGGGAAGGAGCGGCTCGCCCGCGCGGTGCACGAGTGGAGCGCGCGCAAGGAGCACCCGTTCATCACCCTCAACTGCGCGGCCATTCCAGCGGGGCTCCTCGAGTCGGAGCTCTTCGGCCACGTGAAGGGCGCGTTCACCGGCGCCACCGGGAGCAGGCCCGGCCGCTTCCAGATGGCCAACGGCGGCACGCTCTTCCTCGACGAGATTGGGGAGCTGCCCATGGAGCTGCAGGCCAAGCTCCTGCGCGTCCTGCAAGAGGGCAGCTTCGAGTCGGTGGGGAGCGACAGGACGGTGAAGGTGGACGTGCGCATCCTCGCCGCCACGCACGTGGACCTCGAAGAGGCCATCCGCGCGCGCGCCTTCCGCGAAGACCTCTACTACCGGCTCAACGTGTTCCCGCTGCGGCTGCCGCCCTTGCGCGAGCGGCTCGAGGATCTGGGGTCCCTGTGTCAGGTGCTGCTCGAGCAGCAGGCGCGGCGCACCGGCCGAAGCGGGATGCGGGTGACGCGGGAGGGGCTCTCACACCTCGCGCGCTACGGCTGGCCCGGCAACATCCGGGAGCTCGCCAACGTGCTGGAGCGGGCGACGATTCTCTCCACCGGCAAGACGCTGGGGCCGGACGTCCTGGACCTGCCGGAGCGGAGCGCGCGCGCGGAGGTCGTGGACGTGACCGCGCGCGCCGCCGGGGTGAACGGGCAGGACGTTCGGGCGCTCACCGGAGGCCGGGTGCGGACCCTGGACGAGGTGCAGCGCGACCACATCCGCCACGTGCTGTCGCTGACCGGCGGGCGCATCTACGGCAAGGGCGGCGCGGCGGAGCTTCTGGGGCTCAAGCCGTCCACGCTGCAGAGCCGGATGGAGAAGCTCGGGCTGCCACGGGCCTCAGCGACCCGCTGACGCCGCTTTCGCGACGCGGTTCTCGTGCCGGATGACGGATGAGCGGCATTGCGCGCATCGGATCCCATAGAACCTGAGGTTTGGCGCCCGCGGCACATGAACGGGTCCAGCCCAGGCGGTTCCTTTCGGTTTGGGTGTCACGGAAGCATGGATTTACGGACAAGGCATTGACATCCAGGGGGGGGGGCTGGCAACGTTCCCCCTGCCGCACGGATCGGGCCGAAAGAGTCCGCGCTGACGAAGGAGAAGCAGATCATGCAGAGGATGAAGGTGAGGCGGGCACTGCTCGGCAGCATCGTCGTTCTCGTTGGAGCAACAGCGTCTGCGAACGACAGTTACGGGGATCTCTACATCGGCACTTCAAACGCCGTTCGCTACGGCTCGGCCGTGGAAATCATCTGCGACGGGCTCGGGGTCTGCAGTCGCAACTTCACCGTGCAGCTCGAGCGCGGGATGTTGCAGAACGAGGTCGTCCTGACGGGCTACTACGCGAACTTCCGCCCTCAGGCTTCCTACAAGCCGGACGTGGTGCGCATTGAGGTTTCCTCTGGTGCGTACAACTCATCGACGGGTGAACTGACCTGGACCGCAACCGCCGAACTCGGCGAGCCGACTGCGACTGCGACCGGATTCGAGTTCGGCGTGTACGTCTCGTTCATCCAGGCGGACTTTCTGGGCACTCGCCTCTATCGACGAACCAGCGTCTGCAATGGCGATACAGACACGGCTTGCAGTCAGTTGAACACCTACAGCAACACCGGTACCAGCACCATTCCCTTCCAGCAGATGGCCATCCGCGGTTTCGAGTTCCGGCCCATGGGGCTCGTCGAGACAAACCTTGAGCGGATCATGGTGGACGTCACTGGCCATGTCGCCACCGGAAGCCCCGCCACCACCGTCACGGGCACCACGGTTTGCGCCTTCATCGACCTCAAGGCAGGGCAGACGCTCGGTTTTCCTCATCCGATGGACTGCACGGTCCAAATGGTTGCCATCGCCTCCCCGCTGGGGCACATGGCCACGGTACAGGAGGGTCTGAGTACGCCTGCGCGAACGGACCACTGGTACGAGTACGCGTTCACTGCGCCTGTCCCGGGCTGGAGCGGCTTCTTCCTGGGACTCCAGTCGTTTGGACTTGGGTACACCCAGGGGCCGAGCCACGTGTGGTCAAGCAAGGGCGGTTGCTTCGCGCCCTCCTATCCGGCGCACGATGGTTCTGGGGACATCGAATATCAGTGGTTCGGTGACCTCGCTGACGTGCCGACCTTCCCGCATGCAGTGATGACCGCCGAAGCAGGGTGCTTCGAAGGCTTCATCTTCTAGCTCTTCGGACACTTGAGAGGACGGCGTGAGGGCCACGCCGTCCTCCTCTTCTGCTTTGGAGGCACCATGGCGCTCATGAATCGCGGGCATCGGTGGGTCTTCATCCTCGCCGCGTCAATCGTCGCGGGCTGTGATTGCGGAGGTGGCACCGTCGCCAGCCACGCCATCCCCACCCTGTCCGTCGGCGACTCGCAGGAGGCGTCGCTGGAGGTGACCCTCGACTTCGGCTCGGTGCCCTTCGGGGCTTCGAAGTCAGCGGTCGTGACGGTCCGGAACTCAGGGCGAGAATTTCTGGCAGTCGAGGGCTTTGGGTTCGAAAGGTCCGCGTCAGAAGCAGAACCAGGCGCCAGCGTGTTCCGAATCGAGGCGGGGGAGCGACGCGTGGCTCCGGGAAGCGAGGTGGCGTGGGTCGTCACTTTCCACCCGCCGGGGGCCGACGAGGCAAGGCCGGAGCGCTTCGAAGATTACGCGGCAACCATCCGCGTGAACTTCGGCAACACGCGCGAGGCGGAGCGCAGCGCGACCATCCAGTTGAGAGGACGAGGCATCGACCACGTATGCGATGTACCTGGCGAACTCAATTTCGGTGCGGTGGCGCTCGGGGAAAGCAGGCGGCTGGAGCTCGTGCTCACCAACCCTACGCTTGAGCCCGCAAAGGCCAGCCTGGGCGCCTTCGAAAGCTCTTCGGACGCGCATCTGGCGTTCTCATTGGCTGACGGGGTGGTTCCGGGAGAGCACCTGCTGCCGGCGGAAGCGTCCCTGCGCGTCCCTGTCGACTTCGCGCCCACCGACGTGCGTCCGTACTTCGGCCACCTCAAGGTTCGCGCGGCCAACGACTGCCCCGATGTCACGGTGAGCATGCTTGGTAGCGGGGTCGACCAGGTGCTGACGTGGACGCCTGCGGTTGACTGCGGATACGTGCCTGTTGGCCTTCATGAGTCTGTGGAGATCGCGTTCAGCAACGTGGGCTACCGCGACGCGCTGGTGACCCTGAGTGCCATCAGCTCCGAGCACTTCAGCCTCGAAGGCGGGCCAGGCGCCCTGACGGTGCCGGCCGGCGGAACGGCCACCAGTGAGGTCTTGTGCCAGCCACAAGTGCCAGGTCTGCACGCGTCCCAAGCGACGTTCACGACGGACCTCCCGAAGCAGCCGTCTGGCGCAGTGCAGCTCGAGGTCTTCGGTGCTGGCCCGGACATCCAGGTGGAGCCTTCCGCCATCAGCTTCGGGAAGGTGGCCTTCATCCCGAGCGCGGACCACCAGCCGTTCCAGACCCGCCGCTTCTACGTCCGGAACCTCGGAGCGCCCGCGCCCAACGAAGACCCGGTCGCCAACCTCCACCTCGGAGGCTCGGGCGGCTCGTACTTCGAGCTTGTCGCAGGTCCGGGCACGGAAGCCGACGAGTTCACTGTCGACCCGCTCACCGGTTACAACCCGGAGTTCGGCATCCCCGCCGTGGTGGGACGCGAGACGTTGCCGGTCAGCGTCCGCGTCGTCCCGCAAAGCACCGGGCGAAAAGAGGCGACCATCCGCGTGTTCTCCAACGACCTGGATGAACCGGTCGTCGAGGTGAAGGTGGTCGCGGACGCAGTCGAGCTTCCGCCCTGTCTCTACTCAGTGTCTCCCACGTCGCTTCCGTTCGGCATTGTCCAGCCTCCCGCAGGCAGCGAGCTCTCCTTCACCCTGCGGAACATGGGGACGCTGCCGGAGGAGGTCTGCCTGTTCTCCACCCTGGAGTTGGAGCGGGGGACGGCGGCCCAGTTCGTGCTGCTGGATGCGGCGGAGAGGCTGGAGTTGGGTCCGGGTGAGTCGAAGCAGGTTCGCGTGAAACTGGACGCCAGCGTCGAACCGCCAACGACCTTCACGTCCATTCAAGGGGCGGTCAGCTTCGAGGCGTCAGCGCCCCAGGCCCCCGTGACCCGCGTGGAGCTCTCCGGGCATCTCGGCAGCGGGTGTCTCATCATCAGCCCGCCGGCACACGACTTCGGCAGCGTGAAAACGGGGTGTGCGTCCCAGGTGCGGACTTTCAAGGTCTACAACCAGTGCACTGCAGACGTGACCCTGGCCGGACTCGAGGTCTCTGGCGCCGCCGGCCTGCCAGGTGGAAGCGGAGCTGCGTGCCCGGGGCCGGCGCCGTGCCCCGAGTTTGAGCTGCATCAGCCTCCACCCATACCGGTTGGCGGCGTTCTGTTGAGCCCTTCTCCGACGCCGTGGACCTTCGACGTCCGGTACTGGCCAATCGACGACGGCCCGGACTCTGGCTCGGTCACGGTTCTGGTCACTGAGTCCAACCGGAACATGGCGTACACGCTGCCCGTGGTGGGCGAGGGAGCCCCCGCCGGGACCCGGATCGATGTGCACCAGCAGCCAGCCGTCCCGATGGTGGACGTGCTCTTTGTCATCGAGCAGTTTGACGCGTGTGACGCCGGGACAGCCCTGCCTGCACTCCAGACAACCGTAGGAGATTTCCATGACGAGCTCGTTGCGCGCGGCATCGACTTTCACATTGGGATGACGCAGAGCTACCGGACTCCAGGAGGCAGCAGCAATGGGCAGCCGAATCCGGACTGTGACCTCCCCTTGGGAGAGCTCAGGCCCGGCTTCAGCCACTCCGAGAGGTTCATCACTGGTACAACTCTCAATCCCAACGCGAAGTTGCAGGACTCGCTGCTCAGGGCTGCAACTCAATCGACCACTCAATACGCCTGCACCAATGGCGGTGTCATCTTCGAGGCAGTTCGCCAAGCGGTCATGCCTCCACTGGTTGGTCAGGCGAATTCTGGTTTTCTGAGGCCTGATGCCAGTTTCGTCGTGGTGTCATTCAGTCAGGTAGGCGATCTGTCGGGTCCAAAGTCACTGTTCCTCGGCGGATCCGCGGGTCCATTCGGTCAGTGGCCGGTGTCGTTCTATTTGGATGCCTTCGTCAACGCGAAGCACGGACGCAAAGACCTCGTATCCTTCAGCGCGGTCTCCCGTTTCGATTCCACGACCGTCTGCGGTCCCAACACCGATATCGGTGGACGGCTGACTGAGCTTGCTTCCCTCACCGGAGGCTTCACGGAAGAGGGCTGTGTCTGTCAACCAAACTGGCAATCCAGCTTCAATCAGCTTGCCCTGAAGATTCAGGAGGGACATCGCAGCTTTCCCGTCAGTTCGGTCCCGGACCTGTCGCAGCAACTTGTCGTGAGGGTTGATGGTTCCACCCTGTCGAACGTCAACGGGCAAGGAGCGGTTGTCTGGGAGTATGACGCCAGCGACCAATGGGTACACTTTCCGGGTGCCTACGTCCCGCCACCCGGCTCGACCATCGCAATCGAGTATCAGCCGGTCTGTCACTGAGATGTTCGTTGGACCAGTTCCTCCAACCGCGACAGCGCCAATTCGAGCGCCTCTTGCGAAGGCCCGAAGGAGAAGCGCGTGTAGCGGTTGAAGCGCGCACCCGGGCGCCGCATCCGCCGCTTGCCCGGGTTGATGTCGAAGAACTCGCCGGGGACGGTGATGACCTTCTCCTGCAGCGCGGCGTTGAACAGGCCCATCCCGTCGCTGAGCGGCGCGGGCAGGTTGGAGAGGTTGCCCCAGACGTAGAAGGTGCCCTCCGGCGGCCGGTCGGTGGTGATGCCCAGCCGCTGCAGGCCGCTCACCAGCCGGTCCCGCTTGGTCCGGAAGGCGTCATGGGTGGCGCGCGTCTCCGCCTCCACGTGAGAGGCCTCCAACAGCGGGAGCGCCGCCATCTGCAGCGGCCTGCTTCCGCCGCCGTCGAGGAACGAGCCCGCGGAGCTCACCGCGTCGATGACGGACTTCGGCCCCACCGTCCAGGTCACCCGCCAGCCGGGGTAGCGCCAGTTCTTGGTG
>CAZQVZ010000193.1:0-10756 GCA_964596895.1 uncultured Myxococcaceae bacterium
GGCGGAGCTGATCGACGGCGCGCAGTTCGAGAGCCCCACCCAGGCGGTGGAGCTGAAGGAGCCGGCGCTGCAGATCATGACGGTGCTCGAGGCGGCGAAGGAGCCGGGCACCATCCACGCCGTCATCCGCGACATGCAGTCGCTGCCGCTGGAGGAGATCGCCCGGCGGGACTACGTGGCCAGGCCCTTCACCGCGCTCTTGGAGAAGCACCAGCGGAACATCGAGCTGGTGCGCGGGAAGGCCGAGAAGAAGGACGACGTGGTCTTCTTCGACGTGGTGGATGAAGGCCTGGATTCGATGAACAAGTTCATCGCCTACTACCTGTACCCGGACGCGCACTACACGGTGTGGGTGGGCAAGGGCCCCAAGCGGGCGAAGGTCTCCATCGGCTCCAACCCGTGGCACCCCCAGTGGCGGCGCCACGACCTGTCCCAGATCGCCGGGCGCTACGGCGGCGGGGGGCACCCGGTGGTCGCGGCCATCAGCTTCCAGTCGGAAGACGCGCCCCGGGCGCGCGAAGTGGCGCACGAGATCCTCGCCGAATTGCGCGCGCGCTGAAGAAGCCCCCTCTGGGAGAGGGCTGGGGTGAGGGTGCCCGCACCTCCAGCCTGGAGGTGCGGGGCGCCTGGAGCCGTTCGCTCTACGGCACCGTGGGCTTGCAGCCGTTGGGGCTGTGCCGGCAGTCGTGCAGCTCGCGGGAGACCGGCAGCTCGTAGATCGACTGGAGCACGTCCTCGCCAGAGGTGACGCTGACGGTGGTGGCCTGGTCCTGTCCCGGCTCGACGATCAGCGACGAGTGGCGGATCTGACCGGTCTTCTTGGAGAACTGCACCGCGGTGGCGGGCTCCGGCGGCGGGGCGAGCACGCCGCGCTCCTGGAACCGCTCCCCGTTGAACGAGTACGCGCAGTTCGGCGCGCCGGTGATGAAGTCCGCCTGGTGGAAGCGCGCCTGCGAGGTCGCGGACGAGCACTGCCCCTCCACCGGCTCCGGGTACAGCGTGTTCCACAGCACGCAGGAGGCGATGAGCGAGGCGCCCGACGCCGTCTTGTGCGCGAGCGACTTCTCGAGGTCCGAGGCCCCCGAGTAGGCATCCCGGTACTCGAAGAACCAGCCCATGCTGCTGGAGGTGGCCTGGTTCCCGGTGCACGCCCCGCCGTCAGGCAGGCAGGTGGTGGCGGTGACGTCCACCAGATCACCCGCGTTGCCGGTCCGGCGATCCGTCAGCCGGGCCTCGTCGAACTGCCTCGCGGTCTGCCAGTCGTCCCCGGTGGAGGTCCGGTGTTCCTCGAACATGCGGCCAGGATCCCGGCCATAGACCCAGACCCCGTAGAACCGATTGGTGTGGAGCTGGCCGAGCGTGCCCGCGTTGGCGGTGTCGCGCATCGTCCCCGTATTGATGACGCCAATGTCCGTCCGCGCGCAGGTGTAGACCCCGGCCGCGTTGGTCTTGCACTCCGCCGCAGGCGTCCGCAGCGAGCCGATGCCGCAGCCGACGTCGTGGGTCTCGATGGCCGCGGTGACCGTGCCACAGGCCGCGACGTTGGCGCTGGTCTGCCCCTGCCGCGAGTGGTTGAAGGTCTGGTTGCCCCAGTGCGTGTGCGCGTCGGTGACGTTGAGGGTCCGCTTGGTGATGGTGGACTTCACGTTGACGTCGCAGCCGTACTTGGCGCACGCCAACGGGTCGTCGTACCGACAGCTCCCCGCGCGCTCCGAGAGCAGGTCATACCGGTTGCCGGTGCCGATGTACGCCCGGAGCGCGTTGTTGTCCGGCTGCAACCCCACCGAGGCCGGCACGTAGAAGGGCCACCGCCGGTCCACGCTGTCCCCGCCCTGCAGGTCCTGCTGGAAGGCGCGGCCGCCGCTCCAGTTCCGGACGAGCCCGGTGGCTGCCTCGAGCTGTCCGGGCTGGTGGAAGCGGAACACCCAGAGCTGGCCTGCGAGGTCTCCGACGATGCCGGTGTCGAAGAACCCGTCCAGCCGCACGTGGTGGTTGGCGCCGTAGTCCACCATCGACACGGGCGCGGCGACGCTGTGGGTCATGTGCCGGCGCGCGTCATCCATGTGCCCGGAGGCGTTCGGGTTGTAGTCGAACTTCCACAGGAGGTTGTCGTTGCGGACCGTGTTCGCCACGCCGCGGTAGGCGTCCACCATGTAGACGCCGCGGCCCTTCTCGTTGCCGGGGGACCAGCCGCCGGAGAGCATCGCCACCCAGCGCTCCTCCGTCCCCTTGTCATACCGGGCGGTCCCGCAGGTGGGGCTCGTGTCTTCGGCCTCACTGACGGAGTCGCACTTCTCGAGCAGCACCGGACCCACCGGCGGCGGCTTGGGCGCCAGCGCGTACAGCGTCTTGCCGAAGAGCGACGCTTCGTCGGTGCAGGGCTGGGGGAACATCCACAGGAACTGCGGGCGGTCCCGGACCACCCGGGTGTTCCCTGCGTCCTGCCAGAGCACCTCGACCGCGAAGTAGTGGGTGCCGCCGCGCCCCATGGCGGCGATGGCCACCGTCTTGAACTCGTCCGGCTGCTTCCTCAAATCCGGCGTGCCTACGTCCGCCCAGATGTCGCGGACCATGATGTCCCCGTCCACGAAGTACTTGTGACCCTCGCTGATCTGGAGGTGGAGGCGGCTGAGCGCGTCCGGCGGAACGAGCGCCCAGGCCTCGTGCCCGGACTGCCCGGTCTGCTCGAACTCGATGAGCTCCACGCCGTCCTCACACGTGGCGACGCCCCGGGTGTCGCGGAACGCGTGCAGCATGCCGTCGTTGGCGCCGACGAGGATGACCTTCTCCCGCCTGCGGTTGTCGTGGTGGTACTTGTCGTAGGCGTCTCCGGTGTAGCCGGGACGGCCGCAGGTGGCGGGGAGGCTCGCGTCTTCCAGCGGCGTGTGGGGGACCCCGAGCCGGTTCGAGTACAGCGTCCGGACGCACTGGTTGTGCAGGCCGAGGTCGCACAGGAACTTGTCCACCGGCGGATCCACCGTGACAGGCGACGAGTGGAAGATGTCTCCCAGGACCGACAGCCGCGTCTCAGTGCGGTTGCCGTCCCCATCCTCGTCGCCGAGGTCACGACCCAGGGTCCAGTCGATGAGCACCCGGTGGCAGATCTGGTCCATCAGGTTGCGCTGCGCGAGCAGATCTCCCACCACAGACCCGAGCCCGTACAGCGACAGCGCCGTCGAGAGGTCCAGCCCCAAAGACTCCATGATCCCGCCGGGCTGCACGGTGAGCAGATCCACCACGGTGGGGCAGGCCTGGGTGCCGCTGATCCCCAGGTAGGGCTTGAGTTGCTGCCAGTTCGCGGAGGTGAACTGCACCAACTGATCCGAAGAGGTGAAGCTGCCCGAGGGCGCAGCGGTGTCCAGCACCGTCCACACCTTGCGGGCCTGCCAGCCCTCCTGGCTCCCCTGCTTCTCCCGCAGCCGCGCGCCCGCCTCCCAATAGGGTTCGGCGCCTTCACCCGACGTCTGCCGCACGAACTGGCCCGCGCGGTCCTCGACGACGATCTGCCCGCTGGCGTCGATGATGAAGACGTCGTCCTTGTCACCGTCGCCGTTGCGGTCCTCGTCCTCGATGAATTCGTTGAACAGGCCGAAGCGCCACAGGTAGCCGAGCCACGTCTGGTCCCGCCTGGGGGACATGCGCGGCACCACCGCCGCCTGCTCTCCCCCGGTCACCTGCAAAGAGGCCACGTTCGCGGCGGAGAAGGCGATGTTGCGGGAGTTGATGTCGTCGAAGATGTCGAGGATGGCCCGCCGGAGCTGGCTGGTGTTGTTGGCGGGGAAGAACCTGCCGCCGCCCTCCTGGGCCGTGTAGCGCAGGAGCTTCTGGCCCCAGCTGTTGTCGGAGAGGCCGAAGGCGATGGTGTAGGTGGCGACCTTCTGGACGCCGTCGAATTCGGGCCGCAGGTCGTTGTTCCACAGCCAGCGCGCCACCTCATCCAGGTCGGAGGTCGTGCACTGGTTGCTGCCGTTGCAGTCGGGCCGGGGGATCTGCGGCGAGCCAATGACCGGAACGGTGGTCTCGTTCGCGTTCATGGTGGGCTCACCGTCCGAGAGCAGGATGATCGCGTTGAACGTGCACGCGAAGCACACCGCCTTCTGCCCGGTGTCGGGGTTCTCGGTGAGGGCGTCCCGCGTGCTGTTCGACAGGCCCATGCTGGACTGCCAGGTGCTCCCGAAGAACTGGCGGTAGACGTGGTCCGTGGACGACGTGGAGGCCTTCATCTGGAACCCGTACCCGGCCGCGTAGAGGCTCCGGGCCAGCGGGGTTCCGCCGTGGAACCGGAGCTTGTCGTCCAGGTCCTGGATGAGCGCCTCCCGGTTGTCGAAGAACGCTCCCGCGTTCTTGTACGGGTCCGCCTCGGAGCAGGTGGGGTTCCACGGACTGAGGAGCTGGGGCCCGTAGGAGGAGGAGTAGCTCGACCCGCTTCCGCTCACGTGGTTCAGCGCCGACGTCGTCATCCGGACCGACTGGACGTCCCGGATCACCTGCTTGAGCACCCGGCGGGCCATGATGTACCGGGGCGAGTAGTGGTTGAGGAAGTTGCCGGTGGCGCGCCATTCACCGCGATTGGAGGAGCGCCCAATGAAGTAGCCCTTGGTGGCCAGGCACTGCCGGCAGGTGGTGCGCGCGCTCGCGTTCTGCGCGCCGTTGCACGCTGTGGCGTAGGTGTCGGGGTTGTTTCGCGCGCCGGTGAAGTTGGCAATGTGCCCGCCGGGGCTCTGGGTCACGTCCTGGCCGTAGGAGAGCGCGCTGCTGCTGTAGTTCCGGACTTCGTAGACCGCGTTGGTCCGAAACCAGTCCGTGTGGAAGGTCTCGTTCTCGAGGCTCGCGATCTCCGGCTCGTAGACCACCATGGGGTCGTACCCGAGCTCGTCGATTGCGGGGCAGTTGCAGTGGTTGTTCCCCGAGCACCATGGCACCGGCCAGTCCTGGACCATGGAGCAGGAGTTGTCGATGACGAAGGAGATGTTCGGCGCGCCGGTGGGCTGGGAGAAGAACAGCTCGTCGCCGCCGGAGACGGGGTTGAGCAGCTCGTCCAGACGCGACGTGGACGCGCTGCAGCACGCGCCGGCAGGGGGCGTCTGCGCGAGCGCCGCGGCAGGCACCAGCAGGGAGAGGACGACGAGGAAGATCTTCGGGTTCATGGGCATCCCTCCCTACAGTCCGTGCCGGAAGACGAATTCGGTTTCGGCGGCGCGTCCGCCGGGCTCGTTACAGACCATCACCACGCGGTAGTACTGGCCGCCGAGCGTGCTGGACTCGGGCGCGGCGTTGGCCAGATCCCGCACCTGCCTCAGTGAGGCGCCGAAGTCGGAGGCGGACACCACCTGGATGGTGGGCTGCGCGGCCGTGTCGCCGTAGTGGCCGGTCATCATGGTGGAGCGGTGCGCCGTCTCCTTCGCGTCCGGCGAGGTGCGCACCAGGGTCAGGCCGCTCAGGCCCATGCTGAAGGTGCGCAGCCGGCTCAACAGGAACCGGCGGGCCGTCTCCGCGCAGGCCGACGTGCGGTCACCCTGGCTCTTGGCGATGGACGCCTGCTGGTTGGTGCCGGTGAACTGGATGGCACCCACCACCAGGATCATCAGCACCGCCAGCGCGATCATGGCGACGAGCAGCGCGCTGCCCCTGGGGGCCGTATGTGACTTCGAGCGAGACATCGGGGCTAGCCTCCGGAGAAGTTGAGGTCCCGCGGGTCGAGCGCCGACTCACGAAGCGGGGGGGTGAAGAAGGAGCGCGACATCATGTTGGACAGCCGGACCGCGCTGAAGGTGGCGGACCGGTAGAACCCGTCGAACGGCGGGTTGGCGGGGACCACCATGTTCTCCACGGTGAAGCGCTCCTGCGCGCTGCGCACCGGCGTCCGCGGCGAGCGGGTCACCACCGTCATCCGCAGCCCCCGGATGTTGCCGGGGTGCCCGTTGAAGCGGGCCAGGTCCTCATAGGACATCCCGTACTGCGGAGAGGCCAGGGCAGGATCTGGCAGCGTCCCATCCGGGTCCCCGGTGTCACCCATGATCCAGTTGCCGTTGCCCCCCGCCTGGTCCGGCGCCGCGAGGCCTCCGGAGGCCGGCCGGTTCATGATGTACGCCACCTGGAAGGACTCGACGTCCGCGGCGATGGGGTCGAAGTCGGTGTTCGTATCTTCGAATGGATCGTCGAGGTTGTTGAAGGCGACGAGGAACGGGCGCCCCTCCAGGTTCATGATCCTCACCCGGACGTCATGCACCAGCATCACGTAGGCAGGGTTCGTTTCGTCCCGGGTGCAGGCCGGCGCCCCCGCGAGGTTGAAGGGCGCGGCGAAGGGCGCCCCGTACTCCCCGAGCGCGGACGTGGTGGCGGAGGCGCCCACGGCGGCCCCCGCCCGGACCAGCGCGTACTCGGAGCCCCCCCGGCAGGCGACGAGCAGCGGCTGGTTCTGACGCAGCGGAACCCCGAACGTGTCGTCTGGCGTCTCCGCCGTATCCACCAGGTTCAGCGCGTTCCCGTCGATGAACCCACGCCGCAGGAAGCCGGGGTTCCGGTACCGGAACGCGAGGTCGTCGGTGATGACGGCCGGCTGCTGGGCCGCGGTCAGGCCGGGCACCGGCGTCAGCCCCGTCACCTGGAAGTTGTCCTTGTCCAGCCCGTTGGGCGCCGTGAAGTCGAACGCGAACCGCGGATCGATTCCATACCCCGCCAGCCGGATCAGCCCGTCCAGGAAGCTGTTCGCCTGCCGGGCGTTCTCGGTGGTGAGCTTGGCCTGCGACTCCTGCTGGTAGGCCTGCTGCGTCGCGATGAACGTGGCGGCGATCCCGCCGAGCACGATGGCCATCACCACCGCGGACACCATCAGCTCCAGCAGGGTGAACCCCCGGGGGCGCGCGCTAGATCTCGACATTGGTCTCATTGCCGGTCAGGGGGTCGGGGTCGTACAGGCCCACGAGCGAGGTCACATTGGAGAACGCGCCCAACGCATTCCGCCAGGCGATGACCACGGCGACCTCGCGGAAGGCGCGGTCCTCAGGCGTGACGGGATCCCGGAACACCACCGCCAGCCGCCGGAAGGTCACCGAGTCTTCCGCCCGGTATCCGGGGACCAGCCTGTTCGCGGCCGGGGCGGAGGCCTCGAACGCGTCCAGATCCACCACGCAGGACACCGTGTTGCCCAACCCGCTGGTGGGCAGGTGATCCACCAGACCGGTGAACCCGGAGGCGTCCAGGCATTCGGCGGCGGGGCCGGCGGCGCCATTGAGGCGGTCCCACCCGTAGAGCTCCAGCGAGGACCGGGTCTGGGTCAGCAGCGCGGAGGCGCGGGTGCGCTTGTCTGCGTCTGCGTTCTGCTTGCTCGCCAGAAGCAGCGCCTGGAGCGCGCCGAGCAGGCCAATCAAGAGCACCGCGGCGGCGGCCATGCCTTCGATGAGCGAGGTGCCGCGCTGCTGGCGGCGGCGCCGGTCGAGCGTCTTCGTCTTTTTCATTGATGGAACCCGATGAACCCCGTGGGCCCGGAGATGGCGATGAGGTAGCCGCGGTCCGTACCGGTGGCGTCCGACAGCGCGAGCGCGTGGGTGCGGCTGGCGGGAGTGGCGACCCCCGCGGCGACGACGGGGGCGGCGGCGGGGCTCCCGTCTCCGTCGAGGAAGCGGGCCGAGCCATTGCCTTCGAACACGATGGCACCGCGTCGCTGCGCGCCGTTGCCCGAGCAGAAGCTGCAGGTGCGCAGCGCAGCGTCCCCCACGCCGTTGAGCGCGGTGAAGGGGGCCTTGAAGGTCACCGCGGCGTGGCCGGTGGCGACGCCGAAGCGCGCGTTCGCCTTCGGATAGTCATCCAGGTAGTTCCGCTCCAGGAGCCGCACGTTCCCCACGGGGGGGTAGGGCTCCGAGGGATCGAAGTTGGCGTAGCTGAAGGTGCTGGCCGGGTCCGCGAACTCCCCCGTCAGGTCCTCGAGCATGAACCAGGCGCCGTTGCCGGACTCCGCCTCCCGGTTGACGCTCGGGTAGACCACCATCCAGACGCGCGCGTTGCGCCCCATGGCAGAGGACCGCGCCTTCTGCAGCGCGGAGTAGAAGTCATGGACCGCGTTCTGGGGGGCCGCCTGTTCGCCGATCCGGCCGTAGGCCGCCAGGCTGAGGGCGACCAGGATCCCCACGATCCCCACCACCACCATCATCTCGATGAGCGTGAAGCCGCGTGTGCGTTTCATCAGTGGGTGAACCCTGCAAGCCCCCCACCCGCGCGCTCCACCCGCAACCACCTGAAACTGCTCGAGTCCTGCTGGCCACCGGTGAGGATGCGCCGCCCGAGCGCACCGCATCCTTTGCGGTATGAAACTTTTGCGACCCCGGAGGCCCTCCCGGAGGGGCTACTCGATCAGGAAGTAGCCGACCATCCCACATTCGAACGGCACCCGGCCGCCGCGCTCGTGGGCGCGGAAGAGGTGGGTCACGGTGGTCCCCACCGGCAGGGCAATGGCTTCGTCCCGCGCTTCGATGAGGAGCATTCCGCAGGCGCCTTCGCTCTTCCGGGTGAGCCTCAGCTCGATGAGCTCATTGTGAGCGAGCTTGATGACGCTGGGGATGGGCCCCCGCTCGGTGAGCTCGACCTCGACGACCCGGGGCCGCTCCACACCCTCCTCGTCCACGGGGGGCTGCCGGTCCTGGGCGACGGCGGACAGAGGGAGCAGGGAGGCGACGGCGAAGGCAGCGGCGATGAGGGCAACGCGCATTGGCAAGCTCCTTGATTCGACTCGGATTGGAGAACAGCGCGCCAGTGAAAGCAAGCCGCGCGCCTTCAGCGAAAGAACCGCACCCCCGCCTCGCGCAGCGCCGCGACCAGGGAGACCATGGGCAGCCCCTGCACGTTGGTGCGGTCGCCAGCTATCTCGCAGAAGAGCGCCTGCCCCTGCGACTCCACCCGGTAGGCGCCCGCGCAGCCCTCCCACTCGCCGGAGTCCAGGTACCGCTCCACCTCGTCATCTGAGAGCGGGTAGAGCGTCATCCGCGTCACTTCGGCCCACACGCGCTCGAAGCCCCGGGCGAGCACACAGACCCCGGTGACGATCTGGTGCGTCCTGCCCGACAGGCGCCGAAGCTGCGCGCGCGCCGCGTCCCGGTCCTTCGGCTTCCCGAGCGCCGCGCCCTCGAACGCGACCAGCTGGTCTGCGCCCACCACCAGGCCTTCGGGGTGACGTTGAAACACCGCCTGCGCCTTGCGACGCGCGAGCATTTTCACAGTGTCTTCGATGGCCGTCCCCGAAGGCACGTCCTCCTCCACGCCGGGCGCTTCGAAGCCGAAAGGCAGGCCCAGCGTGGCGATGAGCGCCCTGCGCGCAGGCGAGGTGGAGGCGCACCACAAAGACTCGAATGCGGGTGTCTCGATCATGTTGGCGCACCGCTTTTGTCACGCGACGCGCGGCCTGGCCAGGCGCGCCCGGCGCCCGGAAATCCGGCCCCAGCGCCGCTGCGGCCCATTCGGCAAAATCATGTGTGACACGAGAAAACGTCGCCAGACGGCGGTCTGAAGGCATGTGTCAGCCCCCGGGACTGGCGCGCGCGGGACAGCGAAAACGCCCGTAATCAGGCGTGATCTCCCCCTTCGGCAGCGGAGTGACGACTAGCGGAAAGAGGCGATTTGCCGCGCGCTTGCGCCACACGTGACCATGCCCACGTTGTCACGGCACTTGAAGTCACGCGTGGTCAAGTTTTCGGTCCCAGGAGGCAACATGAACGGAACCATCGCAGCAGCGTCGCAGGGCTCGCTCGGCGGCAATGGGCGGCCGGTGCAGTACGTGAGCCTCAAGGTCCGCAGCCTTCTGCGCGCCTCGGTGGAGGCGCAGGGCGGCGCCTGGCACTGGGCGGTGAACCCCTATGAAGGCTGCGAGTTCGGCTGCACCTTCTGCCACGCGCGGCTGGACCGGAAGGAGCACGCGGACTGGCGCGCCTTCGAAGAGCGGGTCCGGGTGAAGGCCAACGCGGTGGAGGCCTTCTCCCGGGACCTCCGCGCGGACGACTTCGCCGAGCGGCAGGTGGTGCTCGGGACCTCCAGCGAACCCTGGCAGCAGGCGGAGGAGCACTTCCGCATCACCCGCGGCCTGCTGGAGGCCATGGCGAAGGTGGAGGACGTGGACCTGCGCATCAACACCCGCTCCTCGCTCATCGCCCGGGACTCGGACCTGCTCAAGGAGATCGCCCGGAAGGGCCGGGTCACCGTGGCCTTCTCCATCGCCTCTCTGGACGAGAAGGTGAACCGCCTGATGGAGCCCAGGGCGCCCTCCGCGCTGCGCCGGCTCGCCGCCATGGAGGCGCTGGCCCGCTCGGGCGTGGCCGTGGGCCTGGTCATCTCGCCGCTCTTCTGTGGACTGGAAGAGGAGGAATTGGGCATGGAGGCCCTGGTGCAGCGCGCCACCCGCGCCGGCGCCCGCTTCGCGGGGATGCGGCTGCTGGAGTTCGCGCCGGGGGAGCGGGAGAACTTCCTCGCGCAGGTGACCCGGGCCTACCCGGAGTCCGCCACGCGGTTCCGCCGCATCCTCGGCCGGCGCCCGCCCTCCGCTGAAGAGCGGGAGGCCCTGACCGCCCAATTCGAGGCCGCCTGCGCCCGCCACGGCCTGCACCCCCTGCACGAGGCCGCCGTCCCCCGCCTGCCCGAGCCCCGCCGCTCCACGAGCGAGCAGCTCCCCCTCTTCGCCATGGATCGACTCGTCTAAACCGCGAGCTCTTGCAGTAGCATCCCGGGCATGTCCGGGCGCCTGGCCCAGCTCTGCGTGGCCCTCGTCGCCTCC